>JBDZUN010000112.1:0-10290 GCA_040255145.1 Hyphomicrobiales bacterium | reverse complement strand
GACCACCCCGCATTGCTCGACACGGACGGTTCAGCCCTGGTGATCCACGAACACCCCGACGACTACAGGACCCAGCCGATCGGCGGCGCCGGCGCGCGCGTGGCCTGCGCGGTCATTCGCTAAAGGCTGTTACGTATCGGAACGCTCCGCAGCCGCGCCATTGTCGAGGGGGTCGGCGGCACGCTGCACGATAGGAGGTGATGCCATGGTCGCATACCAGACGATCCGTTACGAAGTCGAACGCGGTCGCGCGCGTGTCACGTTCAACCGTCCGGACAAACGCAACGCCCTGTCGCAGGAGTTGCTGGGAGAACTGTATCACGCACTGTGGGAGGCCGATAACGACACGGCCGTCCACGCCGTCGTACTGAAGGGCGAAGGCAAGGGCTTCTGCGCCGGCTACGATTTGACGCCCCAGCAGCCGACGGCCCAGTCCAGCGGCAACGGTCCGGCCTATCGGCGGGGCATGTTCAGCAATTTCGACGATGACGCCTGGCAGCTCGAACGCGACCAGCGCCTGCGCATGGTGCTGTTCGACATGCACAAGCCGGTCATCGCGCAAATCCACGGCTTCTGCCTGGCCGGCGGCACCGACATCGCGCTGCTGTGCGACATGGTGATCGCGGCCGACGATACCCGGATCGGCTTTCCCGCCGTGCGCGACCTCGGCTCGCCGCCCAATCAGATGTGGCTCTATCACGTCGGCCCGCAATGGGCGAAACGACTGCTATTGACCGGCGATACCATCACCGGCGCCGAGGCCGCGTCGATCGGCCTCGTGCTCAAGGCGGTGCCGGCCACGCAACTGGAGGCGGAGGTCGAGCAATTGCTCGACCGCCTCGCTCTGGTCGACCCGGCGCTGCTCTCGGCCAACAAGCGCATCGTCAATCTCGGCCTGGAACTGATGGGCGCCCGCACCTTGCAGCGCATGGCGGCGGAGAACGATGCGCGCGGTCATCAGGCGCAAAGCGCCCGTGAATTCCTGCGACAGGCGCGCGAAGGCGGCCTTGGCCCGGCATTGCGCGAGCGCGACGCGAAATTCGGCGACGGTCGCGCCCGCGTCCACGGCCCGGAAATCCGCGACGCGGACGGCCGCCTGATCGAGGAGTAGCC
This sequence comes from Hyphomicrobiales bacterium, assembly GCA_040255145.1. GTDB lineage: Bacteria > Pseudomonadota > Alphaproteobacteria > JBDZUN01 > JBDZUN01 > JBDZUN01. The sequence continues at coordinate 9,177 of JBDZUN010000112.1, read as the reverse complement.
GAAGCCACGGCGAACCGGCGCTTGCCGCCGGTTCGCACCGTCTCACATCGAATGGCCTCGGTTCATTCAGACCCGGCTCTGACATCCGCGGTCGACAGTGCCTCCAGCGGCCGGCGCGCCGTTTCGACCCCGAAGGCGAACATCACAAACGCCTGGACCAGCAGGATGCCGACCAGCAGGCTGACCACCCCGGCCAGGCCGGCGCTGGCGAACAGCGCGACCACCGCGAATTGGACGCCGGCGCTGGCCACGCGCCCGGACGTGCCGCACAGCCCGGCCCCGCGCAGCCGGTAGGCGGTGGGGAACAGCTCCGGCACGTAGACCGCGAAGCCGAGCGCGATGATCGCGTAGATGCAGGTCACGATGGCGAAGCCGCACGCCATCAGCAGCGCGGCCGAATGGGCAAACGGATAGACGGCGCCGAACACGGCGGCCAGCAGCGAGAACCCGCCAAGGCTGAGCCGGCGGCCGACCCGGTCGGCCAGCATCATCCCGCACAGGGCGCCGACCGGCGCGCCGATCGACATCACCGCGGTGAAGCCGAGCGAGGCGGAGATGCCGTGTCCCTGCTTCAGCAACAGGGTCGGCAGCCACACCACGAAACCGTAGACGACAAAGCCGACCGTCACATTGATGGTGATGCCGAGCAGGGTCCGGCGCAGCAGCGCGGGCGAGAACAGGTCCATCACCGAGCCGTGCGCCGCCAGCTCCTGCGCCGGGCGGCTTGCCGGCAGCGACCGCGCGACGGTTGCGGCGCCCGTCTCGGCCTCGATCCGGCGCAGGAGCGCATCGGCCTCGGCGAACCGGCCCTGGGATTCGAGCCAGCGCGGCGATTCCGGCATCGACTTGCGCAGGAACCAGACGATCAGCGCACCGATGCCCGCGATCGCGAACATCGGCCGCCAGCCCACCACCGGGATCAGCCACAGACCCAGGAACGACGCCACGGCGAGCGAGCAATTGGTCAGCACCGACAAAAGCGCCAGCCAGCGGCCGCGCGTCGCCGGCGGCACGAATTCGGCGAAGGTCGCATAACCGACCACGATCTCGGCGCCAAGCCCGACCCCCATGACAAAGCGTAGGCCGATCAAGATTTCCATGGTGGGCGCCAGCGCCGCGGCGAGCGAGGCCGCGCCGAACAATGCAAGGTTGATCTGATAGGAGAACCGGCGGCCGAAGCGATCACCCAGGACGCCGCTGAGCCAGGCGCCCAGCACCATGCCGGCCATGGTCGCGGAGACGAAGGCCGCGTTCAGCCGGATGTCGGACCAGCCGTCCTTGACCAACGCGCCGAGCACGCCGCCGGAGAGATAGATCTCGAAGCCGTCGAGGAACATGCCCGCGCCGATGATCGCCAGCATGCGTCGGTGAAAACGCCCGACCGGCAGCCGGTCCATCCGCCAGCCCGCGCCGATTCCGGCCGCCGCCACCCCGTCCGCGTCCTGCAGCATCCCCGCCCCCGCGCCACCCAATTCGTGCGGCGCCCTTGATAGCCGGGCCGGCAGCCGCGGCAAAGCGCGGCGGCGCGGCCCCGTTCGGACCGGCAGCCTCGACAGCGGCGGCCGCCTTGCCGATAATCCGCTCAAGCCAATGCAAAGGCCGGCCCACGGCCAGGGAGGAACCCATGCCCTTCAAGCACGTTCTGGACGGATACCGCGTCCTCGACTTCACGCAGGCGCTGGCCGGTCCGACGGTCACCCGGCTGATGGCCGAGATGGGCGCCGAGATCATCAAGATCGAGTTGGCGCCGAGCGGCGACATGGTTCGGGCCATGCCGCATCAGCGCAACGGCCGCTCCGGCTACTACATCCAGCAGAACCGCGGCAAGAAGAGCGTCTGCCTCAACGGCAAGACCCCGCAGGGCCGCGAAATCCTGCACGACCTGGTCAAGAAGTGCGACGTGCTGGTCGAGAATTTCGCCCCCGGCGTGATCAGCCGCCTCGGCCTGGCGTGGGAGGTGGTGCACGAGCTGAACCCGATGCTGGTGATGTGCTCGGTCTCCGCCTTCGGGCAGACCGGCCCACTTTCATACAAGCCGGGCTATGACATGATCGGCGGCGCCTATGCCTCGCTGCTCGACATGACCGGCGATCCCGACGGGCCGCCGTCCTTCCCCGGCTTCGGCGTCGGCGACGCGTCGACCGGCGTGGCCGGTTTGGCCGCCACCCTGGCCGCCCTGCTGCATCGAGAGAAGATCGGCGAGGGGCAGTATGTCGAGGCGTCGCTGCTCGACACCTATTTCCATTGCCACGAGGTCGCGGTACAGCGCGCCAGCTCGACCAACGGCGCGTTCCAGCCGACCCGCACCGGAAGCCACCTTGCCTACGTCGCGCCGTTCGGGCTGCACCAGGCCAAGGACGGCTGGATTTTCATCGCCGGTATCCGCGATCAGTGGGACAACCTGACCAAGGCGATGGGCCGCGAGGATCTGTTGAAAGATCCGCGCTTCGCCAATAACGACCTGCGCGTCGAGAACCGTGCGCCGCTGACCGAGATCATCGAGCAGTGGACCAAGCAGCACACCGTCGCCGAGGCCGAGCAGATTTTCGACCAGCATCGCGTGCCGTGCGCGCCCGTGCTGTCGGTATGGCAGGCAATGAACCACCCGCACATGATCGAGCGGGAGACGATCCGCACCATCCACGACCCGGTCTACGGCGACTACCAGGTACCGGGCTCGCCGTTGCGCTTTTCCAAATATCCCGGCCATCTCGACCTGCGCGCCGGCTATCTGGGCGAACACAACGAGGAGGTGCTGAGCGGCCTGCTCGGCTACCCGGCGCAGAAGCTGCGGGAGCTTGAGGCCGCGGGCGTGCTGCAGTCGAAGCCCGACCTGGAACGCGCGGCGGCCGAATAGAGCCGGGAGGGGGCCGCAGCGCCCCTTCCCTTCTCGCCGCCTATCGGCGCGTGTCGGGGAACCGGACGCCGGACGGGCGCAGCCGGTTCTTCGCCCAGTCCCGCTTCACCGCGTCGAGGTAGGGGCTGTCCATCGGCTCGCTCAAATTCCCGGGCAACGGCCCGAGGCGCATGTTGAACGAGGTCGCCGCCTGCACGGTCGACTTGGCCGGCCCCCATTCATACACCGTGTAGGGCACGCCACGCGCCTCCAGCGCCGCGATCTCGTCGGCGATGAAGCGCGGCGCGCCCGGCGCCCAGCGCATCGCGCCGAACTCCGTCACCGCCAGGTCGTGGCCGCCCGCCGCGCGGAACGCCTCGGCCGGCGCGTAGAGTACCTTGAAATAGCCGCTGTCGAGCGGGTCCGGCTTGCCGTCCCAGTCGAGGTCGACCTCCCCCGGATAGGCGATATCCGCCCCGGGCGACTGGTGGGTGAACTTGCGCGGCTCATAAACATGGATCGCATAGACGGTGCGCTTGTCTGCGATCGGCTTGAGCTGGCTGAGGAAGCCGATATTGGCGTAGCCGTTGGGCTCGACCAGGGTCGGGGTATGCGGGTCGACCGAGCGGATCGCCTTGACGATGCGCGGATAGAGCTGGTTCCAGTCGTAAAGCGTGCCGCCATAGCGCTTCTCGAATTCGGCCGGGTCCCAGATTTGCGGCTTGTCGTGGATTGCGTCCTTGCCGACCGCGTTGGAATTAGGCTCGACCATCAGCTCGTAGCCGACGATTGCGGGATGGTCGCGATAGCGTTCGGCGATCGCGCGCCACATGGCGACCCAGCCGTCCTGCGCCTTGGCGTCGCCCCAGACGCGGTCGTCGAGCTTGTCGGGGCCGAACCAGGTGCCGACCTCGTCGGCGTAGAAGGTGAATTCGCTGCGGCCGGGCCCGGTGCGCAGGGCGATCACCGCGAACATGTTCGCCTTCCAGATCCGCTGCAGCAGGCGGTCCAGGTTGGCCTCGACCGCGCGGTCGAGCGCGTAGGGCGGCTTTTCCGTGAACAGGCCGGGATGGGAGATGACGACAAGATTGCAGCCGAGCTGCGACAGCCGTTCGAAATCGTCCTGGGTATAGACTGGTCCGATCGGCCCAGGCCCCAGCGCGTCACCGTCGATGTCGGGATAGACGCGCCGCTGCTCGACCACCGCGCCGCGCAGGTACGGCCCGCCGGCGTTCCGCCACAGGTCGATCTTCTCCATCTGTCGCGGCGCCGGCGCCGCGACAGCGGACCGTTGCCGGCCGGGGACGAACAGCGCCGGTAGAAGCGGCGCGGCCAGAACCCAGCGGACCAGGGATCGGCGCGGGATGGCGGAACGCGGAATCATTCGATGAAGCTCCGGCCAGGAAATCCGGTCACCCGCCGCGGGCACACCACTGACGGTTGACATACCGCAGGCAATCATTGCGCGGCGGGGTTTACACTACGTTGAAGGTGTCGGTGTAGGAAATCGCGTAGTGTCGAAGTAGCTGCGGCAAGCGATTGATGAGAACAGCGGCGTACCAGCAGATAGCGGCCATGGAACCCGATTCGGAGCCGACGGCACGCGCGGAGCCCGGCGAGATCAGCGTCGACCTGGCCCCGCTGCCGGCCCTGGCGCAGGTCGAGGCGCAATGGCGGGCGCTGCAGGCGGCGAGCGACCACAGCTTCTTCCAGTCGTGGGGCTGGATCGGCTGCTGGCTGCGCCTGCTGCCCGACGACGTGAAGCCGCTTCTGCTGTGCGTGCGCCGTCGCGGAGAGGTCGTCGGCCTGGCGATCGTGGGCGAACGGACGGTCTGGCGCTATCGTCTGATCCGATCGCGGGTCGCGCGCCTGAACGAGACCGGCCGGCCCGAGATCGACAAGCTGGCCATCGAACATAACGGCGTCCTGGTCCGCCGCGACTGCGCGGACGAGGCGCGTGCGGCGGCGCTGACCCGTCTCGCCACGGAGCTTCGCGCCAAACGCTGGGACGAAGTCCTCTTTTCGGGCGTCGATCCCACCTACCGCGAGGCGGCGCGGGCGTGCAGCCGGGGACTCGATGTGCGCGTCCTGCGCGATGCGCCGTCCTATCTCGTCGAGATCGGCGGCATTCGCGAGGCCGGCGGCACGATCCCCGAAGCGCTCCGCGCCGGCCTGCGCAAGGAGGCGCGGCGGGCGATGCGGGCCGCCGAACAGATCGGACCGCTGACGATCGAGGAAGCGCGCACGGTCGAAGAGGCGCAAGCATTCCTGGCCGCGCTGATCCCGCTGCACGAGGCGCGCTGGGCGGAAGCCGGCGAACTCGGCGCGTTCTTTTCGCCGTGGCTCCGCCACTTCCACCCCGCCTTGGTCGAAAGCCGGTTCCCCGCCGGCGAAATTCAGTTGCTGCGGGTTTCCGTCGGCGGAACGCCGATCGGCTATCTCTATCATTTCCGCTATGGACACCGGCTCTACGGCTATCAGTGGGGCCTGGCGCTGGACGAGCAGCGCGAGATCAAGCCCGGATTGCTGTGCGATACCCTGTCGCTGCGGCACAACCTGGAGCAGCCGGTCGACGTCTTCGACTTCCTGCATGGCGAGTCCACATACAAGCGCCGCTTCGCCACCAGCCACGACCGGCGCCTGTGGCTGGCGATGCAGCGGCCGCGCCTTAGCTTTCGCCTCGAAAATGCGCTGCGCGGCGCCTGGCGCCGCTATCGCCGGCGCAGCCTAAAGCCGGCCGCCGCGCCGATGCCGGACGAGGCATAGGGCGCGCCACAGCAGAACCGGATTGCCGAGGACATAGCGCCGCCACAGTCGCCGCGGCTCGCGCAGCAGGCGATAGACCCATTCGATCCTCGCGCGGCGCATCCACAGCGGCGCGCGTGGGAACCGGCCGCCCCAGAAATCCAGGATCGCGCCGCCGGCGGCGATGACGCAGGGGCGATCGAGCACCGTCGCCAAGCGCCGCGCCAGCGCCTCCTGGCGCGGCATGCCGAGGCCGAGCACGACGAGGTCCGGCGCGGCGGCGCGCACCGCCGCGGGATAGGCGTCGAGCGGCTGGAAGCCATCCATCGCCGCGACCACCTGGGCGCCTTGCGCGCGCAGCCGCTCGGCCGCGCGGCCGAGCCAGGGCTCGCACGTCCCGACCAGCATCACGCGCCGGCCGGCGAAACGGTCGAGCAGGCGCGGCAAGAGGTCGGTACCGTTCATGTTGAGCCCCGGATCGAGCCCAGCGGCGCGGCACAGGATCGCCATCCCCGCGCCGTCGCGCAGCACGAGGTCCGCCGCCTTCAGCGTGTCGGCGAAACCGGGGTCGCGCCAGGCCAGATTGGCGGCATGGGCGTTGACGAAGGCGAGCACGGTCGGCCGGTCGGGGCGGGCCAGCCGATCGAGCAGCGCATCGGCCTCCGCCGCCCTCGCGACCGGCGCCATCCGGCGCGCCAGCGCCATCAGGACGGCCGCCCGGTCGCGGGTGCCGCCCAAGCCCGCCGTCTCCGACAGGACCGCTATCCCACCGACGCGGCGCCGGCGCGCCGCCGGACGATCGCGTCGCGGTAGAGGTCGATATGCCGGCGCGCCATGGCCTCAGCGCTGTAGGTCTGTCGCACATTGGTCAGCGCCCGGGCGACGCGGGCCTCCACCGCGGCGCCGCCGGCCAACGTCGCGAGCATACCGGCCGCCAGTGCGCCGGCGTCGCCCAGCGGCACGCGCAGGCCCGTCGATTCGTCCGGCACCAGGTCGCGATGGCCCGGAATGTCGGAGACCACCACCGGCAGGCCCCAGGCCATCGCCTCGATCACCGCCATGGGCAGCCCCTCGATATGCGACGGCGCGGCCAGCACGTCGGCCTGTTCGAGCACGGCGCCGACATCGTCGACGAAGCCGGGCAGCGCGACGATCTCGGCCAGGCCGAGCTGCGCGCGCAGGCGCAAAAGATCGTCCCGATAGGGACCGTCGCCCAGGATCACGGCCCGCGCATCCGGATGGACGGCGCGGATCGCCGGAACGGCCTGCAGCAACGTGTCGAACCCCTTCTCCCGCGTCAGCCGGCCGACCGCGACGACCGTCGGCCCCCCGGGCGGAATTGGGCCCGCCCCCGCGCGTCTGCGCCGGCGACGGCCCGCCGATGCCGCGACCCGTTCCGCCGCCGGCAGCGCCAAACCGTTCTCGATCACGCTGATCCGCGCCGCCGGCACATGCGCCTCGGCGATCAGGCGGTCGCGCACGGCATCCGACACTGCGATATTGTGAGCGACGACCCGGCTGCACGCATAGAGCAGGCGCCGCCGCGTCCAGCCATAGAACGGCCGCCCGATCCCGACCGTGTCGATCAAGTCGGTGGTGTGATGGCTGACCAGGCAGGGCACGGCGCTGCGGCCCTGCAGCAGCGCCGCCCAGGCCAGCGAATCCGACAGATGCGCGTGCAGGAGATTGACGCCGCGGCGCCGGATCGTGTGGCCCAGCAATTTCGGCACACCCAGGCGCTGCCAGCCGCCGCGATCGTCCGTGTCGGGTACGTCGAGCTCGATCCCCGCCGCCCGGAAGCGTTCTTCCAGCGCGCCGCCCTGGCGCCAGGCGCAGACCAGCGGTCGGCAGCCGAGCCCCTGCAGGCCGATGGCGAGGTTGAGGATCGCGACCTCGGCGCCGCCGATCTCGAGGTTGTTGACCAGCAGCATCGGCCGCACGGCCGCGACCTCGAACCGATCGATCTCGTCGATCGAAAGTGCGCTCATCGCGCTCATGGGCTCCCGTGGCTCGGGCCCGGACGAAGCGCCAAGCCCGTCAGGAAATAGAACAGAAGGGGCACATAGACCAGGAACATCATATCCAGGAATAGTGCATTAATGATTACCACCAGGAACCCGGCCTGGACGAACGGCGCAAGCTCCCGTCCCGGCGTCGGGAAGCGACCGGCGGCGGCGCGGCCCAGGGTCCGCCACACCTGGAACCACAGCAGCAGACAGGCGCCGAGGCCGAAGACCCCTGCCATCACCGCGTTGTTCAGGAGCTCGTTGTGCGGCACGCTGGGCCAGGCGGCCCACACCGCCGAAACGCCGTTGAACGAGTGGTAGTATTGCGCCTTGTTGTGCAGGAAGGTGTCGGCGCCGAAGCCGTACCCGAAGACCGGCGCATGGGCGATCATGTTCCCCGCAGTGCCCCACAGGGCCATGCGGTTGTAATACTCCTCCGAACTGTCGAGCCGGCGCGACAACGCCGAAGGGTCCGTGACCAGCGGACCGACCAGGACGGTGAGCACGACCAGCCCGGCCGCCGCGCTCACCAAAAACTTGCGCGCGTTCGGCACGCGCCAGAACACCAGCCCGAGGGCGAGCGGCGCAGACAGCCAGACCGCCCGGCCCTTGCTGAGCACCAGCCCGAGCACCATCCCACCCATCAGCATGAGCAGGGCGACGCGCAACAGCGCCCTGCGGCAGCGCAGATAGAGATAGATCGCCACCAGCAGCACCAGCATCAGCACGGTGCCGTATTCGAGCGCGTTGGTGAACGGTCCGGTCACGCGGTCGGGGTGTTCGTTCACGCTGCGAATCGACAGGAAGAAGTTCCAGTGCAACCACTGCTGCATCAGCCCGACCACAACCAGATAGGCGCCGACCCCGAACACCAGCGCCCACAGGAAGCGGTCGGTCACGCGCTCGCTCCAGTTCAGGTTGCGCGCCATCATGTAGGCCGAGAACGGCATCAGGAACGCTTCCAGCAGCAGCACGATGTCGTTCTTGACGTCGGTTCCGGTCTTATCGGACAGATGCGTGACCCACGACACCACCATCACCAGGACGTAGAGCGCCATCGCCTTGTCGATATCGATGGGCTTCTCCATTGTCCCCGGCTTGAGCAGGAAGCGCGCGATGAACAGCGTCGCGCTCAGCACGAACAGGCTGCGCTCCACCGTGATCAGCGGCACGCCCATCAGTGCGTTGTCGACCATCACGAATAGGGTGGGGGTGCCCAGGACCCAGATGACCGGCACCATGCCCGGCCAGCGGATCGCGGCGAAGCTCGTGGGCAGCGACCCGGAAACGGACCTTGCGGTGCTGAAGGCCGACCGGACCGGCCTCCCGGCGATCGAGTTCGGCGACGCGAACCGCGCCCAGGTCGGCGACGTCGTACTCGCCATCGGCAACCCCTTCGGCGTCGGCCAGACCGTCACCATGGGCATCATCTCCGCCCTCGGCCGCAGCCAGCTCGGCATCAACACCTTCGAGAATTTCATCCAGACCGACGCCGCGATCAATCCCGGCAATTCAGGCGGCGCGCTGGTTGATATCAACGGCAATCTGATCGGCATCAACACCGCAATCTATTCGAGGACGCCCGGCGGT
>JBDZUN010000111.1:0-10748 GCA_040255145.1 Hyphomicrobiales bacterium | reverse complement strand
CATCGTCGACTCCCCCAATCTGTCGGGCTATCTGCGCGATCTCTACCAGACCGACCGGATCGCCGAGACGTTCGACCCCTTCCACTGCAAGCACCACTATTACGAGAGCCATCGCATGATCAATCCGACCGGCATCGTGCCGGCCGGCCCGGCGCTCGACCTGACCGCCCCGCACGGGCGGGGGTGACTTGGCGCCGCCCGGATGCTGTTGTACTGTGTTGTACACATTGTCACAAAAGCGAAGGTCCTCGCAACCATGGCCGAATCCACCACCATCACCGTCCGCATCGACAAGGACGTGAAGGAGCGCCTGGAAGCGCTGGCCGAGAGCACCCGGCGCAGCAAGTCCTTCCTGGCCGCTGAGGCGATTGCGCAATATGTCGAGATCAATAATTGGCAGGTCGCGCAGATCAAGGCGGCGATCGAGAAGGCCGATGCCGGCGGGCCGTTCGTCAGCCACGAAGACGTGAAGCGTTGGGCGCTGTCGCTCGGCACCGCGGACGAACTGCCGCGGCCCAAAGGCACCAAGCGCCGCTAGCGCATGGAGATCGTCTGGCTCGACGAAGCGATCGACACGCTGAACGCGCACGTCTTCTACATCGCCGGCGAGCATGTGGACGCCGCGCGGCGTATCCGCGTCCGCATCCTCGACAGGGTCGAGCACTTGCGCGACATGCCGCATATCGGCCGGCCGGGTCGTGTCGGCGGATCGCGCGAGCTCCCGGTTCCACGGACGCCCTATGTGATCGTCTATCGCGTCCGGGCCGATGCGATCATGGTTCTCCGAATCCTCCACGGCGCGCAGGAATGGCCGGAGCAGCTTGAGGATTGAGCCCCGTCCGACGCCTTTCCCATGCCGCGCGGTTCGGGGTTAGGATCGCGAGCCGGCCCGCGCCTCGACGCGCGGGCTTCGACAAAATGGGAGGAGAGCATGCGCGCGGCGGTGTTTCGCGGGGTCGGCAGGAAGCTGTCGATCGAGGATGTGCCGATGCCGGCACCGATGGCCGGCGAGGTGGTGCTGAAGGTGGCCTATTGCGGCATCTGCGGCTCGGACCTGCATGTGACGCAGCCGGGCGACCTGCTGGTGCCGGAAGGTTCGATCCTGGGCCATGAATTCGCCGGCGAGGTGGTCGAGGCGCGCGGCTCGAAATGGAGGTCGGGTCAGCGCGTTGCGGCGATGCCGATCTGGGAATGCGCCGCCTGCGCGCCGCATGGCTGCAAGGACAGGCTGGGCGCGCTGTGCCCCGAGGCGCGCTTCAACGGCATCGCGCTCGACGCGCCGGGCGCCTATGCCGAGTATATCCGCCTGCGCGACAGCCAGATCGTGCTGCTGCCGGATGAAGTCTCTCTGCGCGACGCCGCCTTGCTGGAACCGCTGGCGGTCGGCCGCCACGCGGTCGCCGAAGCGGGCCCGATCGCGGGCTGCAACGTCCTGATCCTGGGCGCCGGGCCGATCGGGCTGACCACGGCGATCTCGGCGCGGCTCGCCGGTGCGCGCACCGTCGTGATCAGCGAGCCGAGCGACAGCCGTCGCGTCCTGGCGGAACGGCTGGGCGCGACCGGCGTGATCGACCCGCGCCAGGGCCCGGTCGCCGAAGCCTTTGCCCGCATCGCCGGCGCCAGGCCCGACGTGATCTTCGAATGCGTCGGCGTGCCCGGCCTGATCCAGCAGGCGATCGAACTCGCGCCGCCGCGCGGCCGGGTGGTCGTAGTCGGCCTCAACCTGCTCGACGATACGGTCAAGCCGGGCATGGCGATCTTCAAGGAAGTGAACCTGCGGTTCGTGCTGGCCTATACGCGGGCGGATTTCGAAGACGTGGTCGGCCACATGGCGGCCGGCCGCATCGACGCCGACACGCTGATCACCACCGTCGTCGGCTTCGATGCGCTGCCCGACGTGTTCGAGGCGTTGCGCCAGCCGAGCGGCCATACCAAGGTGCTGGTCCGGCCCAATTGAGCGCCGGCAACAACGGAGGAGACGGGCGCATGCGCGCGGCGGTATTTCGCGGGGTCGGCAAGAAGCTGTCGATCGAGGACGTGCCGATGCCGGTGCCAGGCGACGGCGAACTGATCCTGAAGGTGGCCTATTGCGGCATCTGCGGCTCGGACCTGCATGTGACGCAGCCGGGCGTGATGCTGTTGCCGGAGGGCTCGATCCTCGGCCACGAATTCGCCGGCGAGGTGGTCGAGGCGCGCGGCTCGAAATGGAAGCCGGGCCAGCGCGTCGCCGCGATCCCGCTGTGGGAATGCGACCTGTGCGCGCCGCACGGATGCCAGAAGGGCCTGGGCGCTTTGTGCCAGCAGAACCGCTTCATCGGCGTTGCCGACGGCGTTCCGGGCGCCTATGCCCAATACGTCAAACTGCGCGACAGCCATGTGCTGCCGCTGCCCGATGCGGTCTCCTTGCGCGACGCGGCGGTGCTGGAGCCGCTGGCGGTCGGTCAGCATGGCATCGCCAAGGCCGGCGACCTGACCGGCGCCAACGTCCTGGTGCTGGGCGCCGGGCCGATCGGGCTGACCACCGCGATCTGTGCGCGCCTGGCCGGCGCGCGGCGCGTGGTGATCAGCGAGCTGACCGAAAGCCGCCGCGCCCTGGCGGCAAGCATCGGGGTCGACGGCGTCGTCGATCCGGCCGCCGGCCCGGTCGGCAAAGCGTTCACCGCCATCACGGGCGCCAAGCCCGACGTGATCTTCGAGTGCGTCGGCGTCCCCGGCCTGATCCAGCAGGCGATCGGCCTGTCGCAGCCCTTTGGGCGGATCGTCGTGATCGGCGTGTGCATGGTGCAGGACAATTTCCTGCCCGTCGCCGCGGTGTCCAAGGAGCTGAACGTCCAGTTCGTGATGGGCTACACGCGGGCCGATTTCGACTATGTGCTCGACCGTGTCGACGCCGGACGGATCGACGTGGAGAAGCTGATCACCACGACCGTCGGCTTCGAGGAATTGCCCGACGTGTTCGAGGAATTGCGCACCGGAAGCGGCCACACCAAGGTGCTGATCAAGCCGAATTGATCGTAGGCGGAATAACCCTCACCCGGCCCTTCGCTTCATTCAGGACCACCCTCTCCCGCGAGCGGGAAAGGGAAGCGAGCACAGCGAGCGGGGGTGAGGGGATTGAGGTCAGGCAAGCGGAGGACTGGTATGCGGTTTCAGGACAAGGTGGTGCTGATCACGGGTGCGGCGTCGGGTATCGGCGCGGCCTGCGCGCGGCGCTTTGCGGCCGAGGGTGCGCGGCTCGCGCTGGCCGACCTGCGCGCGGACGTGCTGGGCGAATCGTCCGGCCGGCTCAATCTCGGGCCCGACCGGCTTTTGACCGGCACGTTCGACGTCAGCGATTCCGGTGCGGTCGCGGCCTTCGTCGAGAAGGCGGTGGCGACGTTCGGCCGGCTCGACGTGCTGGTCAACAATGCCGGCATCGGCCGCTTCGGCAAGGTGACGGAGCTGACCGACGAACACTGGCGCAACGTGATCTCGGTCGACCTCGACGCGGTGTTCTACGGCAGCCGCGCCGCCATGCCGCACCTGATGAAGACCAGGGGCGCCATCGTCAACACCGCCTCGATCTCGGGCCTGTTCGGCGATTACGGGCTGCCGGCCTACAACGCGGCCAAGGGCGGCGTCGTCAACCTGACCCGCGCCATGGCGATCGACCATGCCCGCGACGGCGTGCGCGTCAACGCCGTCTGTCCGGGCATCGTGCGCACCGACCTGACCGCGCCGATGGTTGGCGACGACGACTTCATGGCCGGCTGGCGCGACCTAGTGCCGATGGGCCGCGCGGCGGAGCCGGAGGAGATGGCCTCCGTTGTCGCGTTCCTGGCGTCCGACGACGCCTCCTACGTCACCGGGCACAACCTGGTCGCCGACGGCGGCACCACGGCGGCGACCGGCCAGGTGCATTTCGACCGCCTGGTGCGGCAGAAGGGCTGGCTCAAGGACGAGAGCAAGCTGCCCAACCCAACGGCCTGAGCGTTGGGTCAATCCTCGCGCATGGCGTGGCGCATGCTGGTCTTGAGCGGCCGCAGCAGGTAGTCGAGCGGCGTGCGCGTGCCAGTGACGATGGAGATGTCGGCCGGCATGCCGGGATGCAGCGCAATGGCCTTCATCGTCGCCGGCGGCGGACCGAGCAGGACCCGGGCGCGGTAATAGGCCGCGCCGGTCCGGCTGTCGGTCATGCTGTCGGCGGACACCTGCTCGACATGGCCGGGCCAGGCGCCGGCCAGCCGGCCGTCGAAGGCCAGGAAGTGCACGTCGGCGTGCAGGCCGGGTCGCACCGCGTCGATGTCGCGCGGGGCGATCCGCGCCTCGACGACCAGCGCGTCGCGCGACGGCACGATGTCCATCAGCGCTTCGCCCGCCATGATCACGGCGCCCGGCGCCGCCGGGCCGAGATTCATCACCGTACCCGACACCGGCGCGCGGATGATGCTGCGCCGCAGGGCCGTGTCGCAGCCGGCGATGCGCTGGCGCAGGTCGGCGATCGCGCGATCGGCTTCGATCAGGCCGGCATCGGCCTGGGCGGCTTGGCTGGCGCCGGATTGCGTCAGCTTCAGCCGGGTTTCGGCGATGGTGCCGCTCGCCTGCGCCGCTTGCGCGCGCGCCTCCGCCAGTTGCGCATCGAGCGCGGCGGCGTCCTGCTCCAATGCCAGCAGGCGCGGTCGCCGCTCCAGGCCGCGCCGGTACAGGTCGCGGATCGTTGCTACCTCGCTCAACTGGATCGCGCGCTGCCGCGTCAGGCTGGCGATCCGCGCCTTGCTGGCGTCGCGGCCGGCCTGCGCCTGGGCCTGATTCTGGCGCAGGATCTGCTGTTCGTTGGCGAGGCGCGCGCGGTCGGCGGCGAGCAGGCGCTTCTCGCCCTCGATCATCCGGCCGACCCCCGGTTCCGCCGCCGCCAGCCGCGTCAGCCATTCGGGGAACGTGACCGCCGGCGCGTTCGCACGCTCGGCTGTCAGGCGCGCCTGCCGCGCGACGGCGGCATAGAGCTGGTTCAGAAGCCGGGCGCGCTCCGCCTCGCGCTCCCTTGTGTCGAGCACGATCAGCGGCTGGCCCTGGGCGACCCGGCCACCCTCGACGACCAGGATCTGGGTGACGACGCCGCCGTCCGGGTGGGCGACGGTCTTGCGCCTGGTGTCGACGCCGAGGATTCCAGGCGCGAATGAGCCCGTCGTCAGCGGCGCGCAGGCCGCCCACGTCCCGAGACAGCCGAAAAACACGACGCCGAGGACGAGGCCGGCCCGGATCGCGCGGTCGATGTCGCCGGCGTCGCCCTCCCCGGCGGCGGGACCCCATGTCGCCATGCGCCGCGCCATCCGCGCGGCCAGCCCGCTCATGACGCGGTATCCATGTTGCGCCGGCCGGAGACGGCGGTCAGCCGGGTCAGTTCCGGCATCACGTCGTCGCGCGCGCCGAACAGCTCCACCCGGCCATGGTCGAGCATCAGGATGCGGTCGGTATGGACCAGGATGTTCATGCGGTGCGCGATGACGACCAGCGTGGTGCCCGCTTCCTTCAATCGCATCATCGCCTCGACCAGGGCCTGTTCGCCCTCGATGTCGAGATTGGCGTTCGGCTCGTCGAGCACGACGAGGCTGGGCCGTCCGAACAGGGCGCGGGCCAGGCCGACGCGCTGACGCTGTCCGCCGGACAGGGCGATGCCGCCGGCGCCGAGCATGGTGTCGTAGCCCTGGGGCAGGCGCAGGATCAGCCGGTGCACGCCGGCGAGCCGCGCGGCGGCGGTGACCTCCGCATCGTCCCCTTCGCCCAGGCGCGCGATGTTGTCGCGCACCGTGCCGTCGAACAGCGCGACGTCCTGCGGCAGATAGCCGACGTGCCGGCCGCGGTCGACAGGGTTCCAGCCGGCGATGTCGGCGTCGTCGAACCGGACGGTGCCGGCCGTCGGCGTCAGGCAGCCGACCAGCAGGCGGGACAGCGTGGTCTTGCCGGCGGCGCTGGGCCCGATCACGCCCAGCGTCTCGCCCGCGGCCAGCGCGAAGTCGACGCCGTCGAGGATGGGCTGCGGCGCGTGGGGCGGCGCATAGGTCAGGTGTTCGGCCGTCAGCGCGCCGGACGGCCGCGGCAGGGTCATCGCCGAGACCCGGCGCGGTTCGCGGCCGAGTTCGGCGCCGATGCGGCGATAGCCGGCATGCGCCGCGATCAGGGCGCGCCAGGCGCCGATCAACTGCTCCGCCGGCGCCAGCGCGCGGCCCATCAGCACGGCTGCGGCGACGATGATGCCCGGCTGGCCGCCCTCCTCGATTACCAGCGCGGCGCCGACGCCGAGAATGGCGATCTGGAGGATCAGCCGCAGGATCTTCGCTGCCGCGCCGATCGCGCCGGCGCGGTCGCCGGCCCGCGCGTGCAGGTACAGCATCGTTTCGCCGTCCCGCCGCCACCGCGCCAGCAGGTTGGGCATCAGGCCCATCGCGGCGATCACGTCGGCATTCGCACTGGCCGCGTCCGCACGTTGCAGCCGCGCGGCGCCGTTGGCGCCCGCCGCGCGCACCAGGGGCCGGGTCAGCCGGTCGTTCAGGAGCGCCAGCCCGACCAGCGCCACACCGCCCAGGACGGCGACCAGGCCGAGCAACGGATCGACCAGGAACAGGATGCCGAGATAGACCGGAATCCATGGCGCGTCGAACAGCGGCGCCAGCGTTCCGCCGCCGACCACCGCGCGCACCGTCTCCAGGTCGCGCAGCGCGCGGGCCGCCTGCTCCCGCCGCGCGCTGGTGCTGTCGAGGCAGATGGCCAGCAGCGGCCCGGACAGGTGGCGGTCGAGCCAGGTGTCGAGGCGGGCGAAGATGCGGCCGCGCACCAGCTCGAACCCGCCCAGCGCGGCCAGGGCGACCATCGCGATCACGGTCAGCGCCACCAGCGTGTCGAGGTTGCGGGTGGTGATGACGCGGTCGTAGACCTGCAGCATGTAGAGCGGCGTGGTCAGCATCAGCAGGTTGACGCCGGCACTGAACAGCGCGACCCCGACCGCGGCCTTCTTCCAGAGCGACCGGGCCGCCGCGAATGCGGCGACGGGATCCGCGCTATCGGGATGCATGGCGATCCGGCTCCGGGCGTCGGCCTGGCGGCCAATGGCGATGGGTGCGAGCGGGGCGAACGACGGGGGCAATACCCCCGTCGCGACGACTCAGCAGTGCCAGTTGTGCTGATCGGCCCCGGAATGCGCGTCCAGGCCGCCGATCTTCAGGGCAAGCAGGCCGTCATGGCCGCCGATCGACAGCCCGACATCCCCGGCATGGGCGCCGAGCAGGCCGCCGATCACGCCCTTGGCCGCGCCGACGTGGGCATCGACCAGCCCGTCATGACCGGCGACCGACACTTTGACACTATCGAGCGTGGCGCCGAGCAGGCTTCCGAGCGATCCCAATCCGAATCCCATGACATACCTCCTTGATTGCTGGATTATACACGTCATGCGTGCATCAAGAAGATATATGCAATTTTCCGAGAGTCATCTTTATTTTATGGTTAATACAAAGATTTCTTCTTATGTTTCCGGCACATACATTCGTGTGACCAAGTAATATGGTTAATAAATGTGACTGATACGTTCTGATTTGAGACCCTTCGCTGATCTTGCCGGGTGGCGGTATCCTGCCCGCGTGGGCGGGGCGCGCGCGCCCGAGGGCCGCCGGTGCGACCGTGCGCGGCGCCTGGCGCATGCGTCCGCTGCACCAAAAGAGTGCCGGGTCTGCCCGCCGCCATGGTAAGGATTCGCGGATGAGCGCGCATGAGATGAACCCCCGTGTCGCGGGCGGCGGCGCCGATGCCGCGACACGCCGGCTGTCATGGCGGCCGGGCAAGGGCGTGCTGTGGGGCGCGGTGGGCATCGCCGCGCTGATCGCCGGTGCCTTCTACGGCGTGCACTGGTGGACCGTCGGCCGCTTCCTGGAAAGCACCAACGACGCCTATGTCCGGGCCGACATGGTGGTGATGAGCCCGCGGGTTTCTGGCTACGTCACCGCGGTCGCGGTGCAGGATAACCAGCGGGTGAAGGCCGGCGCGGTGCTGGTGCAGATCGACGACCGCGATTATCGCGCCAAGGTCGCCGGGGCACAGGCGGCGGTGGACGCGGCCAAGGCGACGCTCGCGGCGGATCGCGCGGCGATCGCCAATATCGACGCGCAGACGGCGCAGCAGAACAGCGTCATCGCGCAGGCCGAGGCCCAGGTCCGCAGCGCCGAGGCCGATGCCGAGCGTACCGGGCTCGACTACCGGCGCTACCAGAACCTGGCGCGGCAGCAGGTCGCGAGCCGGCAGCGGCTGGAAAACGCCAGCGCCGACTACACCAAGGCCGAGGCCGCGATTGCGCGCACGCGCGCTTCGGTGGCCGCGCAAAAGGGGCTGTTGCCGGTGTTGCGTACCCAGCGGCAGCAGGCGCAGGCGCACCTGGAACAGACGCAGGCAGCCCTGCAATGCGCCGATGCGGCGCTGCGGCTGGCGCGGATCGACCTCGAGAACACGGCCATCCGCGCGCCCACCGACGGCGTGATCGGGCAGCGGGTGGTGCGCGTCGGCCAATTCCTGGAGCCGGGGCAGCCGATCCTGGCGGTCGTGCCGCTCCAGGCGGCCTATGTCGTCGCCAACTACAAGGAGACCCAGATCGGCCACATGCATCCCGGCCAACCGGCCGAGGTCGTGGTCGACACCTTCTCGGACACCACGCTGCATGGCCGGGTGTTGAGCTTCTCGCCGGCGTCCGGCTCGCAATTCGCGCTGCTGCCGCCTGACAACGCGACCGGCAACTTCACCAAGATCGTGCAGCGCATCCCGGTCAAGATCGGACTGGACGCCGACGGGCCGTTCGCCGGCCGCCTGCGCCCGGGCATGTCGGTCACCGCCACGGTCGACACCCGGGAGGACCGCGATGGCGGCGCCCAGGCGGCGCCGGCCGACAATCGGGCGAATGTCCACTGAGCTGACGGCCGACCGGCCCACCGCGCCGGCGGTGCCGCAGGTCTCGTTCCGGCAATGGGTGGCGGTGACGGGCGCGGTGTTCGGCGCCTTCATGGCGCTGATCAACATCCACGTCACCAACGCCTCGCTGGCCGAGATCGAGGGCTCGATCGGCGCGACCTTCGACGAGGGGTCGTGGATCGTGACGTCCTACCTGGTGGCCGAGATCATCGCGATCCCGCTGACCGCCTGGTTCGCCGAGATCTTCTCGATGCGGCGCTTCCTGCTCACCTGCACCGTCATCTTCCTGTTCTTCTCGGTCGCCTGCTCGTTCGCGCACAGCCTGACCGAGATGATCGTGCTGCGTGCGTTCCAGGGCGCCGCCGGTGGGGTGCTGATCCCGATCGCGTTCCAGATCATCATCACCGAATTACCGCAGGCCAAGCACGCGATCGGCATGTCCCTGTTCACGATCGCCGCCACCTTCGCGCCCGCCATCGGGCCGCCGATCGGCGGCTGGCTGACCGACAATTATTCCTGGCACTGGATCTTCTACCTGCAACTGGTGCCGGGGGCGGCGCTGATCGGCTCGATCGCGTGGGCGCTGGATTCGCAGCCGATGAAGCTGTGGATGCTGCGCGACGGCGACTGGTTCGGCATCGCGACCATGGCGCTCGGCCTGGGCTGCCTGCAGGTGGTGCTGGAGGAGGGCACGCGGAAGGACTGGTTCGGCTCGCCCCTGATCGTCAAGCTCAGCTTCGTCAGCGCGATCGCGCTGGCGGTCTGCCTCACGATCGAGCTCAAGCGGAAGAAGCCGTTCATCAACGTCCGCCTGCTCAAACGCTACAATTTCGGCATCGCCAGCCTGGTCAGCTTCGTGTTCGGGATCGCCCTGTTCGGGCTCGGCTTCCTGGTCGCCCAGTACCTCCAGCAGGTCCAGCACTACAGCGCCGAGCAGGTCGGCACCACCATCCTGTGGTACGGCCTGCCGCAGCTCGCGATCATCCCGCTCATGCCGTGGCTGATGAAGCGCATCGACCCTCGGATTTTGATCGTCGCGGGCTTCGTCGTCATCGCGATCAGTTGCTTCATGAACGATTCGCTGACCGCGGACAGCGCCCGCAACATCCTGATCCCGTCGCTGATCGTGCGCGCGCTGGGCCAGCCGCTGGCCATGGTGCCGCTCTTGACCGTGGCTACCGCCGGGATCGAGCGCGCGCAGGCGGGCTCCGCCTCCGGTCTGTTCAACATGATGCGCAACCTGGGCGGCGCGGTCGGCACGGCGTCGCTGGTCCAGATGATCTCCGTACGCGAACGGTTCCATTCCGAGCGCATCGGCGAGGCGGTGACGATCTTCGACCCGGCCTTGCAGCATCGGCTGGTCGACGGCACGCGCCACTTCCTCGGCGTGCATGTGCCGCGCTGGGAGGCGCTGCACAATGGCGCGTTCGGCTATTTCCGCCTGCAGGCGCTGGGCGTGATCGACGAGACGATCCGCCGCGAGGCGTTCCTGATGGCCTATAGCGAGGTGTTCATCGCCGTCGCCGTTTCGCTGCTGGTCTGCGCGGGCCTGATCGCCATCCTGCGCAAGCCGCCGTCAGGCGCTGCCGGCGGCGGCCACTGACGCCCTGGCCGCCGGGCGTGCGACGTCAGGCGGCGAGCGGGACCAGGTTGCGGTAGCGGTGCAGCGCCTCGATATGCGCCGTCGCGCCGCGAAGGCCGCAGCCCATCGTGTCGAACGAACAATGGGTGGCGCCGTGCTGGCGCCACCATTCGGTATGGCGTACCCAGTCGTCGGGCGTGCGGTCCTTGGAGCGGATCATCGCCTCCACCCCGAAGGC
>JBDZUN010000110.1:0-10751 GCA_040255145.1 Hyphomicrobiales bacterium | reverse complement strand
GGTTCGGAAACGCGACAACCAAGAACCTGAGGCGCCCGTCGATCGGTTCCGATCGACGAGCCTCGGTATTAGATGACCACGTCGGGCGCCGCGCGCCCGGTGCGCGCGCGGATTTCGGCCAGGGCGGCGCCTGTCCCGGCCAGGCCGCTTAAGGCGCGGTGGGGGTCCTGGTCGTGACGCGCCGGGTCCGGCTCGAACCGCTCCAGATACATGCGCAGGGTCGCGCCCGACGTGCCCGTCCCCGACAGGCGATAGACGATGCGCGCGCCGTCCTCGAACAGCACGCGCACGCCCTGGTGACGGGTCGTCGCGCCGTCGACCGGGTCGGTATAGGCGAAGTCGTCCGCCGCCGTGACCCGCAGCCCCTCGATCCGGGTGCCGGCCAGCGTCGGCGCGATGTCGCGCAGGCGCTGGATCAGGTCGTCGGCGGCCTGCTGCTCCAGCCCTTCGTAGTCGTGGCGGCAATAGAGGTCGCGGCCGAAACGCCACCAGTGGCCGCGCACGATGTCGGCGACCGATTCGCCCCGCACCGCCAGCATGTTGAGCCAGTAGAGCACGGCCCACAGCCCGTCCTTCTCGCGCACATGGTCCGAGCCGGCGCCGAAGCTTTCTTCGCCGCACAGGGTGATGCGCCCGCTGTCGAGCAGGTTGCCGAAGAACTTCCAGCCGGTCGGCGTCTCGTAGCTGGCGACGCCCAGCGCCTCGGCGACGCGGTCGGCGGCGCGGCTGGTCGGCATCGAGCGCGCGATACCGCTGAGCCGGCCGGCATAGCCCGGCACGCAGCCGGTATTGGCGGCCAGTACGGCCAGCGCGTCGCTCGGGCTGACGAAGAAGTTGCGGCCCAGGATCATGTGCCGGTCGCCGTCGCCGTCCGACGCGGCGCCGAGGTCGGGCGCGTCCGGCCCGTTCATGCAGGCGACCAGCTCCGGCGCGGAGGTCAGGTTCGGGTCGGGATGGCCGCCGCCGAAATCGGGCAGCGGCGTGCCGTTGACGACGGTGCCCGCCGGCGCGCCCAGCCGGCCCTCGATGATCGCGTGCGCATAGGGGCCGGTGACGGCGTGCATCGCGTCGTAGCGCATGCGGAAGCCCGATTCGAACAGGCGGGCGATGGCCGCGAAGTCGAACAGGCTTTCCATCAACTCGGCATAGTCGGCGACGGGGTCGATCACCTCGACCGCCATGTCGCCGATGCGCGTCGCGCCCGGCCGGCCGAGGTCGATGGGGCCCGCCTGGGCGATGCGGTAGGCGTCGAGCGTGCGGCTGCGCGCGAAGATCGCGTCCGTCACCTTTTCCGGCGCCGGGCCGCCATTGGCGACGTTGACCTTGATGCCGAAATCGCCGTCCGGCCCGCCCGGATTGTGGCTGGCCGACAGGACGATGCCGCCGGCGGCCCGATGCTTGCGGATCGCGCAGGACACGGCGGGGGTGGAGAACAGGCCGTCGCGGCCGACCAGGACCCGCTTCACGCCGTTGGCGGCGGCCATGTTCAGGATGGTGCCGATCGCCACGTCGTTGTGGAACCGGCCGTCGCCGCCCAGTACGACAGTCTCCCCGGCGAAGGCGGCGGTGTCGAACACCGCCTGGACGAAATTCTCCAGGTAATGGGGCTGCGCGAACACGCTCACCTTCTTGCGCAGGCCGGACGTGCCCGGCTTCTGGTCGTCGAACGGGCGCGTCGGGACGGTGCGGACGGTCATGCGGCAGGCTCGCGATGCGGCTAAGGGGCAGCAGACCATGGCACAGCGGCCGTGCCGGAAAAAGGCGGCTGCCGGGGGCGGCGTGCAAGGTTCACACAATGCCGCCCGGCGCTGGGCCGAGGCGATCCTGAAATGCTCGCCGCTCGCGGCTCGAAGCAGGTGGTGCGCGAAGGGGCGGAGCACACGTATCGCGACGCTACAGCGCCGTGGCGGTCAGGCCAGCGCCGATGCGCTCGAAGGCCCGCGCGCCTTCGAAAAGCACCCGCCGCAATGGGCGGGCATGTGATCGCCGCAAGTCCGGCGGTGTGGGCTTGGTGGAGCCGAGGGGAGTTGAACCCCTGACCTCTAGAGTGCGATTCTAGCGCTCTCCCAACTGAGCTACGGCCCCGCGCGCCCTCGCGGTCGCCCGTTGTATCGGGGCCCGCGCGCGACTGTCAATCGGGCCAGGGTGCCGGTCTGGAGCGCCGGCCCGCGGCGGTTGCGCGCCGGCCCGTCACCGACTACATGTCGGTCGGGCCGAGCGGTACGGGGCAAGAGATGCGAAATGTCGTCTGGCTGATCAACACCCTGATCCAGTTATATATCTGGGTGCTGATCATCAACGCGGTCCTGAGCTGGCTGGTCGCGTTCAACGTCGTCAACACCCGCAACCGTTTCGTCTATACCGTCGTCGACTTCAGCTATCGCCTGACCGAGCCCGCCTTGCGGCCGATCCGCCGCATCCTGCCCAATCTCGGCGGCATCGACATCTCGCCGATCATCTTGATTCTCTTGCTGATCTTCCTGCAACGCACGATCACCGACTTCTATTTCAGAACCCTGATGTGACGAACGGCGCGCCCCGATGCCCGCAACCCTGATCGACGGCAAGGCGTTCGCCGCGAACCTGCGCGCCAAGGTCGCGCAGCACGCCGCCAGCTTGCGCGAACGGCACGGCCTGGTGCCCGGCCTCGCCGTGGTGCTGGTCGGCGAGGATCCGGCCAGCGGCATCTATGTCCGCTCCAAGGCCAGGGCGACCGAGGAAGCCGGGATGAATTCCTGGCAATACACCCTGCCGGCCGAGACGACCGCTTCGGAACTGCTGGCCCGCGTCGACGGGCTCAACGCCGACCCGGCGGTGCACGGCATCCTGGTCCAGCTGCCGCTGCCGGCGCAGATCGACGAGGCCGACGTCATCGCCCGCATCGCGCCGGCCAAGGACGTCGACGGCTTCCACATCGAGAATGCCGGCCGCTTGCTGACCGGCCTGCCCGGTCTGGTGCCGTGCACGCCGCTCGGCTGCCTGATGATGATCCACGACCGGCTCGGGCCGGATTTCTCGGGCCTCAACGCCGTGGTGGTCGGCCGGTCCAACATCGTCGGCAAGCCGGTGGCGCAGCTTCTGCTGCGCGCCAACGCCACGGTCACGATGGCGCATTCGCGCACGCCCGACCTGCCCGGCCTGTGCCGGCGCGCCGACATCCTGGTCGCGGCGGTGGGCCGGCCGGAAATGGTGCGCGGCGATTGGATCAAGCCAGGCGCCGTGGTCATCGACGTCGGCATCAACCGGATCGACGCGGGCAACGGCAAGACCCGCCTGGTCGGCGACGTGTGCTTCGCGGAGGCGGCGGAGGTCGCCGGCGCGATCACGCCGGTGCCCGGCGGCGTCGGCCCGATGACCATCGCCTGCCTGATGCTCAATACCGTGCGCGCCGCCTGCAGCCAGGCCGGCCTGGAACCCCCGGCGATCTAGACGTTTCACGATCGGGTGAAATCACACCCTCTGTTGTCATCCCGGCCAAGCGCGGCTTCAGCCGTGCGCGAGCCGGGATCCAGTAAACGGCATGTTCCGCGCTTATTCTCTGTGCTCGAAGTTTACTGGATCCCCGCTTCCGCGGGCGGAGGCGGGCAAAGGTTCCGCCGGCGCAGCCGGTGGAAAGCCCGCCGGAGGGATGACATCCGGATTTAGGGCGGATCAATCTGATCCCAGCACGCCCTGGAAAGCCGAAAGACTGCCGTCAGGCTGCGGCGGCGTCCGCGAACCGGATCGTCGCTTCGTGCTCGACCGGGAAATTGACCGAATTGGCGATGAAGCAGCGCGCGTGCGCCTTCTCGTGCAGCCGCTCGGCCATGGCGGCGTCGGAGCCCGGGGCCAGCGTCACCTCCGGCCGCAGCAGGACGCGGGTGAAGCGGCCGCCATTCTCGATCGAGCCGGTCATCCAGCCCTCGGCCCGGTCGACATAGGCGGTGACAACCACGCCGGCGCCGGCGCACAGCGCCAGGTACCACAGCTTGTGACAGGTCGACAGCGACACGACCATCAGGTCTTCCGGGTTCCAGCGCGCGCCGTCGCCGTTGAATGCCGGGTCTGAGGAACCGAGGATCGTCGGCTTGCCCGCGGCGCGGATGTCGTAATCGTGGGTATAGGCGCCGAAGGCCGAGGTGCCGCTTCCCGTATTGCCCGTCCATTCGATCTCGACGGCGTAGTGGTGCTCGTGCCCGGCCATGGCGGCCCCTCCCCAGCCTGGATTGCGGAAGCGCGGAGCATCGCAAGCCGGGCGGGGCGCGACAAGGCCGGCTTCAGGCTGAGGCGGCCGCTTGAGGCGCTCGTCGGTCGGTTCCGATCGACGAGCATTGGTATAAAGTGCCGGCGCAGCCGCGCCGACAAGCGGCGCAACCCAGGGGGAAACACAAATGGCCTATGACGGCTACGCGGCGCTGCGCGTCGATGTGCGCGACAAGATCGCCTATGTCACGATTGACAACCCGCCGGTCAACGTCATCACCGCCGAGCTTTATGGCGACCTGATGCGTCTGTCCTTCGAGCTCGAAGCCGACGATTCGCTGCTCGTGGTGGTGTTCCGCAGCGCCAATCCGGACTTCTTCATCGCCCATTTCGACGCCAATGCCCTGCTCGCGATGCCGGTCGAGGGCGAGCCGAGCCGCGACGGCCAGAACATCAGCAGCGAATTCCACGCGATGTGCGAGCGGTTCCGCAAGCTCGACAAGGTGACGATCGTCCAGATCGAGGGCCGGATCGGCGGCGGCGGCTCGGAATTCGCCATGTCGCTCGACATGCGATTCGGCGGACATGGCAAGACCATCGTCAACCAGATGGAAGTGCCGCTCGGCATCCTGCCCGGCGGCACCGGCACCCAGCGCCTGCCGCGCCTGGTCGGCCGCGGCCGGGCGATGGAGATCATCCTGGGCGGCGTCGACATGCAGGCCGACGAGGCGGAACGCTGGGGCTATCTCAACCGCGCGTTCGCGCCGGGCCGGATCGGCGCCTATGTCGAGTGGCTGGCGAGCCGCATCGCGTCCTTCCCGGTCGAGGCGGTGCGGCTGGCCAAGCAGGCGATCGATGCATCGGAGATGGAACTGGCCGAAGGCCTGCGCGAGGAAGCCTACCTGTTCCAGTGCCTGTTGGGGACCAAGGCCGCGCCGCGCAACATGACGGAATTCCTGCGCCTGGGCGGCCAGACGCGCGAAGGGGAACTGAAGGTCGCGGAATTGAGCGGTCTGCTCGGCGGCTTCGACTGAGCGTTTCTAGAAGCGGACGCTGGCGCGGGGTCAGGCGCTCACGGCGTGCGCGAGGTCCGCGGTGCGGTCGCGGTCCTGATCCGACGTTGACGCGGGCTCGGCGGCGGCGGACAGCCGCGCCGCGACCGCGTCGGCGGGCGCCGGACGCGCGAACAGGAAGCCCTGCATCTTGCGGCAGCCGGCCGCGCGCAGTTGGATCGCCTGGATTTCGTCCTCGATTCCTTCCGCGACCAGGTCGACGCCCAGCACCTGCGTCGTCTGCACCAGCAGGCGCACCAGGCCGTCGGCCTTCGGATTCTTGCCCAGCCCGACGATCAGCGAGCGGTCCAGCTTCAGCGTGTGGATCGGCAGTTCCAGGAGCGCGCCGAGGTTCGAATAGCCGGTGCCGAAATCGTCCAGCGCGACCCGGACTCCGTGCTCGGACAATTGCGCGATGTGCCGCCGGGCGAGCGACATGTCCTTCATCAGGAAGGTCTCGGTGATCTCCACCGTCAGCGCGGTCGGCGGCAGCGTGGTCCGCCGCAGCCGCTCGATCAGCGCGGTCGAGAAGTCGGGATCGAGCAGGTCGCGCGGCGAGACGTTGCAGGCGATCGACTCGATCCATCCCTTCTCGACCCATGCCGCGGCGCGGGCGCAGGCCTGGTTGAACACCGTCTCGTCGATCTCGCGGATCATGCCGGTCGCTTCGGCGATCGGGATGAAGACGTTTGGACCGATCATGCCCCGTTCCGGATGGTGCCAGCGCGCCAGCACCTCCAGGCTCAGGATGGTCCCGGTCGTCGCGTCGACCACCGGCTGGAACCACGGCTCGATCTGCCCGGTCGTCAGTGCCACCCGCAGGTCGGCGGCCAGGATGCGGCGGGCGTCGGTCTCGGCGCGCAGGTCGGTGTCGAACGCGGCATAGCCGCTGCCACACGCCGCCTTGGCGCGCGCGAGCGCGAGGTCGGCGCAGCGTTGCAGATTGGCCGGATCGGCCACGTCGTGCGGGTAGGCCGCGACGCCGACCGATCCTGCGGGCCGTATGGCGCAGCCCCCGAACACGATGGGCCTGGTCAGCGCCTCGACGATGCGGCGCGCCATGGCGCGATCCGGCTCCGGCCGGCAGGAGATCACGGCGAACTCGTCGCCGCCCAGGCGCGCGACCGTGTCGTCCGGCCCGGCCAGGGCGGCCAGCCGGCGCCCGATCTCATGCAGCAGCGCGTCCCCGACATCGTGGCCGTGGGCGTCGTTCACCTCCTTGAAGCAGTCCAGGTCGATGATATGCAGCACGACGCCCGTGCCCGCGCATTCGGCCGCGACGATCCGCGCGGCCAGGGCCTGCGAAAAGGCGCCGCGATTGGGCAGGCCGGTCAGCGGGTCGGTGCGGCCGAGCGTGAGCGCGCGGGCCCGCTCGGCCTCCGCCTCCTCGGCGCGCGCCCGCAAGTCGGCGGTCAGGCGGCGCAAATCCTCATTGGCGCTCAGCAAGGCGCCGGATTTCGACCCGAGCAGGAATTCGGCCTCGCGGCGCGCGCGCCGTTCGCGTGCGACGCGCCGCTGGACCTGCCGCAGCGACAGCATCGGCGGCAAACCCTCGCGCATCGCGGTCCCGCCCCGCTCAACGTGTGCGGGTTTGGGGGACGCGGCCGTCGCCGCCGGCGATTCGCCCGATCGCGCCGGAATCCGTCCGGTCCCGGACAAGATGCCTGTCTTCGATGACCGCCATATCGTTCACGGCGAACCCCACGCTACGGACCGGAACGCTCGCGCGTCCGCCGACAAAGGAATAGTCGGCGGAGTCTGAACGTCCGGTTACCGCGCGCGTCGGGCGCCGATCAGGCGGGCGGGGCGGCGTCCGGCCGCGGCGCCGGCGGCAGGATCAGGCAGGTCGTGCTGGCGGTGGCGTAGAGGCGCCCGGATTCGTCGAAGATGCGGCCTTCGGCCACGGCGGTGCGGCGTCCGCCGTGGGTCAGCCGGCCCTCCGCGCGCACCGTCCCGGTCTCGGCGGTCATCGCCCGCAGGTAGTTCAGCTTGATCTCCAGCGTGGTGAAGCCGGTGCCGGCCGGCAGCGTCGAATGCACCGCGCAGCCCATCACCGAATCGAGCAGGGTGGCGGCGATACCGCCATGCACGATGCCGAGGGGGTTGTAGTGGTGCTCGCCCGGCGCCAGCGCCATCACGACGCGGCCGGGCTCGACCGTCTCGATCGCGAAGCCGACCAGGGCGGAGATCGGCGGTTGCGGCATGTGACCGTCCCGGATCGCGCTGAGATAATCCAGGCCGCTCATGGCAAGGCCGGCTTTCGCGGTCGGGCCGGGATCGGTCCAGCGCACGACGCGGCTGCGTTCGGGGGCGACGGCAAGGTTCATGGCAACGTCCTCTCTGTACCGCGGGCCTCATGCCAAAGCCCGATGGGTTGCCTCATCGGGCTTTGGCAAGCGCGACCGCGCGCCCGAGCCAATGCGAGGAAAGCCAAGCGAGCGGAGGCGAGCGCCGGCGCTTGAGGCGCTCGTCGATCGGTCCCGATCGACGAACTTTGACAATCAGAACTTTTCCACCCACGGGCGAAGCTCGACCTCCCAGGTCCAGGCGCTGCGGTGCTGGCGGTGGATCTGGAGATAGGTTTCGGCGATGGCGTCGGGGTCGAGCCAGCGGTCGGGCGCGCCGCCTTCGTCGGGCTTTGCCCAGCTCGACGCGATGCCGCCGTCGATCACGAAATGCGCGACGTGGATGTTCTTGGGCGCAAGCTCCCGGGCCAGGCACTGGGCCATGCCGCGCAGCGCGAACTTGCCCATCGCGAACGGCGTCGACTGGGCGTAGCCCTTGACGCTGGCGGTCGCGCCGGACAGCAGGATCGAGCCATGGCCGGAGGCCAGCATGCGCTTCGCCGCCGCCTGCGCGACCAGGAAGCCGCCGAAGGCGCTCGCCATCAGGTCGCTGCGGACGCGGCCCGGCTCCAGCGTCTCGACCGGGCCGCGATAGCGTCCGCCGGCATTGTAGACCACCAGGTCCGGCGCGCCGAGATCGGCGTCGACCCGGCCGAACAGGTCGGCGACCTGGTCTTCGGCGGTGGCGTCGCAGGCATAGGCGCGCGCGCCGGTCTCCTTGACCAGGTCGCCGAGCTTCGCCGTGTCGCGCGCGGCCAGCGCGACCTTCATTCCCTCGCGCGCGCAAAGCCGCGCCAGCGACGCGCTCAATCCCTTGCCGACGCCGACGATCACCGCGATGCCCTGGGCCATTTCTCCGTCCTCGCTTGACAATGTGTATATGCGCTTATATAGGCGTATATGCACGTTGTCTAGGGGAATTCTATGGACTCGCCCGTCCGCTCCGACCTCAACCATTGCGCCTGCCTGGCGCTGCGCCAGGCGGCGCGGCGCGTGACCCAATTGTACGACCAGCATCTGGCCGGGGTCGGCCTGCGCGTGACGCAATTCTCGATGCTGGCCCGGCTCGCCCATGGCGGCCCGCTCTCGATCCAGGACTTCGCGGACGCGATGGTGATGGACCGCACCACGCTCACCCGCAACCTGAAGCCGCTGGAGCGCGACGGCCTGGTCGAAACGCGCGTCGATCCGAAGGACCGGCGCGGCCGCCTGGTCACGGTGACGGCGGCGGGGCGCGCGCGGCTGGAGCAGGCGGTCGCCGCCTGGGGCGAGGCGCAGACCGCGTTCGAGCACGGCTATGGCCTGGCGGAAGCCAAGACGCTCCACCGCATGCTGCGCGGCGTGTCCTCCGGCATCTATGGGCCCGCCGGCGGCGGGGCGCCCGAATGAACACGATGGAGCCGCGCGTCGCCGCGCGGATGGCGGAGGAAGCGGAGGACGCCGACGGCGACGCGCCCGACCGCTTCTGGTCGCGCAAGCGCGCCCTTGGCGTTGCGGCGGCGCTGTTCGTGGCGGCGGCCGGCATCTATGGCGGCCATTGGTGGTGGTCGGTCGGCCGGTTCGTGGAGACCACGGACGATGCCTATGTCGGCGGCGACACCACGGTCATCGCGCCCAAGGTCGCGGGCTTCATCGCCGATGTCGCGGTGACCGACAACCAGGTGGTCCATGCCGGCGACCTGCTGATCCGCCTGGACGACCGGGACTATCGCGCGCGGCTGGCGGCGGCGACGGCGGGGGTGGAGCGGGCGCAGGCGACCCTCGCCAATCTGGCGGCGCAGCGGCGGCTCCAGGGCGCGGTGATCGACCAGGCGCGGGCGGAGATCGGCGCGCACGCGGCCGAGGCGACCCGCGCGCGCCATGACCTCGACCGCTACCGCAAGCTCGCGGCGGACCGCTTCGCCTCCGTCCAGCGCTATCAGCAGGCCGATGCCGATTACCGCAAGGCCGCCGCCGGCGACCAGGCCGCGCGCGCGGCGCTGACGGCCAGCCAGCGCAAGGTCGATGTCATAGATACGGAGATGGGCCAGGCCCGGGCCGCCTTCGACGCGGCGCGCGCCGAACGCGACCTGGCGCGACTCAACCTGTCGTACACGGACATCCGTACACCGATCGACGGCGTGGTCGGCAACCGCTCGGCGCGGGCCGGCGCCTATGCCACCGTCGGCGGCCAGTTGATGGTGATCGTGCCGGCGCGCGGCCTGTGGATCGACGCGAACTTCAAGGAGGATCAGCTCGCCCGGCTGCATCACGGCCAGCGCGCGCACATCCGGGTCGACGTGCTGCCCGGGCGCGACTTCACCGGCCGCGTCGTCAGCGTCGCGCCGGCGACCGGCGCAGAATTCAGCGTGCTGCCGCCCGAGAACGCGACCGGCAACTTCACCCGCATCGTGCAGCGGGTGCCGGTGCGCATCGCACTCGACCCGGCATCGGCGCGCCTCGGGCCGCTGCGGCCCGGACTTTCGGCCAGGATCAGCATCGACACGCGCGACCGCGCGGTCCGCCAGGCGCAACGATGACCGCCGCCGTGCCGGCCGGGGCCGCCCCGGGGCGCCCGGCCCGCCGGCCCATCCCGGCAATCGTGCCCGCCTCCGAACTGTCGATGCGCGCCAAGGTGTTCGCCTTCGGCGTGATGTGCCTCGGCTTCTTCATCGCGCTCCTCGACATCCAGATTGTCTCGGCCTCGCTCCAGGATATCGGCGGCGGCCTGTCGGCCAGCCGCGACCAGCTCGCCTGGGTCCAGACCAGCTATCTGATCGCGGAGATCATCGTCATCCCGCTGACCGGGTGGCTGACCGGCGTGATGTCGACGCGCTGGCTGTTCGCCGTGTCTGCGGCCGGCTTCACGCTCGCCAGCTTCGCCTGCGGCTGGGCCTGGGACATCGGCAGCATGATCGTCTTCCGCGCGCTGCAGGGCTTCCTCGGCGGCGCGATGATCCCACTGGTCTTCACCACCGCCTTCGCCTTCTTTCAGGGGCAGCGCATCGTGATCGCCGCCGCCCTGATCGGCGCGATCGCCTCGCTCGCGCCGACGCTCGGCCCGACCATCGGCGGCTGGATCACCGATCATTATTCCTGGCACTGGCTGTTCTTCGTCAACCTGGCGCCGGGTGCGTTCATCGCGGTGGTCGTACCGCTCCTGGTACGGATCGACCGGCCCGACCTCAGCCTC
>JBDZUN010000361.1:0-2202 GCA_040255145.1 Hyphomicrobiales bacterium | reverse complement strand
CGTGCGGCCGGCTGCCCAGGATGCCGTGCCCGGCATCGAGCGCCGCGACGCGCACGGCATAGGCCATGCCGTTGCGGATGAAGGTCGGCCGCAATTCCTGGCGGTTGACGATGGTCTCGGCCCCCGCCGCGGCGAAACCGACCGCGCCGCCCTCGCTCACCACGAATTGCTTCAGCGCATGGAAGTGGGTCGGAACCGGGCTGACCGAGAGCGCGGCGTCCGCCCCCGGCGTCTCGGCCGCCGCGACCACGGCGCGCACGATCTCCGACGTGCGGCAGGGCGAGGTCGGCTCGATCAGTGCGACGAGGTCGAAGCGCGCGCCGTCCGCCACCAGCCGGCGCAAGGCGTCGCGCACCGCGTCGACCACCGCAGCCTTGTCGCCCGCCAGGGTCGCGGGGCGCAGGTACGGCACCGCGGCGCCGACGCGCTCCCCCTCGGCCGCGATCGCCGAATCGTCGGTCGAGACCAGGATCGCGTCGAACAGGCCGGTGTCGCGCGCGCACGCCACCGCGCGCCCAAGCAGGCTCTCGCCGCCGATCTCGGCCAGGTTCTTGCCGGGGACGCCCTTGCTGCCGCCGCGCGCCGGGACGATGGCGAGGCGGCGCGGGCGGGCGGGATAGGCGCCGCCCGCAGCATCGCCCCCCGCGTCGCTCATGCAGCGTCGCTCATGCCGGTTCGGCCGGCGCGGGCTTGTGGAAGTCGATCGCGAACGCCGTCGGAAAGCTGGTATGGCCGCGCGCCAGGTTGGCGGGGTGCTCGGCGTCCCACGCCATCAGTTCGGGCATGTGGCGGTCGTAGAACCAGCGCTCCATCTCGGCCCGCTTGTCGGGCGGGAAGAATTCCAGGGCCTGGGTCCAGCAATAGGCGATCGCGGTGAACGGGCCGCCTTCCGCCTCGAACCCGTCATACGCCAAGCCGGCTTGGATCAGCCGCTGCTCGAACCCCCACGGCGTATAGCGCACATAATCGTCGGGCGCCTGGTGCAGCTCGCGCACCAGCGGCTCGAAGATGTAGCCGCGGCCGCCCGGCCGCAGCAGCCGCGCGATCTCGGCGAACAGGCCGTCCTGGTCGCGTACGTGGTGGACGAGATTCGGCACTAGCACGAGATCGGCGGAACCCGGCGGCAGGCCCGTCGCCTCCGCTGGCGCGCGCATGCGCACCGGGATGCAGATGCAGCGCGGGTCGTCGACCATCGCGGCGTTATAGGCGCCGCGCCGTTCCGCGCTGTCCGGGCTGCAATCGACCGAAATGAAGTCCTGGCGGTGGAAGAACGGCGCGAACAGGCTCAGGCCGCCATAGAGCAGCGTGCGTTCCAGCGACACCACGACGGCATCCGCCGGGGTCTCCTCGGCCAGCCGGCGCATGTCCGCGATTAGGCGCCGGAACTGCGGCCATTTGTGTGTGACCTGGAAAACACGCTCTTCGAGCATACGTTGATGCTGTGCAAGGCTTTCCTGCGAGATCGTGTGGTGCAACTGCGAACGGGTTAGAGTAATCTGCCGCATTGAGGGGTTGCCCATCGTTCAGGCCGTTCACGCCGGGGGGCGGAACGTATCATTCCGCTGCAATCGAGAGGCGCCGCCCGGCTTTGCCCGGAATAGCGCCTGGGCTATGGTCCGCCGCACTTTTGTAGCGATTTCGCTGGCGACCAGCAACGGAGGGGTTCGAGACGCATGCGAGTGGTTCTAGCCGAGCCTCGCGGTTTCTGCGCCGGCGTCGAGCGCGCCATCCAGATCGTGGGACGCGCGCTCGACAAGTTCGGGCCGCCGGTCTACGTGCGCCACGAGATCGTGCACAACAAGCACGTGGTCGAGCGGCTGCGCGAGAAGGGCGCGATCTTCGTCGACGAGGTGGACGAGGTGCCCGAGGGCGCGGTGACCGTGTTCAGCGCTCACGGCGTCGCACGCGCGGTCGAGGGCGCGGCCGAAGATCGCAACCTGGAAGTAATCGACGCGACCTGCCCGTTGGTGTCCAAGGTGCACCATGAAGGCGAACGCTATGCGCGCCAGGGCTGGGAAGTCGTGCTGATCGGCCATGCCGGCCACCCGGAGGTCGAGGGTACGCTGGGCCGGATCGACGGCCGCGTCCACCTGATCTCCAGGCCCGAGGACGTCGCCACGCTGGAGCTCGACGACCCGACCCAGGTCGCCTACGTGACGCAGACCACCCTGAGCGTCGACGATACGCGCGCGGTGATCGATG
>JBDZUN010000109.1:0-10866 GCA_040255145.1 Hyphomicrobiales bacterium | reverse complement strand
CGCGAGCCGTCGAACGCCCCGCCCAGATAGAGGTTGTAGAGGCCGGGGCCGCGCCCGACCAGGCCGATCTCGGCCAGATAGGGCCGCGCACAGCCGTTGGGACAGCCGGTCAGGCGTAGCGAGATTGCGTCGTCGCGCAACAAGCCGGCCTGCTCCAGCTTCTCCTCCAGCACGGTCAGCAGATCGGGCAGATAGCGTTCGCTTTCGGCCAGCGCCAGGCCGCAGGTCGGCAGCGCGACGCACGACATCGCGTTGGCGCGCAGGCCGCTGAGCGGCCGATCGAGTCCGTGCTGATCGAGCAGGGCCTGGATCCCCGCCTTCTTGTCCGGCGCGACGCGCGCGATGATCAGGTTCTCGTTCGGGGTCAGGCGATACTCGCCATCATGGATCTCGGCGATGGCGCGCAGCCCGGTACGCAGCGTGTGATGACCCGGCTCATCTTTCACCCGCCCGTCCTGGACGAACAGGGTGTAGTGCCAGTTGCCGTCGTCGCCCTGGTGCCAGCCATAGCGGTCGCCCTGGTCCTCGAACCGGAACGGCCGCGGCGCGCCGAGCGTGTAGCCGAGCCGCCGCTCCGTCTCCTCGCGGATGAAATCGAGGCCGAGGTCCTGCACGGTGTACTTGAACCGCGCGTGGTGGCGGTCGATCCGGTCGCCAAAGTCGCGCTGCACGGTCATGACCTTCTCGGAGACGTCCATCACCTGGTCGGGCGTGCAGAAGGCCATCACGTCGCCAGCGCGGGGATAGGTCTCGACGCGGCCGTGGGTCATGCCCATGCCGCCGCCGGCGGTGATGTCGTAGCCGACGATGCGGCCGTCCTCGATGATCGCGATGAAGCCGAGGTCGTGGCCGAACACGTCGACGTCGTTGCTGGGCGGCACCGCGAACACGATCTTGAATTTGCGCGGCAGGTAGAAACGGCCGTAGATCGGCTCTTCCCCGTCGTCGCCCGGGCCGCTGGTGTCCACCACCTTCTCGCCGTCGAGCCAGATTTCGTGATAGGCGCGCGAACGCGGCAGCAGATAGGTGCCGACCTGCCGTGCGAGCTCGTAGGTCTCGGCGTGGAGCGCACTGCGATACGGGTTCGGGCTGCACATCACGTTGCGGTTGACATCGCCGCAGGCCGCGATGGTGTCGAGCAGGCAGGCGTTGATCGCCTGCATCGTGCGCTTCAGGTTCGACTTGATGATGCCATGGAGCTGGAACGACTGGCGCGTCGTCAGGCGCAGGGTACCGTTGCCGTAATCCTCGCAAATCTTGTCCAGCGCCAGCCATTGCGCCGGCGTGGTGACGCCGCCGGGCACGCGGACGCGCACCACGAAGATGAACGCCTTCTCCATCTTCTTGCGCATGCGTTCGGCCCGCAGGTCGCGGTCGTCCTGCTGATAGGTGCCGTGGAACTTGGTGAGCTGGGTGTCGTCTTCGGTGACGGCGCCGGTCTCCGCGCGCGCCAGGCTCTCTTCAAGCGTGCCGCGCAGGAAGCGGCTCGCCTCCTTCAGGTGCTCGTTACGGGAGCGGTCTGGCTTGGGCTCGAACATCGTCGGTACTCGGCTGGAATACGATCAGTAGACGTCGCGCAGATAGCGTCCGGCGCGCCGCAGCTCGGCGACGTGGGCCTCCGCCGCCTCCGCGGTCATGCCGCCCTGGTCAGCGACGACGCGCACCAGTGTCGCGTGCACGTCCTTCGCCATCGCCTTCTCGTCGCCGCAGACGTAGAAATACGCGCCGTCCTGCAGCCAGGCATAGAGGTCGGCGCGGCGCTCCCACATGCGGTCCTGGACGTAGACTTTCTCCGGCTGGTCGCGCGAGAACGCCACGTCAATCCGGTCCAGCACGCCGTTCTTGACAAAATCCTGCCATTCGAGCTGGTACAGGAAGTCGTGCTGGTAGTTGCGGTCGCCGAAGAACAGCCAGTTGCGGCCCTTGGCATCGACCGCCTCACGCTCCTGGATGAAGGCGCGGAAAGGCACGACGCCGGTGCCGGGGCCGACCATGATGACGGGGGCGTCGGGATCGGCCGGCAGGCGGAAATGCCGGTTGGCCTTGAGATATACCTTGAGCCGGTCGCCGACCCGGCGCGCATCGGCGACGAAGGTCGAGGCGACGCCTTTGCGGTCGCGGCCGTGGCTCGCATAGCGCACGGCGGCGAGCAGAAGATGCGCCTCGTCCGGCGCCGCCTTCAGGCTGGACCCGATCGAGTAGAGCCGCGGCGGCAGCGGCCGCAGCAGGCCGGTCAGTTGCTCCGCCGTCAGACGATGCGGGAACGCCTCGAACAGGTCGATCGGCTGCCGCCCCTCGGCGAAGCGGATATAGGCGTCATCGTCGTCGCGCAGGGCCGCGACCCCGGCGTCGCCGGTCAGGTCGGCATAGGCCTGGACCAACGGCCGGGTCAGGGTGGTGACGTCGTGGCGTTCGATCAGCGCGGCGCGCGTCGCCGCATCCCCGTCCAGGCCGACCGCCTTCTGGATGTCGTCGACCAGCGCCTCGTCGTTCAACGGCAGAATGCCCAGCGAGTCGCCTGGTTCGTACAGGATGCCCGATCCTTCGAGCGACAGCTCGACGTGGATATTCTCCTTGGACGAACGGCTGCTATTCAGGTTGATCCACTCGGTGATCTCGGCCTCGAACGGATTGGCCTTGTCGTAGGCGGCGGCCACGCCGTCCTCGGCCTCGGGATGCGCGAAATCGACGTGGATCACCGCGCCGCCGGCCTGATCGGGGTTCGGCGCGCGTTCCTTGATCTCGTTCAGCGCGCCCTGCAGCCAGCCGGCCGCCGGCCGCTCGTAATCCACGTCGCAATCGACGCGGGGCACGATGCGCTCGCCGCCGAGCTGCTCCAGGCGCGCGTCGATGCGCTTACCCACCCCGCAGAAATCGGCATAGGCGAGATCGCCCAGCGCCAGCACGCCGAACTTGACACCGTCGAAGCGTGGCGCATCGTCCGCCATCAGGGCGGCGTGGAAATCGATCGCGCGCTCGGGCGGATCGCCTTCACCCCAGGTCGCGGCGACCACCATCAAGTGCTTAGCCTTGGCGATGGCGCCGAGATCGGCGTCGGCCATGTCGATCACGACCGGCGCGAAGCCCAGCTTGGCGGCGGCCTTCTTGGCCTGCATCGCCACGGTTTCCGCGTTGCCGGATTCGGTGCAATACAGGATGGTCAGCGGTATGCGGGGCGTGGGCGCCGCGGCCGGCGCCGGCACGGCGGCAGCGCCTGACCCGGTCCCGGCCTGGTAGCCGGCGAGAAAGCCGCTGAGCCAGGCGCGCTGCTCCGCCGTCGTGCCCGCCATCACCTTGTTGAGGACGGAAATCTGCTCGTCGGCGAATGGCGCGTTGCTCGGCAGCAAGGGCAGGCTCGGCATCTTCGCTCCTCTTACGCTGATACGGCGAGATCGGCGGCCGCGCGCGCGACCGCCATCGGCCGGTTGTCCTGCCAGCCGGCCAGGGTCTCGCGCACCGCCACGACCGGACCGATCACAATCAGGGTGGCCGCGCGTCGCGGAATTTCGGCGGCGACGGCGGCCGCGCGCGCCAGGGTCGCAATCCGCACCTCCTGTCGTGCCGTAGTCGCATCGGTGATGAAGGCCACCGCCTCGTCCGGGGCCCGGCCGGCTTCGATCAGCATGTCGGCGATCGGCGCCATACCGCCCAGACCCATATAGAGCACCAGCACCGCCGCGCCACTGGCGAGCGCCCGAATCTCCGCCGCGCTCGGCGCGACGCCGCCGACGCCGTGGCCGGTCATCAGCGTCGCCGACGGCGCCACGGTGCGATGGGTGGTCGGGATGCCGGCATAGGCCATGCCGCCGACCCCGGCGGTGATGCCAGGCACGACACGGAACGGCACGCCGGCGACCGCCAGCGCGATCGCCTCCTCGCCGCCGCGGCCGAACACCATCGGGTCGCCGCCCTTCAGCCGCAGCACGCGCAGACCCTGACGGGCCAACGCGACCATGCGGGCGTTGATACCGGTCTGGCGCGGATTGGGCCGACCGGCACGCTTGCCGACCGATTCGAGGCGCGCGCCCGCGCCGACCAGGCCCAGAATTTCCGGCGCGACCAGCGCATCGTGCAGCACCACGTCGGCCGTCTGCAGGGCATAGGCGGCGTGCAGGGTCAGGAGTCCCGGATCGCCGGGGCCGGCGCCGACCAGCCAGACCGAGCCCGGCGCGAATTCGGCCGGCACGAGATGCGCAGCCAGCGTGCCGAACGCCGCGCGGAAGTCGTGTGGCGCGCTCATCGCAGCCAGCCTTCGGCTTCGATGCGGGCGTCAGTCGCCTGCGCCAGGGCCGCGGTCGCCCGTCCCTCAGCCTGCCAGCGCGCCCGGTCCACCGCCAGCGCTTCGAGGCGCGCGGCCCATTCGGGACCGAACTGCCGCTCCAGCATCGCGCGCATGCGGGCGGCCAGGCCGGGGCTCTTGCCGCCCGTCGATACCGTCAGCAGAAGGTCGCCGCGCCGCACCTGGGCGACATTGTGGAAATCGCACGCCGCACGCACGTCCTCGACATTGACCAGCGCGCCGGCCGCACGGGCGATGCCGACGATCCTGTCGGCGGTTTGCGGGGGCAGGCCGACGATCCAGATCAGCCGGGTCCCGGCCAGATCCTCCATCTGCGGCAGGTACCGCCGCAACCGGCCGCCCGCCAGCCGCGCCAAAGCCGGGTCCGCGGTATCGGAGAACACCGTCAACCGCGCTGCGCCGCCATCGAGCAGACCCTCAAGTCGACGCACGGCGGAATCGCCGCGGCCGACCAGGGCAAGCGCAAGCCGTTCGGGGTCGATGGCAAGGGGAATCATCGCCAGCAGTCCATGTCCATCGCCACCGCACCGCCGGTCGGGCGATATTCAACGACTTCTATTCGTGAATATATTTTCATTATCGGCGTCTCGACGTGGAATTTTATAT
This sequence comes from Hyphomicrobiales bacterium, assembly GCA_040255145.1. Classification (GTDB taxonomy): domain Bacteria; phylum Pseudomonadota; class Alphaproteobacteria; order JBDZUN01; family JBDZUN01; genus JBDZUN01. The sequence goes on along the minus strand of JBDZUN010000109.1, from coordinate 5,960 downwards.
AGCACGGCCGATGATCGGTAAAGGCAATTCCACACGGCGATCTCCTCTCGAATGTCCTTGGCCGCACCCGTCGAACCCGCGCGGCCGTATCTGTCCCTGCTGCCTGCGCGCCGTGTTTGTGAGGCACGAGCGTCCTTTGACCGGCCGGCGCGCAAATGTCCGCGACCCGCACCGGCACCGCCGCGAAGGAGAACCCGGAATGTCCAGCCTCGGTGCGAACCGGCCCGTGATAGCCCATTTGAACGCCATCGGCACCGCCGTGCCGCCCAACGACGTGCATGAAACGTTCCTGGCCTTCGCCGCGGCCAGCCTGCCGGACGAACGCATGCGCAAGGTGTTTCGCCGGATGGCGGAACGCTCCGGCATCGACCACCGCTGGTCGTCGGTAACGCCGCTGGACGGCGACCCGCCCTGGCGCGATCGGGAGGGCTTCTACGTCAAGGGCGCATTCCCGGGCACCGCTGCACGCATGCTCCGGTTCGCTCAGGACGCCTTCCCGCTTGCCGAACGAGCGCTGGCGGGGTTGGAGGAACGCGTCGGCCCGTCCTGGCGACAGGGCCTGACTCACCTGGTCTGGACATGCTGCACCGGCTTCTATGCACCCGGCCTCGATCTCCAGATCGTCGAGCGGTTCGACCTCGACCGCGGCATCGCCCGCACCCAGGTCGGCTTCATGGGCTGCAACGCCAGCTTCAATGCACTGCGGCTGGCACAGCACATCGTCCGCGCCGAGCCGCAGAGCCGGGTGCTGATCGTCAATCTGGAGATGTGCACGCTGCACATGCAGGAGATGTCAAATATCGAGCAGGCGCTGCTGTTCATGATCTTCGCCGACGGCTGCGCCGCCAGCCTTGTTTCGGCCGAACCGGCGGGCCTGGCGCTGGAGCGGTTCGGCTCCGAGCTTCTGCCAGACTGCGCCGGGCACATCACCTGGAACATCGGCGACGACGGCTTCGACATGCGCCTGTCGGGTCAGGTGCCGCAGGCCATCGGCCGACATCTGCCGGGCCACATCGCCGCACTGCTCGACCAGCGCCGGACGGCCGAGGTCGATCTGTGGGCCGTGCATCCGGGCGGCCGCACCGTGCTGGACGCGGTCGAGGAATCGCTCGGCCTGGGGCCGAAGCGGATGGCCGCCTCGCGCGGGGTGCTGCGCGATTACGGCAACATGTCGTCGGCGACGGTGATGTTCGTGCTGGAGCGCCTGCTGGCCGACCGGTCGGGCGCCGGCCGGCTCGGCTGCGCGATGGGGTTCGGACCGGGCATCTCGGTCGAGAGCCTCTTGTTCCGCGAGGCCGCATGAGCCGTTTCGCCGCCCGCGCGACTACGTCGGAGCGGATGGACGCCGAGCCGGTCGGCTTCGACGAATTCGCCCATTGCCTGCGCGACCTGGAACGGCTCAACGACTGGAGCCTGGCGGGCCGGCCGACGCTGGCGTGGCTTCGCCGCATCGTTCCCGCCGATCGCCCGGTCAGCCTTGTCGACGTCGGTACGGGCGCCGGCGACATGCTGCGCCGGATCGACCGCTGGGCGCGGCGCGCCGGGCAGCGCATCGCCATGACCGGGATCGACAGGAACCCGCTGGCGGCGCGCGCCGCGGCGCAGTGCACCCCAGCCGACATGCCGATCCGCTTCGAGACCGGCGACGCCCTCGCGCTCGGCGCGCGATCGGTCGACCTGATCGTATCGTCGCTGTTCGCCCATCACCTGACCGACGAGGAGCTGCCGGCATTCCTGGGCTGGATGGACCGCACCGCGCGCATCGGCTGGTTCATCAACGACCTTCATCGCCATTTCGTGCCGTACTGGTTCCTGCGCGGCCTCGGCCGTATCGCACCGCTCGACCCGATGGTGGTCCATGACGGCCCCGTCTCGGTGTCGCGCGCCTTCGTCCGCGCCGATTGGGACCGGCTGATCGCGCAGGCGGGCCTCGACCCCGAATCCGTGGAAATCCGCTGGTACGCGCCGTTCCGCTGGGGCGTCGGCACCCGGCCCGGCCGGACCCCGTCGCATGCTTGATGCGGTCATCGTCGGCGGCGGCCCGGCGGGGGCCGCGGCGGCCTGCGCACTGAGCGCAGCCGGGCGGTCGGTCGCGGTGCTGGAGCGCGAGACGGGGCCGCGCCACGTGGTATGCGGAGAATTCATCAGCGCCGAGGCGGCCCTGCACCTGGCGGCCCTCGGGGTGAGCCTCGCCGCGGCGGGCGCGGTGGCGATCGCGGGCGTCCGCCTGGTGTCCGGCGCGGCCGAAGCGTGCTCGCCGCTGCCCTTCCCAGCGTGGGGCCTGTCCCGCCGAAGGCTCGATGCGCGGCTGCTGGACCGCGCCGAGGCCCTGGGCGCGGCGGTGTACCGCGGCGCGACGGTGCGCGCGGTCCTGCCCGCCCCCCATTCCGACGCGCCCGCCGGCACGCCGTCCCGGGTGCGCCTAGCCGATGGGACCGCGATCGCGGCCCGCGCCGTGTTCCTGGCGACCGGGAAACACGACCTGCGCGGCTGGGAGCGGCCGAAATCCGGCCGCGGCTCCGATCCGCTGATCGGCTTCAAGATGCACTTCCGGCTGGGCGACGAGGCCGAGGCGGCGCTGGGCCGGAGCGTCGAACTGCACCTCTTCGACGGCTTCTATGCCGGCCTGCAGCGGGTCGAGGGAGGCGTTGCCAATCTGTGCCTGCTGAGTCCCGCTTCGCTGTACCGGGATGCCGGACGCCGCTGGCCCGCCCTGCTCGATGCACTGGGTCGGGGCGCCCCCGTGCTCGAAGCGCGGCTGCGCGGCTCCACGCCGCTGTGGGACAACCCGCTTGCGGTCGCGCATATTCCCTACGGTTTCGTCCATCGGCCAGGCAGCGGCCCGGCGGGCGTCTGGCGACTGGGCGACCAGGCGGCGGTCACGCCGTCCTTCACCGGCGACGGACTGGCCATCGCGCTGGAGACCGGGCGCATGGCGGCGGCCCTGTTCGCAGCCGGTGTCTCCGCCGAGGCCTATCATGCAGCGCTGATGAGCGGGCCGGTCCGGCGCCAGGTCCGGCGCGCCGGACTGCTTTCCACAGCCTTGCTGTCGCCCCGGCTTCGCACCCCGGCGACCCGGCTGGCGCACCGCCTTCCCGCCCTGCTGCGCGCTGGCGCGCGCGTCACGCGGCTTGCGGCCGGCTAGGACGATTCGGAGTTGGGTCCGCCCTCGGCGTCCGGCGCCTCGATGTCGGGCTGGGCCTCACGGCACAGCGCGCGCAATTCGCGCAGCACCGCCAGCGTGTCACCGGCGCTGGCCAGCCCCGAGGTCAGGAACAGGCGGTTGCGCTGGTCGTCATCCTGCAAGGTGAAGAAGGCGGCCTGGGCGTATTTCAGGAACGAGGCCCGATGGGTCTCCAGATTGTCGCCGTCGAGGTACATGAGCTGCGCATAAAAATAGGCGCGCTTCAGCGGCGTGTTCGCCTGTTCCAGCGTGATCGTCTCGCGCCGGCGCAGCACGATCGCCTTGTCGTCGACGTTGAAGCTGATCGTGCGCGGACCCGGATTGGTGAGCATGGCCCCGTTGACGAAGGCCTGCTCGCCGGCGCGCAATCGGATGGTCAGGGGCATCGGCGGGAACGGCTCGGCACGGTCAATCCGCAGCAACCATAGCAGCGGCCCCGGCCTCAGACGAGCAGGTTGGTGTTGCTGCCCAGCAGCGAAGTCAGGTCGATCGTGGGCGAGCCGCCGCCCGTGCCGCCGAACAGGCTCACGATCGGGTCGGTCGCCGTACCCTGCTGCTGCTCGTTATTGATCATGTAGCGCTGGGCGAAGCGGTCGACATAGGCCGGATCCTGGAACTGCTTCAGGTCGCCCAGCCGCTTGGTCAGCATCGCCTTCTGCTGGTCGTAGGTCTGCAGGCCGAAGCTGTCGGGCAGGCCGAGCCCGACGCGCACCACCTGCAGCAGGGCGTTGTTGGCCATGATCTGCGGCACGCTGGTGGCCTCGGCGATCGTGCGCCGGAAGTACAGCGCCTCGCGCATGCCGTCGACCTGGTCGCCCTGGTCCTTCTCGAACGCGTTCTGCTCATAGCCCTGGACGATCGTGTTCAGGGTGGACTGGTCGCTCAGCGGGTCGCTGGACCAGTCCTGCAGCGCGGCCGCAAGCTGCTTGTAGCGCGGGTCGGCCAGGCGGTTGACCAGCGACTTGTCGTCGCTCGGGTCCTGGGTCAGGACCTGCTTGATGATGGCGGTCTGGTCGATGCCGTCTTCGAGCTGGAATGCGGTCAGCACGAATTGCAGGGCACGGTAGTTCTTCAGCAGGTCGTCGGCGCTCTTGATCGTCGGCGCCGCGTCGGTGAAGCGCTGGATGGCCTGCTGGACGGTCGGCTGCTTGTCGAACTGGGCCAGGCGCTTGTCCTCGTCACGCGTGACGATCGCGTATTGGGTTGCGCCGCTGATCCCGAGCGTCGACATGTCAGCCCGCCGCGGCCATCGGCATCCGCTCCGGCGGACGCGCCATCTGCTCGGACAGGCCCTGGGCGATGTTGGTGTTGACGGTGATCAGCGGCTCGAGCGAGGCGTCGCTGGACATGGCTTCGAGGCTGTAGCGACAGGCCCACTGGCCGATGCCGATGAGCTGCGCCTTCAAATCGAGCGGCAACCGGTTGCCGTCGGACAGCAGGTCACAGACCAGCACGGTCCACAGGCGGTGATTGTCGTGTAGGGCGCGGGTGCGCGCCGGGCCCGGCTCGGCGCCCGCGGCGCGCAAGCCGTGAATAACGTGGGCGAAAGCCCGGAATTCGGTCTGGAGCGGCGCCCCGGTCGTGCTCAGGTTCTTCTGGTAGGTCTGGATCGACATTTCATCCTCTCTGAGGCGGTGCGTTCTGCGCGCCCGACCGAAGCGGGAACGGGGAGGCCAGATACGCGGCCTCCCCTACCCCGACTAGCGGAACAGGCTGAGCAGGGCCTGCGGAGCCTGGTTGGCGATGGACAGGGACTGGATCGCCAGCTGATTGCGCGTCTGCAGGGACTGCAGCTTGGCGCTCTCTTCGGCGAGGTCCGCATCCACCAGCGAGCTCAGGCCTTCATTGGTCGCATCGGTGATCGACTTGGTGAAGTCCTGGAGCCCCTGGATCTGCCGCGTCGCGGCACCCAGGGACGCCAGCTTGCCGTTGACGTTCTTGATCGCCGCATCGATCGTGGCGATCGCGGTCGTCGAGCCACCGGCCACGGCCGCGGTGGCACCCGCGGCGATGGAGGTGGCCGCCACGCTGGCCGTGGCATCGACGGCGCCGGTGATGGTCAGCGTGCCGTCGCTGGACAGCGATGCGCCGAAGCCCGCGCTCTTGACGCGGTCGATCAGCGCACCGACGCCCTGCAGCGGCGACTGGCTCGTGGCGTCGTACTGAACGTCGAACACCTGTACACGCTCGCTGGTGCCGGTGGTCGAAGGATCGTCGGCGACCGGCTGGCTAGTCAGCGGCGCCGAGCCGTCGTTGAACTCGAACACGTACTGGGCGCCGTCATTGCCAACCAGGGTGACCTGGTCGCCGTTGGCGAACGCCATCGACTGGTCGAACGTGACCTGCATCGACGACTGATCCAGATCGAGGCCGGTCAGGCCGAGGCCCGAGCTCGAGACATTCTGGTTGGCGATGGACAGGGTGTTGCCCTTGACGTCCTGAACCACGTTCAACGTGGTCGCCGTAATGCCCAGCGTGCTGTTGCTCGGGTCCGCGGGATCGACCAGCAGGTTCACGCCGTTCGAGGTCGAGGTCTGCGCGTACGTGTTGATGTTCTTCAGCGCCGCGTCGATCTGCGCCTGAATCTGGGTCTGGTCCAGGCCCTGCTGCTGGCCCTGGATGACCGTCGCCTTCAGGTTGTTCAGCTCGTCCGAGATCTTCGTCGCGGCCGCGGTCGCGTTGGAGAGCGTCGAGGAGCCGAAGCCCAGGCCATCGCTGACAGCCTGCAGGCCGCTGATGTCGCTGGCCTGCATGTTGTCCAGCTGCTCTTCGCCGA
>JBDZUN010000360.1:0-2227 GCA_040255145.1 Hyphomicrobiales bacterium | reverse complement strand
TGGTCCATCCGGTACATGTAGTGCGGCACCCAGCCGGCGTCGGCCTCGACGCAGACGACCTTCAGGTCCGGGTGCCGGTTGAACACGCCGGAGAAGATGAACAGGCCGATCAGGTCCTGGTTCGAGCGGATGATCGACAGGAACGAGTTGATGTTGGGCCCGCGCGGCGGCCGCAGGTTGGCGTCGCGCGTGGTCAGGATGTGGAAGGACAGCGGCATGTCCATCTCGACCGCGGCGCGCCAGAACGGGTCGTAGATCGGGCTGTCATAATCCTCCATGACCGGGTTGCCGGTCATCATGACGCCCTTGAAGCCCATGTCCTTGGCGCGGCGCAGGTCTTCGATGCCTTCCTCGGGTGAACGCATGGCGGTCTGGGCCAGGCCGATCAGGCGGTCCGGCGCCTCGGCGCAGAATTCCTGCAGCCAGCGGTTATAGGCGTCGAAGCATGCCTTCATGTAGTCCGGGTCGCGGTGATTGCACAGCGACATGCCGATCGACGGATAGATCACCTCGGCGGCCACGCCGTCGCGGTCCTGGTCGGCCAGCCGGTACTTCGAATCCCAGCCGCCGCGCGGAATGTCCTCGAACGGCACGCCGTTCCGCTTCAATTCCGATGGATCCTTGCCGGCGGCGGCGACCAGGCCGATCGGGATCGGCTTCTTGAAGCCGTCCACCACGAACACGTCGCCCACGGTCGGGTCGTTGATGATGCGCGGCGCCGTGTCGCGGTATTTCGGGTCGATGTGCGCGGTGTAGCAGTCCGGCGGCTCGGCGATATGGGAATCGGCCGAAATCGGGGTCTTCAGCATGGCGTGCCCTCGATCGCTTTTTGTTCGATACCCAATATACGCCGCTGAGCGAGCGTTCGGAAGCCGACGCTCGATCCCGCTGCGAACAGACAGCTATTTGTTGACGTCGACCAGCACGCGGCCGCGGATTTGCCCGGCCATGATCCTCTCCGCCGCCGCCGGAACGCCGTCTAGCGCGATGGTGTCGGAGATCAGCCGCTCCAGCACCGCCGGGTCGAGGTCCAGGGCCAGCCGGCGCCACGCTTCGCGCCGCTTCGGCATCGGCAGCATCACCGAATCGATGCCGGCGAGCACCACGCCGCGCAGGATGAACGGCATCACGCTGGCCGGTAGGTCTGCGCCCTGCGCAAGGCCGCATGCGGCGACACAACCCTCGTATTTCGTGCGCGACAGCGCGTTGGCCAGCGTGCTGCTGCCGACCGAATCGACCACGCCGGCCCACGTTTCCTTACCCAGCGCCTTGGCCGTGCCGGACAATTCGTTGCGGTCGATCACCTCGGCCGCGCCGAGCTCCTTGAGGTACGGCGCCTCGTCCAGCCGCCCCGTCGAGGCGACGACGCGATAGCCGAGCTTGGCCAGCAGCGCGATGGCGACGCCGCCGACGCCGCCCGACGCGCCGGTCACCAGCACGTCGCCCGATTGCGGCGTGACGCCGTTTGCCTCCACCGCCATCACGCACAGCATCGCTGTATAACCCGCCGTGCCGATCGCCATGGCCTGGCGTGGCGTGAAGGCGGCGGGCAGCGGCACCAGCCATTCGGCCTTGAGCCGTGCCTTCTGGCTGTAGCCGCCCCAATATCGCTCGCTCAGCCCGTAGCCGTTGACCAGCACCGCGTCGCCCGGCTTGAAGTCGGGGTGGCTGGACGCCTCGACCGTGCCCGCCAGGTCGATGCCCGGCACCATCGGAAAGGTGCGGATGATCGGCGAACTGCCGGTCAGCGCCAGCCCGTCCTTGTAGTTGACCGTCGAATAGGCGACCCGCACGGTCACGTCGCCGTCCGGGAGGTCGGCGTCGGTCAGGCCGCGGATATTGACGGTCTGGCGATCTTCGGGCTTCTCGACGACGATCGCTTTGAAACTATCGGCCATGGCATCCTCGCTCATTCAGGATGCCGAACCGACAGCAAATCGGGCGGGGCGTCAACCGGGTCGGCGGCGCCGGCCCGGTTTGGGCGGGCGATCAGGCGGGGTGGAATTCGGCGCTCAGCCGCAGCGGCCCGTCGGCGTGCGCGCGGCCCGATTCGACCATGTGCGCCAGATGCGACAGGACCGAGCGCGCCGCGGCCGGGTGCAGCGCCTTGTCGACGTTCGCGTACATCACCTCGACCATCGCCGGGATGCGGGTGATGCCGCGGGCCAGGCATTCGGTGATCTGGCGCTCGCGGTCCTCGCGATGGGCGATGAAGGCGCGGACGAAC
>JBDZUN010000108.1:0-11019 GCA_040255145.1 Hyphomicrobiales bacterium | reverse complement strand
GGCCGCACCTGGGGCGACCCGGCCAATACGCTGCGCATTCCCGGCTATACCCTGTTCGACGCCGCGCTCCACTACGACTTCGAGCGCTGGCGCTTCGCGGTCAACGCGTCGAACCTGTTCGACAAGCGCTATGTCGCGACCTGCGGCGCCGCCACCACCTGCTATTACGGGAATTCGCGGTTGGTCCTGGTGACCGCGAAGTACCGCTTCGGCCAGCGGCCATGACGGCGGCGTCCGTGCGCGTCGCGGCGACCGCGCTGACGGCGGCGCAGACCGGGCCGGCCGCCCCGGCGGCCGGCAGGAAGGCGCGGGTGGCCCAAGGCAAGGCGGGCGGCGCGAAGACCTTGCCGGTCCTGGCGGTCTCGGCCGAGGCTGCACCGGCCGATGTCGCCGCGACGCAGCTTCCGCCCGCCTATCCGGGCGGGCAGGTCGCCGAAGGCGGCCGCGTCGGCTTCCTGGGCAATCGCAGCGTCTTCGACACGCCGTTCTCGATCACCAGTTTCACCGACCAGTTGATCCGCGACCAGCAGGCGCGCTCCGGTTCAGCGTCGGCGGCGAAGAGCGCCATCGCGGCGTCGAGCTCAAGACCTTCGGCGCGATCCGGCCGGACCTGCGGCTCCTGGGCGGCGTGGCCTTCACCTATGGCAAGCAGACCAAGACCGGCGACGCCAACGAGGGCAACCGGGCGGTCGGCGTGCCGGTCACGACGCTCAATCTCGGCGCGGAATGGGACACGCCGTTCGTGCGCTTCCTGACCCTGACCGGCCGCGTCATCTATACCTCGAAGCAATATGTCGATGCCGCCAACACGCAGCGGATACCGGGTTGGACCAGGCTCGACCTCGGCGCGCGCTATGCCTGGTTCCGGCCGGGTGCGAAGGACCCGATCGTGTTCCGCTTCGCAGTCGAGAACGTGCTGAACAAGAACTACTGGCAGGGCGCCTCGCAGGGATTCCTGAGCATGGGGCTGCCGCGCACGTTCCTGCTGTCGACCAGCTTCAGCTTCTGAGGGTTCGAAAGGTTATTGCAAATCACTCGCAACTACTTTAGCTAGGGGTGCCTGTGAGGACCGCGGCGCGCCAAACGGAGCGACGATGCTGACCACGCGCAAGATCAGGGCATGGTACTTCGTCCATAAATGGACGAGCCTGGTTTGCACGGCGTTCCTGCTGATGCTGTGCGTGACCGGCCTGCCGCTGGTCTTCCACGAGGAGATCGACGACCTGCTGAAGCCGCAGGTGCAGCCGGCGGAGATGGCGCCAGGCACGCCGAAGGCCAGCCTGGACCAGGTAGTCGCGGTCGCGAAGCAGGTTCGGCCGGGGGAATTCATCCGCTTCGTCTTCTGGGACGACGACGACCCCAACGCGGTCTTCGTCACCCTGGTGCCGCGGCTCGACGCGCCGCGCGACGCCGGCAAGTTCGTGAAGCTCGACGCGCGCACCGCCGCGGTGCTGGACCAGCCGGAATTCGGTGAGGGCCTGACCGCCTTCCTGCTCAAGCTGCACACGGACATGTTTCTCGGCCTGCCGGGCGAATTGTTCCTGGGCGGCATGGGCCTTCTGCTGATCGCGGCGATCGTGTCCGGGGTGGTGCTGTACGGGCCGTTCATGCGCAAGCTCGATTTCGGCACCGTGCGCCGCGACCGTGCGCGCCGGGTACGCTGGCTCGACCTGCACAACCTGCTCGGCATCGTCACGGTGGCCTGGCTGGCGGTCGTCGGCACGACCGGGGTCGTCAACACGCTGGCGCTACCCATTCTGCAGGCGTGGCGGGCCGACGCGCTGGGCGGCATGATCGCGGCGTACAAGGACAAGACGCCGCCGGCGCAGCTCGGCTCGGTCGACCGCGCGCTGAACAGCGCGCAGGCGCTGGCGCCCGGCATGGCGCCGCAATTCATCGCCTATCCCGGCTCGCTGTTCTCGACCGCGCATCATTACGCGGTGTTCCTGCACGGCGCGACGCCGCTGACCGAGCGGCTGTTGAAGCCGGTGCTGATCGACGCCGAGACCGGGACGGTCAGCGCCAGCCGCGACATGCCGTGGTATGTCACGACCCTGCTGGTCTCGCAGCCGCTGCATTTCGGCGATTACGGCGGCCTGCCGCTCAAGATCGTCTGGGCGCTGCTCGACATCGTCACCATCGTGGTGCTCGGCAGCGGCCTTTATCTGTGGCTGAAGCGACGGTCCTCGCCGCTCGAAGCGCGCATCACCGCGCTCGCGGCCGACGCCCGCCTGCCTCACGCGCCGCCGCGAGCCGCGGAATGAGCGCGCCGACCTCTCCTCCGCGCGTCCGTAATGTCAGGGACATTTTTGGCGCGCCACTGCTGCTGGCGCTGCTCAGCGCCGGCGGCCTTTTATCCGCGCTGATCGGCGACGGGCTGTGGGACGTGCTGTCCTGGTTCGGCCTCGGCATCCCGGTGGCGGTGATCTTCCGGTTCGCACTGTGGCCATGTCGGCGGTAACCGCCCTGCACGATCCGCGCGCCGAGGCGGTGCTGGCGCAGCTGCACGCGCGCGGCGACCGCGAGTTCAGGGCGCTGGTGCGGCACTATCTGGTCGAGAGCGCGCGGCACTGGCTGCGCGGCCGGCGCTATGTCGATCCCGACATGGACTTCCTGCGCGACAAGCTGATCCCGCTCGATCCCGTCAAGGCGCAGCTCTGCTACCTGCTGTGCCGGGCGCTGGGCGCGCGCCGCGTGGTCGAGGTGGGCACGTCGTTCGGCGTCTCGACCATCTACCTGGCCGCGGCTTTGCGCGACAACGCGGCGGCAGGTGGGCCGGCCACGGGCGGCGCGCCCGGAATCGTCGTCGGCACCGAGATCGAGCCGACCAAGGCGGCGGCGGCGCGCGCCAACCTGGCCGAGGCGGGCCTGGACGGCTTCGCCGAGATTCGCGAGGGCGACGCGCTGGAGACGCTGCGCGACGCCGGCGGCCCGGTCGATTTCGTGCTGATCGATACCTGGATTCCGCTGGCGCGGCCGGCGATCGCGCTGCTGGCGCCGCAGATGCGGCCCGGTGCGATGGTGCTGTGCGACAACGTCAAGCAGTTCGCGAAAGCCTATCGCGACTATACCGACTATGTGCGCGACCCGGCGAACGGGTTCCGTTCGCTGCTATGGCCGCACAAGGGTGGCGCGGAGCTGTCGGTCCGGGCGTGAGTCCGCGGCGCGGCCGCCGCTGGCCAGGGCTGGACAGGTGGTTTAGGAAACCCATCTGAACAGCCTTCCGCCGCTCCGCACAGGTTCCCGCGTGACACAGCCCGACCTCGCCGTCGCCGAATCCGGGCCCGCCCTCGGCCAGCCGCGGCGCACCTTCGCCATCATTTCGCACCCGGACGCGGGCAAGACGACGCTGACCGAGAAGCTCCTGCTGTTCGGCGGCGCGATCCGCCTGGCCGGGCAGGTCAAGGCGCGCGGCGCCAACCGGCGCGCCCGTTCCGACTGGATGAAGATCGAGCAGCAGCGCGGCATCTCCGTCACCAGCTCGGTCATGACGTTCGAGCGCGACGGCGTGACCTTCAACCTGCTCGATACGCCGGGCCACGAGGACTTCTCCGAGGACACGTACCGGACGCTGACCGCCGTCGACAGCGCGATCATGGTGATCGACGCCGCCAACGGCATCGAGGCGCAGACCAGGAAGCTGTTCGAGGTGTGCCGCCTGCGCGACGTGCCGATCCTGACCTTCATCAACAAGGTCGACCGCGAGGGACGCGACCCGTTCGCGCTGATGGACGAGATCGCCGATTCGCTCGCGCTCGACGTCGCGCCGATGACCTGGCCGGTGGGCATGGGCTCGGTGTTCCGGGGCTGCTACGACCTGCGCGGCGACCGGCTGCTGTTGCCCAGCGGCGATCCGAACGGACATTACGGCGAGGCGGTCCGGCTCGACGGCCTGGGCGATCCGCTTCTCGACGCGCGGGTGCCGGCCGAGCAGGTCGCGGAGCTGCGCGAGCAGGCGGAGCTCGCCGCCGGCGGCTATGCCGCGCCGGACCGCGACGCCTATCGCGCCGGGCATCTCACGCCGGTCTATTTCGGCAGCGCGCTGAAGGACTTCTGCGTCGAGGAACTTCTGGCCGGCCTGCTCGACCTGGCGCCGCCGCCGCGCCGCCAGCCGGCGCTGCCCGAACCCGTCGACCCGCGCGCGGCCGAGGTCAGCGGCTTCGTATTCAAGGTCCAGGCCAACATGGACCCGAACCACCGCGACCGCATCGCCTTCATGCGGCTGTGCTCGGGCCGGTTCCGGCGCGGCATGAAGCTGCACCAGGTGCGCACCGGCAAGAAGATCGCGGTGCACAGTCCGATCTTCTTCTTCGCCCAGGAGCGCGAGCTGGCGGAGGAGGCCTTTCCCGGCGACGTGATCGGCATCCCGAACCATGGCACGCTCCGCGTCGGCGACGCGCTGACCGAAGGCGCGAACCTCGTGTTCACCGGCATCCCGAGCTTCGCGCCGGAAATCCTGCGCCGGGTGCGGCTGGGCGACCCGAGCCGGACCAAGCAGCTGCGCCGCGCGCTGGAAGACCTGGCCGAGGAGGGCGTGGTCCAGGTGTTCCGGCCGACCCTCGGCGCGCAGTGGATCGTCGGCGTGGTCGGGCAATTGCAGCTCGACGTGCTGGAATCGCGCATCGCGGCCGAGTATTCGGTGGCGGTCGATTTCGAGCCGGCCCCGTTCGAGACCGCGCGCTGGATCGAGGCGGCGGACCCGGCCGAGCTGAAGCGCTTCGTCGAGCGGCACCGCGAGGCGATCGCCGAAGACCGCGACGGCGCGCCGGTGTTCCTGGCGCGCACGGCCTGGGCGCTGAACTATGCCGCCAAGGAATGGCCGGCGATCGCCTTCCGGGCGACGCGCGAGCGGGCGTAGAGCGCGGGGATTCAGCAAGGAATGATTCCTCCCCCGCTGGGGGAGGGGGACCGCTGAAAGCGATGGAGGGGTGCTTGCGCCGTCGCCCCCTCAGTCGGCTGCGCCGACAGCTCCCCCGCGTGGCGGGGGAGCAACTCGCGCGCCGCATCGCCGAAAAATTGGCCTTCCAAGGTCACGCCCGCGCCGCATTTCGTTCAATAATGCGCGCATGCTGACCAGTCTGCCCAACGTCCTTCTGGCCATTGCCGGCCTTCTCGTCGTCATCAGCGCCGTCCAGCCGCTCGCCCGGCGCCTGGCGCTGTCGGAAACCGTCCTGCTGGCGCTGGTCGGCATCCTGATCGGCATCGGCTCGGCCTTCCTGATCGAGACCAAGGCGACCGACGCGCTGGACGACGTGGCGTCGACGCTGCTGCACTTCCCGATCAATGCCGAGGGCTTCCTCGTCATCTTCCTGCCGATCCTGGTGTTTCACGGCGCACTGACCATCGAGGCGCGCCGGCTGGCGCGCGACGCGGCGTCGGTGCTGGTGCTGGCGGTGGTCGCGGTGGTCGTCACCACCGCCGCGATCGGCTTCGCGCTCTACCCGATTTCCGGAGTCTCGCTGGTCGCCTGCCTGATGCTGGGCGCGATCGTGGCGACCACCGACCCGAGCGCGGTCGTCGCCGTGTTCCGCGACATCGGCGCCGACGGCCGGCTGACGCGCCTGGTCGAGGGCGAGAGCCTGCTCAACGACGCCGCCGCGATCTCGATCTTCGCCATCCTGCTCGAGCAGTTGACGCGGCACCATGGCGCGGATTTCAGCCACGCGGCGCTTTTGCTCGCCACGTCGTTCGGCGGCGGCCTCCTGATCGGGTTCGTGCTGGCGCGGCTGATGCTGTTCGCGGTGCCGCTGCTGGGCGGCAGCCGGGCCGCCGAGATGACGATGACCCTGGCCCTGCCCTATGTCGCCTATATCCTGTGCGATGAGTTCCTGGGCTATTCCGGGGTGGTGGCGGCCGCGGCCGCCGGCCTGACCCTGAGCGCGATCGGCCCGTCGACGTTCCGGCCGCAAAGCTGGCGGTTCCTCCAGGACGTGTGGACACAGCTCGCGTTCTGGGCGTCCTCGCTGGTGTTCATCCTGGCCTCGATCCTGGTGCCGAGGCTGTTGCTGGGCATGCGGCTGTTCGACGTCGTGCTGCTGGTGGTGGTCGTCCTGGCGGCGCTGGCGGCGCGGGCCGCGGTGCTGTTCGGCCTGCTTCCGGTGCTGGCCGCGGCGAAGCTGTCCCAGAAGGTGCCGACGCCGTTCAAGCTGACCATGCTGTGGGGCGGCCTGCGCGGCGCCATCACCCTGGCGCTGGCGCTGGCGGTGACGGAAAACCGGCACATCCCGCCCGAAATCCAGCATTTCGTCGCCGTGCTGGCGACGGGCTTCGTGCTGTTCACCTTGCTGGTCGCGGGCACCACCCTGCCGGCGCTGGTGCGCCGGCTCGGGCTCGACCGCCTGTCGCCGATCGACCAGGCGCTGCGCAGCCAGGTGGTGGCGATCGGCCTCGGCGTGGTCGGCGACCAGATCCGCGAGACGGCGGAGGAATTCGGCTTCACGCCGGGCGCGACCCACCACGTCACGGCGGATTATGAGCGCCGGTCCTCGCAGGCCATGGCGGCCAATACCTTCGACGAGGCGATCGCCGACCGCGACCGGGTCGTGCTCGGCCTGATCAGCTTCGCCTCGCAGGAACGGACGCTGCTGCTCGGCATCTTCCGCGACCGCACCATCCCGCGGCGCCTGATGGAGGGGCTGCTGCGCTCGGTGGAGGCGATGATCGACGCCGCGCGCAGCGACGGCCGGTTCGGCTATCTGCGCGCCGTGCGCCGGCGGCTGCAGCCGTCCTGGCGCTTCCGCGCGGCCCACGCCCTGCATCGGTTCCTGCGGATCGACCCGCCGCTGATGTACTGCATGATGGAGCGGTTCGAGAGGCTCCTGGTCATGCATCTCGTCTTCACGTCGATGGACCGCTTCCTGCACGAGCGCATGGACCCGGTGCTGGGCAAGCGCGTGGCCGACATCGTCGGCGAGATCACCCATCGCCGCCAGGAATACCTGGAAGCCGCGATCGACACCCTGCGGGTGCAGTATCCAGGCTATGCCGAGGCGCTGGAGCGCCGCATGCTGCGCCGCATCGGCGTCCGCTTCGAGGAGCGCGAATATACCCGTCTGCGCGAGGAATCGCTGATCGGCGAGGAGCTCTACGACCAGATCATGCGCGAGCTCACGGAGCGGCGCGATCAGGCGAGCCAGCGCCTGCGCTTCAACCTGCAATCGGGCATGGACCGGCGCGTCCGCGAGCTTCCCATGTTCGCCAGCCTGGATCAGGCGACGCTGCACGACCTGTCGATGCGGCTGACCATGCGGTTCGCCGCGCCGGGCGAGAAGCTGGTCCGGCCGCGGCGGCGTGTGCGCTCGGTCTTCTTCGTCAGCGCCGGAACCGTGGAGATCAAGGCCGGCGACGAGACGTTCCGCCTGCGCGACGGCGACTTCTTCGGTGTCGACGACGTGCTGAACGCCCGGCGCAGCACGATCGGCGCACGCGCCATCAACTTCACCAACCTGCTGGAGCTGCGCCGCCGCGATTTCGAGCACATCCTGGCCGACAATCCGACGTTGGGCGAGCGCATCGCCCAGGTCGTCGCGCAGCAACGCGCCGATCGGGAGGCCGCCGCGCGGGCCGAGGCGGAGTCCAAGGCTGCGCCCCCCGCGCCGGCCGAGCCCGAGGTTGAGACAGAGACCGAATCCGCGGCCCAGGCCCAGGCCGAATCCGAGGATGGCGTGGCCTATCCCCTACCGCGGCCGCATTTGGTGCATTGACCGGCGCCCTCCGGGACCGGGTCATCGCGAGGGCCGCGTGCCTCGTGCCTCGTGCTTTCCCGCCCCCCTTTGCGCAACAGGCCCCATCGAGGGGAGGGAATCAGATGCGTGGCGGATGGCGGACGATTTGTTCGTGAAAATCCGTCCCTGCGGGGCGCTGTCCCGTTTTTGGGCGTCGGCCCCGGTTGCGGCCCCCGTATGCCTGTGCTACGAAGCGCGCGGCTTGCCACCGCCCCGTCAAGGGGCGGGAATTTGCATGCACGAGCCAGCAATTCCGCCAAAATCAGCGGACCAGCAGGCCTCGATCGAGAGGCGGCTTTAGAGGATCTACGTGGCAGCGGCAGAACCCAATGTAGCCGGTTTGGCCGGCCGTTACGCAGCCGCCCTGTTCGAGCTGGCCCGCGATTCGCGCGCGCTCGACGCGGTGGCGGGCGATCTCGAAACGCTCGACCGGCTGATCGGGGAGAGCGCGGACCTTACTCGGCTGATCCGCAGCCCGGTGCTGAAGCGGCAGGACCAGGCGCGCGCGCTCGACGCGGTCCTTGACCGCGCGGGCGCCGAGCGGCTGACCCGCAATTTCACCGGGGTCGTGGCGCGCAAGCATCGCCTGTTCGAACTGCCGGCAATGATCCGCGCCTACCGCTCGCTCCTGGCCCAGCATCGCGGCGAGGTCACGGCGGAGGTCGCGTCGGCGCTGCCGCTCGACGACAGCCAGCTCGACGCGCTGCGCGAGACGCTGCGCCGGTCGCTCGGACGCGAGCCGCGCATCGCCACGCGGGTCGATGCCGACCTGCTGGGCGGGCTGGTGGTTCGCGTCGGCAGCCGGATGTTCGATTCCTCGCTGCGGACCCGGCTCAACCACATCCAGCTGGCGATGAAATCCGATAATCAACGTGCGGCCGCCACCCCGTCGGAATCGGTGGCCGTCGCGGCATCAGGGACACGATGATGGATATCCAGGTCTCCGAAATCTCCTCCATCCTGAAGGAGCAGATCGCCAATTTCGGCGAGGAGGCGGAAGTCTCCGAAGTCGGCCAGGTGCTTTCGGTCGGCGACGGCATCGCGCGCGCCTACGGTCTCGATACCGTGCAGGCCGGCGAGATGGTCGAATTCGCCGACGGCACGCGCGGCATGGCGCTGAACCTCGAGGCCGACAATGTCGGCATCGTGATCTTCGGCGACGACCGCGGCATCAAGGAAGGCGACATCGTCAAGCGCACCGGCGCCATCGTCGACGTGCCGGTGGGCATGGGCCTGCTGGGGCGCGTGGTCGACGGCCTCGGCAATCCGATCGACGGCAAGGGCCCGATCGAATCGACCGAACGCCGCCGGGTCGAGATCAAGGCGCCGGGCATCATCGCGCGCAAGTCGGTGCACGAGCCGATGCAGACCGGCCTCAAGGCGGTCGACAGCCTGATCCCGATCGGCCGCGGCCAGCGCGAGTTGATCATCGGCGACCGCCAGACCGGCAAGTCGGCGATCGCCATCGACACCTTCATCAACCAGCGCGGCGTCAACCAGGGCGGCGACGACAAGCAGAAGCTGTTCTGCGTCTACGTCGCGATCGGCCAGAAGCGTTCGACCGTCGCGCAATTGGTCAAGACGCTGCAGGATTACGGCGCGATGGACTATTCCATCGTGGTCGCCGCCACGGCGTCGGAGGCCGCGCCCCTGCAGTTCCTGGCGCCCTATGCCGGCTGCACGATGGGCGAATATTTCCGCGACAACGGCATGCACGCGGTAATCATCTACGACGACCTGTCGAAGCAAGCCGTCGCCTATCGCCAGATGTCGCTCCTGCTGCGCCGCCCGCCGGGGCGCGAAGCCTATCCGGGCGACGTGTTCTATCTGCATTCGCGCCTGCTGGAGCGGGCCGCCAAGCTGAACGACGAGCTGGGCGCAGGCTCGCTGACCGCGCTGCCGATCATCGAGACGCAGGCCTCCGACGTGTCGGCCTACATCCCGACCAACGTGATCTCGATCACCGACGGCCAGATCTTCCTGGAGAGCGACCTGTTCTATCAGGGCATCCGGCCGGCGGTGAATGTCGGCATCTCGGTGTCGCGCGTCGGGTCCGCGGCGCAAATCAAGGCGATGAAGCAGGTCGCCGGCCGCATCAAGCTGGAGCTCGCGCAGTATCGCGAAATGGCGGCGTTCGCCCAGTTCGGCTCCGACCTCGACCCGGCGACGCAGCGGCTGCTGGCGCGCGGGGCGCGCCTGACCGAGCTCCTGAAGCAGAACCAGTACCAGCCGATGCCGGTCGAGGAGCAGGTCGTGTCGATCTTCGCCGGCGTCAACGGCTATCTCGACCGCATGCCGGTCGAGCAGATCCAGGACTTCGAGCACAGCCTGCTGACCGAGCTGCGCGAGCGGCACCCGGAAATCCTGGCATCGGTCCGCACCACGCGCGAGTTGACCAAGGAGACGGAGCAGCGCCTGCGCGAAGTGGTCGAATCGCTGCTCAAGGGCTTCGGCTGACGCGCGCGGACGAACGGACGACGGACGGATAGCCCGCGATGGCAAGCCTCAAGGACCTGCGGACGCGCATCAACAGCGTGCGTTCCACCCAGAAGATCACGCGCGCCATGCAGATGGTGGCGTCGGCCAAGCTGCGCCGCGCGCAGGAGGCGGCCGAGGCCGCGCGCCCCTATGCCGAGCGCATGGAGCGGGTGATCGCCAACCTGTCCGCCGGCATGGCTGGGCGCCAGGACGCGCCGGTGCTGATGGTCGGCTCCGGCCGCGAGCAGACGCACCTGATGGTCGTCGCCACCGCCGACCGCGGCCTCGCCGGCGGCTTCAATTCCAGCATCGTGCGGCTGGCGCGCGAGCGCATCGCGGCGCTGATGGCCGAGGGCAAGCAGGTCAAGATCCTGTGCGTCGGCAAGAAGGCGCGCGACATGCTGCGCCGGCTCTATGGTCCGTTCATCATCGAGACGCTCGATTTCAGCGGCATCCGCAATATCGGCTTCGCCGACGCCCAGCGCATCGCCGAGCGCGTGCTGGCCATGTACGAGGCCGGCGAATTCGACGTCGCGACCCTGTTCTACGCGCGCTTCCGCTCGGTGATCAGCCAGGTGCCGACCGCCCAGCAACTGATTCCGGCCAGCCTGCCGGAAGGCGCGGCGGAGCCCGTGGACCTCGGCGGCGCGGTCTATGAGTACGAGCCCGACGAGGCGGAAATCCTGCAGGAGCTGCTGCCGCGCAATCTGACCGTGCAGGTGTTCAAGGCGCTGCTCGAGAACGCGGCCAGCGAGCAGGGCGCGCGCATGAGCGCGATGGACAACGCGACCCGCAACGCGGGCGACATGATCGAGCG
>JBDZUN010000107.1:0-11117 GCA_040255145.1 Hyphomicrobiales bacterium | reverse complement strand
TCGAGCGCGCGCAGCGCGGCATCGTCTATATCGACGAGGTCGACAAGATCAGCCGGAAATCGGACAACCCGTCGATCACCCGCGACGTCTCCGGCGAAGGCGTTCAGCAGGCGCTGCTGAAGATCATGGAGGGTACGGTCGCCAGCGTGCCGCCGCAGGGCGGGCGCAAGCACCCGCAGCAGGAATTCCTGCAGGTGGACACGACCAACATCCTGTTCATCTGCGGCGGTGCCTTCTCCGGTCTGGAGCGGATCATTTCCGCGCGCGGACGCGGCACCTCGATCGGCTTCGGTGCCGACGTGCAAGCGCAGGACGACCGCGGTACCGGTCAGATTCTGAAGGAGGTCGAGCCCGAGGATCTGCTGAAATTCGGCCTGATCCCCGAATTCGTCGGCCGCTTGCCGGTGCTTGCGACTCTCGGCGACCTGGATGAAGGCGCGCTGGTCCAGATCCTGACGGAGCCCAAGAACGCCCTCGTCAAGCAGTATCAGCGGCTGTTCGAGATGGAGGACATGGGCCTCGAGTTCTCGCCGGACGCGCTCAGCGCCATCGCCCGCAAGGCAATCGCGCGCAAGACCGGCGCCCGCGGCCTGCGATCGATTATGGAAAGCATCCTGCTCGACACCATGTTCGAGCTGCCGTCGCTCAGCGGCGTAGAGCAGACGGTGGTCAACGGCGAGGTCGTCGAAGGCCGGGCCAGACCGCTCTTCATCTACTCCGACCGGCGCGAGGATGTCGGGTCGAGTGCCTGAGGTCGCCCGTTCCCGGTCGGCGGATCTCGGGCCGCCAAGCCGGATTCGTCATCCGGCTGACATCCCCTTCTTGAAGTCCCCCAGATTTGGGGCCACCTAGGTGTTCCGTATCTCTCTGTTGGGGGCCGAGGTGGCTGACGTGTGTCAAGACCTCCGGTCCCGAGGGAAGCATGATGCAAGAGTCTGGTGAAGCCGCCCACCCGGGCACCTACCCCGTCTTACCGTTGCGCGACATCGTAGTGTTTCCGCACATGATCGTGCCGCTGTTTGTCGGCCGGGAAAAGTCCGTTCGCGCGCTCGAAGAGGTGATGAAGGACGACAAGCAGATCCTGCTCGTCTCCCAGAAAAACGCGGCCGATGACAACCCGTCGGAAGAAGACATCTACAAGGTCGGCACGCTCGCTTCGGTCCTGCAGTTGCTCAAGCTGCCTGACGGCACCGTGAAGGTGCTGGTCGAGGGCGCGACGCGCGCGCGGATCACGCGCCACATCGCGAACCCCGATTTCTTCGAGGCGGAAGCCGAAACCCTGCCCGAGGCAGAGCAGGAGCCGAAGGAGGTCCAGGCGCTCGCCCGCTCGGTCCTGTCGCAGTTCGAGCAATACATCAAGCTGAACAAGAAGGTGCCCCCGGAAATCCTGGCGTCGGTCGGCCAGATCGACGACGCCAGCAAGCTCGCCGATACGGTGGCTTCGCACCTGGCCGTCAAGATTTCGGACAAGCAGGAGCTGCTTGAGATCGCCTCGATCGCCGAGCGGCTAGAGCGTGTCTACGCCCTGATGGAGGGCGAGATCAGCGTGCTCCAGGTCGAGAAAAAAATCCGCAGTCGCGTCAAGCGCCAGATGGAGAAGACGCAGCGCGAGTACTATCTGAACGAGCAGCTCAAGGCGATCCAGAAGGAGCTCGGCGAGGGCGACGAGGGCCGCGACGAGTTGACCGAGCTGGAAGAGCGGATCAAGAAGGCCAAGCTGTCCAAGGAGGCGCGCGAGAAGGCGCAGGCGGAGTTCAAGAAGCTTCGGCAGATGAGCCCGATGTCGGCCGAGGCGACCGTCGTGCGCAACTATCTGGACTGGATCCTCGCGCTGCCGTGGGGCAAGAAGAGCAAGCTCAAGACCGATATCGCCTATGCCGAGAAGGTGCTCGACACCGATCATTTCGGCCTCGAAAATGTCAAGGAGCGTATCCTTGAATACCTCGCGGTGCAGGCTCGCTCGAAGAAGCTGAAAGGGCCGATCCTGTGCCTGGTCGGACCGCCCGGCGTGGGCAAGACCTCGCTCGGCAAGTCGATCGCCAAGGCCACTGGACGCGAATTCGTGCGCATGTCGCTTGGCGGTGTGCGCGACGAGGCGGAGATACGCGGCCACCGGCGGACCTATATCGGCTCGATGCCCGGCAAGGTCATCCAGTCGATGAAGAAGGCCAAGTACAACAATCCGCTATTCCTGCTCGACGAGATCGACAAACTCGGCGCCGACTTCCGGGGCGATCCCTCTTCTGCCCTGCTTGAGGTGCTGGACCCAGAGCAGAATCACACGTTCAACGACCACTATCTCGAGGTCGACTACGACCTGTCGGACGTGATGTTCATCACGACGGCCAACACGTTGCGCATGCCGCAGCCGCTGATGGATCGTATGGAGATCATCCGGCTGTCGGGTTACACCGAGGACGAGAAGGTCGAGATCGCCAAACGCCACCTGATCGCCAAGCAGCTTGAGGCGCACGCGCTGAAGCCGAGTGAGTGGGCGTTGACGGACGACGCCTTGCGTGACTTGATCCGCTACTACACCCGCGAAGCGGGCGTGCGGAATCTGGAGCGCGAGATCGCTAAGCTGGCGCGCAAGGCCGTGCGCGAGCTGATGACCTCGGACAAGAAGCTCATCGAAGTCACGACCGATAACCTCGGCGAATATGCCGGCGTGCGGCGGTTCCGCTATGGCGAGATCGAGACCGACGACCTGGTCGGTGTCGTGACCGGCTTGGCGTGGACCGAGGTGGGCGGCGAGATCCTGCAGGTCGAATCCGTCACCGTGCCGGGGCGCGGCCGGATTCGCGCCACCGGCAAGCTCGGCGACGTGATGAAAGAATCGGTCGAGGCGGCACTGTCCTACGTGCGTTCGCGCGCGATCGAGTTCGGCATTGAGCCGCCGCTATTCGACCGCAAGGACATCCACGTCCACGTGCCCGAAGGCGCGACGCCGAAGGACGGCCCGTCGGCCGGCGTCGCGATGGCGACCTCGATCGTCTCGGTCCTGACCGGCATCCCGGTCCGCAGGGATGTCGCCATGACCGGCGAGATCACCCTGCGCGGTCGCATCCTCGCCATCGGCGGCCTCAAGGAGAAGCTGCTTGCGGCGTTGCGCAGCGGCATCAAGACCGTCTTGATCCCGGAGGAGAACGAGAAGGACTTGGCCGAGATTCCGGACAACGTGAAGAAGGTGCTGCAAATCATCCCCGTGTCGCGGCTGGATGAGGTGCTTCGCCATGCACTGACCCGCACACCGGTGCCCATCGAATGGGACGAGGAGCAGGCGGCCAAGGCGGACGCTGAGCGTGCGAAACGCCGCGACGATGCCGATCAGACGGGATCGATGATCACGCAGCACTGACGCGGGCATACCTCGACAATGCGACGCCCCGGTCGGTCACCGCCGGGGCGTCTGCGTGTCCGAGGAACCAGTTGTCAGAACTGGCCGGTCGCCGCCTTGCGCAGCAGGCGCATCTGGAGTCGTGGAACGGATGGCCGCCGCGCTGTCTGGAACGGGTCGTATGCGGACCGCCGCAGCGCCCTGATGTAAACGTCGGCCAGCGCGGCCGGCAGCAGTGCCGGCAACACGGCGCGGGCGATGCGTCCCCGCCCGCATCCGGCGCGGGCCATGCTGAGGTGCCGCGCCGCTTCCTCGACGATGCGACCTGCAACGCGGCGCAATCCCTGGCCGCTTCGCCCTTCAATCACATCCCGGACCTTCACCTCCTCCGCCGCCAGCAGGTCGTATGGTAGCAGCACCCTGCCCCGCGCAGCATGGAACGGCACCGCGCGTGCGACACCGACGAGTGTCCAGCCGATGCCGACCTCCCGGCACACGGTACGGATCGTGCACCCGTCGGTATCCTGCTCGGGCGACAGGATGCGCGCCGCCAACTCCGTGACGACGCCGCCCGTTTCCGCCGCGTATTCCATGAGTTCGTCGAAGGACGCCGGCGGCTCCTCGGAGAAATCCAGCGCGCGCGCGTCGATCATCCGTTCGACCAGCGCAGGCGGCATGCGGTCGATGGTCGCCGCAATCGCCTCGATCGTCGGATTGCGATGCACGGTCCCATGGCGGGCGTCCTCGATCGCCTCGCGCCACCATTGCAGACGGATCGCCCCGAGCATCGGTTCCCGCACCGATTCAGCGATTCGCGCCAGCTCCAAGTTGAACGCAAACAAACCGAACAGATGCTCGCGGCGGTCCATCGGCGCGAACAGAGCGGTCAGGAAGCGGTCATGATCGCCGGCCCGGACTTGCTCGGCGCAATAGGACAAATCAAGATCTCTCTGCATCAGGTGCTACCGCATCGCGAATAAATCACGACGCTCCTGTTTGCATTTCCCGTGTCCGGGCTCACACTGGCCGCACACGGCTGCGTTGACTGCCGAACGATGAAGGGTCGAGCATCCCGTTTAACGCCGCGCATAGAACACGGCTAACTATCCATAAAGGGGGAAATCAATATGGCAACGTTCCTTGCGTCCTTGCCGAGAGCCGTCGGCCTCGGCGTGGTGCTGGTGATCGCGTTCTGGATCGTGTACGCGGCATGGCCCTACTTCGGTGGCCAGATCGACTATCCGTTCTGCGCCTATTTCTTCCGCTACCTGCATGTGCTGTCCGGCATCATGTGGATCGGCCTGCTGTGGTACTTCAACTTCGTCCAGACACCCGGCATGCTCAAGATCCCTGACGACCAGAAGCCGGCGATCAGCAAAGTGATCGCGCCGAGCGCGTTGTTCTGGTTCCGCTGGGGTGCGATGTCGACAATCGTGACCGGGCTGATCCTGGCTTACCTCAATGGCTATCTCGGCCCTGCGCTCGGGCTCGGCATCCCGGACCACGTCGCCAAGCATACCTTTATCGGCGTCGGCATGTGGCTCGGCATCATCATGTGGTTCAATGTCTGGTTCCTGATCTGGCCGAACCAGAAGAAGATCCTCGGCATCGTCCCGGCCGACGCGGCACAGAAGGCCGCAGCGGCCAAGATCGCGGGCGCCGCCTCGCGCATCAACACCGTGTTGTCGGTGCCGATGCTGGCCGCCATGGTCGGCGCCCAGAACCTCTACTGACCGACGGGTCCGATCGTTCCGTCCGTGCGGCGGCGGGACGATCGGGCGCGGCGTTTAGAGCCGTTCACCGTTTCGTGGAAACGCTGAACGCTCTCGAAGTCCCCGGTTTGTCGCGTTTCCGAACCGCAAAAGTGGCATCGCACTTTTGCTGGAAACGCTCTATGGGACGGCGATCAGGGCGGCGACGACCCGGCGTCCCTCCGAGATCAGCAGGTTATACGTGCGGCACGCCGCGCCCGTGCTCATAGTCTCGAATGCAAGGCCGAACGTAGCCAGGCGTTCTCGGCCGTCGGCGGGCAGGCGCCGCATCGCGGACCCGGTGCCGATCAACAAAAGGTCGAACTCCGTCCGCGCCGCCCCGATCGGCTCGACCGCCTCGGCCGTGACGTCCTCCGGAGCGGTCGGTGGCCACGCCAATAGCCGGTCCGGCAAAAGCAGCAGCGACCCGGCGTGGAACGCACCCTGCAGCCGGAAACCGCCGTCGCCATAGGCTTCGATCGATATCCGGTCGCTCGGTCTGGTCTCGTGCAGTTCCATCCAATGCCGTCCTGCGGTTCGGCGGGAGGGGTGAATCGTCAGCGCGTCGCAGGCTTCCGGGTCTCGAGCGACGGCGCCGTACCGCTGCGCAGCCTGTGCTCGCCCAGGAACAGCAGGATCGGCGCGGCGATGAAGATAGACGAGGAGGTCGCCAGAATGACGCCGAACAACAGGACGATGGCGAAGGATTCTACCGATTCCCCGCCCAGGAGCGCAAGCGGCAGCGTGGACAGGAATACCGTGACCGATGTGTTGACGGTGCGATTCAAGGTCTCGTTGATGCTCTTGTCGATCAATTCGCGCAGCGGCATGGTCTTGTACTTGCGCAGGTTCTCGCGCACACGGTCATAAACCACAACCTTGTCGTTCACCGAAAAGCCCATGATGGTCAGGATCGCCGCGATCGAGACCAGATTGAATTCGATTCCGGTGATCGCGTAGAAGCCGATCGTCTTGGTGACGTCGAGCAGGATGGTCACGATGGCGCCAACGCCGAACTCCCACTCGAAGCGGAACCAGATGTAGACCAGCATGGCGAGAAGAGCGAAGCCCATTGCCATCATGCCGCTTCGGAACAGCTCGCTGGAAACGGTGGCACCGACGGCGTCGACGCGGCGGATCTGGGTGCCCGGATAGGCGGTGACCAGCGCATCGCGCACCTGGTTGGCCGCGCGCTGGGCGGCCGCATCGCCATTGCTCTGCCCCTCGCCCTGAAGGCCAAGCCGGATCAGCACATCGTTTGGCGTGCCGAATTGTTGGAGTGTGACATCCCCTACATCGAGCCCGCCCATCAGGTGGCGCAGCGCCGGGAAGTCGGCCGGCTGCACCAGGCGGGCCTCGATGATCAGGCCGCCCTTGAAGTCGATGCCGTAGTGCAAGCCTGGGTGGAAGAACAGGATCGCCGAAATGATACTGAGCGTCGCCGAGACGGCTAGGCCGGCGATGCGCCCTCGCATGAAGGCGAAATTGGTGTGGTCGGGAAGAAGGCGGAGCTTGCGCATCGACAGCCTCCTATGCCGCGACCGGCAGGTGCTTGGGCCGACGCCGACGCAGCCACGTCGCGATCATCAGGCGCACCAGCAGCAAGGCGGTGAACATCGAGCACAGGATGCCGATCGAGATCGTGACGGCAAAGCCTTTCACCGCGCCCGACCCCAGCATGTAGAGGATCAGCATCTTGATCAGCGTAGTCATGTTGGCGTCGATGATCGTGCTGAACGCGCGTTTGAACCCGGTCTCGATAGCCGCAAGCGGCGACCGCCCGTTGTGGGTTTCCTCGCGGATGCGCTCATTGATCAGCACGTTGGCGTCGACGGACATGCCGAGTGACAGCAGGAGGCCCGCGATGCCGGGCAAGGTCAGCGTCGCCTGGAGCATCGACATCACCGCGAGCGTGATGATCAGGTTAAACACCAGCGCGACATCGGCGAACAGACCGAACAGCCCATAGGTCAGCATCATGTAGACCACGACCAGGATCACGGCGACGATGATCGATACGACGCCGGCCCGAATCGAATCGGCGCCCAGGCCAGGGCCGACGGTGCGCTCCTCGAGCACGGTCAGCGGTGCCGGCAAGGCGCCCGCCCGCAACAGGACCGCCAGGTCGTTGGCACTCTGAACCGTGAACTGCCCGCTGATCTGCCCGGAGCCGCCGGTGATCGGCTCGCGGATCACCGGCGCGCTGATGACCTTGTTGTCCAGCACGATCGCGAACAGGCGGCCGACATTGGCGCGCGTCACGTCGCCGAACCGCTTCGAGCCGACGGAATCGAAGCGGAAATTCACTACCGGCTCGCCGGTGCGGGAATCGAACGAGGGCTGCGCGTCGACCAGGTTTTCGCCGGTGATGATGGCGCGCTTCTGCAGGACATAGGCCTCACCCTGCTGCTGGCCCGGCAACACCTCGTCGCCCGGCGGCAGGTGGCCTTGTCGCGCAGCTTCAAGCGAAACGCCGGAATCGACCAGTTGGAAGGTCAGCTTCGCCGTCTTGCCCAAAAGATCCTTGATCCGCTGAGGGTCGTTGACGCCAGGAAGCTGGACCAGGATGCGTTTGGCGCCCTCGCGTTGGATCGCCGGCTCGCGCATGCCGAGCTGGTCGATACGGCGCCGCACGATTTCGAGCGATTGCGCGACCGCGCCCTGTTGGCGCTGCTCCATCGCCTGCCGGCTCAGCGCGACGGTGATGAGCCCGTCTTTGCTTGTGCTGATATCGAGGTCACTCTCCGATCCGCCGAGTGGGCCACTGATCGGGTGAGAGAGCTTGCGGAGTACTGCGAGCGCCTGCTCCTGCTTCTCCGGCTCGCGCACGCGCACGCGGACCGCGTCGTTTTGCACGCGGAGGCCGGTATAGCCGATCTGTTGCCCGCGCAACGTGCGGCGGACATCGTGCACCAGCGTCTCCAATCGCTCGTGCACCATCGCCTCGACGCCGACTTCCAGCAGGATGTGCGAGCCGCCCTGCAGGTCGAGCCCCAAGGTGACGCCACGGTGCGGCAGCCATCCGGGCAGATTATCCCGCTCCGCTTCCGGTATGAGATTGGGGGCGGCGAACAGCACGCCCAGCACGCAGACGGCGCAGATCAGGAATATTTTCAAACCGGAGAATTGGAGCATGAGAGCGTCCTACACCGGCACCTGTCAGGGCTGGTCCGGGTCTTCCGCGGCCCGCGCCTTTTCGGCGGTCTCGGCCTTCGCCGCGCGGCCCTTACGCGTCGCCTTGCCGGTACCGGGGCCCTTATCGTCCGTATCCGCGGCCGCGGGCTCCGACTTGCTGCGGACGTCCGCGACCATACTGCGCACCACGCGCACGCGAACGTTTTCGCCGACGTCGAGCTGGATTTCGTCATCTGTGAGCCGCGCAACCTTGCCGATCAGGCCGCCATTGGTGACCACCGTATCGCCGCGCCGTATCCCGGCGATCTTCTCTCGCAGACGCTTGGCGCGTTGCTGCTGCGGCCGCATGACCATGAAGTACATGATCGCGAAAATCGCCAATAGCGGCACGAACGACAAAAGATCGCCGGCGCCTCCTCCTTGGGTCGTCTGCGCGAAAGCCGGCGTGGCGAACATCAAGAGCTCCGTCCGGTCGGAACGATAAATCGGGATAGGCCGCCGCGGGCGCCATAACCCGGCGCTGGACCGCATGCCCGGCCGCGGCGGACTATAGCCGCCGACCCGCCATTTGCAAACGCAGACGCGCGGCCACCGGCCGTGCGGGGTGCCGCCGCCTCGCTTGACCGGGCGCCGACCCATGTTAGGGTCCGCACCCGCCCGGCGGGAGTAACCGATGACCGAAACGCCCTCAGAATTGTTGCCAACCCTACGCCGGATCGCCGAGGCGCTTGAGCGCATCGCGCCCGACCGCCTGACGCCCAGCGACCTGTGGGCCGCCGACGCCTTTGTCTGGCAGGCGGAATCCGGCGTGCTGACGCCAGTGCCCGCGGTCAGCCGCGTTCCGCTGCATCTGCTCAAGGGCGTCGACCGGATGCGCGACGTGCTGCTCGACAATACGCGGCGGTTCGCCGCGGGCCTGCCCGCCAACAACGCCCTGTTGTGGGGTGCGCGCGGCATGGGCAAAAGCTCGCTGGTCAAGGCGGCTCACGCCGCCGTCAACGCCGAATGTCCGCGCGCGCTGGTGCTGGTCGAGATTCATCGTGAGGACATCGCCTCGCTGCCGTTGGTCATGCATCGTCTGCGCGATGCGCGCCGACGCTTCCTGATCTTTTGCGACGACCTATCGTTCGATGGCACCGATACTGCCTACAAGTCGCTCAAGGCCGTGCTGGAAGGTGGCATCGAGGGGCGGCCGGACAACGTCTTGTTCTACGCGACCTCGAACCGGCGGCACCTAATGCCGCGCGACATGATGGAGAACGAGCGGTCGACCGCCATCAACCCGAGCGAAGCGGTCGAGGAAAAGGTCTCGCTGTCCGACCGCTTCGGCCTGTGGCTCGGCTTCCATAATTGCAGCCAAGCCGAATTCTTCGCGATGGTCGACGGGTATGCCAAGGAATTCAGGCTGGACATCGTAACGGCGCAGCTGCACGCCGAGGCGGTCGAATGGGCCGCGACGCGGGGTGCGCGCTCTGGCCGGGTGGCGTGGCAGTTCATCC
The DNA here is from genome assembly GCA_040255145.1 of Hyphomicrobiales bacterium. Classification (GTDB taxonomy): domain Bacteria; phylum Pseudomonadota; class Alphaproteobacteria; order JBDZUN01; family JBDZUN01; genus JBDZUN01. Next base: position 1,395 of record JBDZUN010000107.1, on the reverse strand, counting down.
AGGATCTCGCCGGCCGCCTTGGGGCCCGGCTGGATGGTCAGGGTGACGCGGGCGTCGGCGTCGATGTCGGCGCGGTCGGCTGAGGGGCGTCGGCCGCGCGCTCCGGCCGTTTCATCAGGTCGAAGATGCCGCGCAGGATGCCGGGAGTCAGGACGGACAGCGGGTTGATCGAGACTTTCGGTTCCTTCATTGGCCCTTCGAGGCCGTAGCGCAGCGCGATCAACCCTTCCTTGCCGCGCACCAGCTTGCCCAGCACCGGCACGTGGCCGAGCAGCGAATTGAGCGTGTAGATCGGCGCCAGCGTCCCTTGGACGTTGAGCGTGTCGTTCTTGCGATCGACGGTGCCGTGCGCGGTGATGCCGATCTGCGAGCCGATCGCGCTGGCGTCCTGCACGCGGATGGAATCGCCTACGGATTCGAAGGGCAGTTCGAGGCGGTCGAATGACACGCCGCGGCCCAGGAGAATGTCACGCACCCCGGTCAACGATGCGAGCGTCAGCAGCTTGGCCAGGGTCGGCGCGCCCTGTACCCGGAAGTCGCGCATGTCCGCCTTGCCGGTGACGACGCCGGTCTTGCCGGGGGCGCTCGGCGGCACGTCGGCGTCGATCTTCAGCGTCCCGCCGCGGACGTTCCGCGTCAAGCCGAGCGCACGCAGTACGAAGCCGCCGTCGGGCGCGGTCAGCGAGAGCGCCCGCGCGCCCTGCCCCGCCGGCACCAGCTGCATCGTCAACGGGCCCTTGGTCGGGATGGTCCCGCCCAACGCGAGACGCTCGACTCGCTTGCCGTCCCCGGAACCAGTCAGACTGGCCGCCGCGAGCATGGCGTCATCGGCAAGCCACAGATGCTCGACCCGCCCATCTTCGATCGTGAACGGCGGCAGCGGCTTCGAATCGCCGCCATGCAGCCACTGCTTGAGCAGCCCGGTCGCGTCGAGCGTTTCACCGCTGACCCGTACCCGCCAGACTCCGTCGACCTTGCGCACACCGCCGGAAATACCCGTCGTCTTGCCGACTGCGAGACGGTCGAGTACGAGCGAATCGAGCTTGCCGGCCGAGGTGAGCGTGCCGCTGGCAGAGGCGTCGATCCCCACGCCGTGCAATATGAGACGCGGCATTGCGAAGCCATTGCCGCGCTTTGCCACCTGGACGGTAGCGACGGCCGGCCGGCCGGCCGGCTTGTGCCAGCCCAGGGCGTCTACAGTCACGTCGGCCGCGCCGAGGTCGATCGTCCCCGAGGCGTCCGCGACCTTCGCGCCATCGCCGTCGAGCCGCAGGTCGACGCCGAGGGGACCGGCGACATAGGGGGCAAGGTCGATGCCGAGCGCCTTGCGGCTGTCGTCGGTCAGCCGCGCCTTCACGGTGAATTGCGTCGGGTGCTGGGCATGGTCCAGATGCT
>JBDZUN010000359.1:0-2241 GCA_040255145.1 Hyphomicrobiales bacterium | reverse complement strand
GGAAAATCGGGGGCCGGTATACGGTCCGGCCCGGGGAAAGTCAACGCGATATGGCCTGCCGACGGCTGCCTGCGCGGCAGCGTCGCGGCCGCCGGCCTGATGCAGGTTTCTTGCCTTTCCGCAAAGCCCGGAACAGTCAGTTCTCATTAGAAATCAATTTGCATTTAAATACTTTCCTATTTAGCATAATATCTATGAAAGAACCCTTCAAGGCACTGGCATCCGAGCCCAGGCGTCGGATCCTCAATTACCTGGCTGGCGGACCGATGACCGTGGGCGAGATCGCGGCCAAGTTCGACATGGCGCTGCCCTCGATCTCCAAGCACCTCTCGGTGCTGAAGCAGGCCGGCCTGATCCGCGAGCAGAAGCGCGGCCAGTTCGTGCTCTACAGCATCGCCGCCGACAATCTGGTCAATTCTCTGTACGGCTTCCTGGCGCCGTTCTGTCCCGACGCGCGGCGCATCGCAGCCGAGCGGCGACAGGACGGCGAGGATCCCGAGACGGACGACAAGGAAACGGCATGACCGGCGACACTCTGTCTCCGGCCATCGGCCACTTCGTCGATCTGTTCGGCGAGATCGGGCCGCGCTGGGGACTGCCGGCGCAAGCCTGCCGGGCGCATGCCTTTCTCTATGTCCAGGCACGACCCTGCAGCGAACCCGACATCGCCGCGGCGCTCGGACTGGACGAGTCTGCGCTGAAGGAAGCGCTGGCCTTCCTGATCGACCATCGGATGATTGCGACGGCAGGCCCGGGCCTGTGGCGCACGAGCACCGATCCGTGGCATGCGCTGTTCGACGGGTTGGAAGCGCGGCGGCAACGCGAATTGCCGCCGGCCCTGGCCCGACTGCGCCAATGCCAGACACAGGCGCGCACCGAGGGCGGCGCCTCGCGGCTGGCCGCCCTGCAGATCGCCAAGATGTTGCGGCTGGTCGAAGACCTGGCGGCGATCGACCAGCAGGCGCAGCGCTTCTCGCCGCAAACCCTGCGCGGGCTGTTGACGATGTCGGGCCGGGCGGCTCGCTTCATGGAGCGGGCGCTTGGATCCCGGAGGGGAGACAGACGATGATGGATAGCGCAATTCAAGGCGACAGCGTTCAGGCCGGCCTGAAAGCCTACAAAGTCAACTCGCTCACCAATCTCGATACGGCAAACGCGGTCGACGGCAAAGTGGTGTGGGATGCGCCGCGGTCGTTGTGGAATGGAGCCATGCTTGCGGGGGCATTGGTTCTGGGGCCTATCTATTTCACCTGGGACGCGTTGGCAGTGTTTCTGCTGCTCTCTGCCGTCACGTTGTGCGTCGGCCATTCGGTTGGCTTCCACCGGCGGCTGATCCATCGCAGTTTCGAATGCCCGAAATGGCTGGAACGCACGATGGTGTGGTTCGGCATCGCCGTTGGCATGGGCGGTCCATTGTGGACGATCAGGCTGCACGACACGCGGGACTGGGCGCAGCGACAAACGGAATGCCATCCGCTCCTGCGCCACCAAAAGCCCGTGTGGCGCGATGGCCTGCTCTATCTTCATGGCCGGCTGATCCTAAGGAATCCACCAGGCAGCGATTTTGGCTCGGAGATCCTGTCGGACCCTTTCTATCGGTTCCTGCATCGCACCTGGATGCTGCATCAGATTCCAATAGCGGCCGGACTCTATTTTCTGGGCGGCTGGCCCTATGTGGTCTGGGGCATCTTTGTGCGCGTTGCCACATGCACGACGATGCATTGGTACGTTGCGCACCTTGCGCATACAAGCGGGTCGCAGGACTGGACCGTCGACGATGCCGTCATCCAGGGCCACAATTTGCCTCTGCTCGCGATCCCAACGATGGGCGAAAGCTGGCACTGCAACCACCATGCGTTTCCGGGGTCGGCCCGGCATGGGCTTTATCCAGGGCAGATCGATCTTGGCTGGAATTTCGTTCGCCTGCTCGAGAGCCTCGGTCTGGCCTGGAACGTCAAGCTGCCGTCCAACCTGCCGCCGCGTCCCGGCATCACGCCGGCAAGCGAACGTGCGCTCTCGATTGCGGCACCCGGGCAGGCGGAGATGACGGGGAAATTTGCTCACTCCGAGTGGTAACCACGGCGCGTCACGCAATCTTGACCTTGGTTTGACTGGCGTCGAACTTCCCTAAGGGTCATTGCTGGACCGTCCGGTTACGGGCCGGACCTATATAAGACCGCGGCAATGCCGCAAGATATGGGGTCATGTCGGGTCAGTCGGTGGGCAAGCCTCAGCTATCGA
>JBDZUN010000106.1:0-11258 GCA_040255145.1 Hyphomicrobiales bacterium | reverse complement strand
AGCCGGTACTCATCAGGAATTCGCCGACAATTTCGCCGCCCGTGAACTTGAATGTCTTGCGAAACAGGCGCACCCATTCCTCTTTGCTCATGGGATGGTGTAGATCCAGCCAGGCCTTGAAAGAGCCATGTTCCTTTTGCAATCCCTGAATGACCTGCGCATTGTGGATGGCAGCATTGACCTTCAGGCGATTGCGGATGATGCCGGCGTCCTGCAGCAGGCGTTCGCGATCGGCTTCGGAATAGGCTGCGACGGTATCAATATCGAACTTGTCATACGCGCGCAGGAAATTCGCTTCCTTGTTGAGGATGGTCGACCAGGACAGGCCCGCCTGGTTGATTTCCAGGATAAGCCGGCCGAAGAGTTCATTGTCATCGTCCACGGGAAAACCGTAGCGTTCGTCGTGATAACAACGATGAAGGGAAGCCGGTTCTGCCGGCAGTTGTGCAACGAACACGCAGTAGCTCATGATGTTTTCGGGCAAGAGAAAAAAAGAAGAAGGACAAATCGCAAGGGTCTGATACCATGCTGCATTATTGTATCCTGTAGAGCGTTCTGCAGTGTCCGGCGGCCCCGTTGCCCGGCTTGCGGCATACCGTCATCATGAGTCCATCAGATTCCACTAAGTCTCCCATCCTTAACCGCTATGAATGCGCGCTGGTTATCATCACGGTATTCTGGGGTGCCACGTTCCTGATTGTCCAGAAGGCGCTGGCGCACAGCGACCCTTTTGTTTTTGTCGGCATGCGCTTTGGCTGCGCTGCGCTGGCCATGACCTTATGCTCGCTGCGCGTTCTGCGCGGACTGACCGCGCTGGAAGTGCGCGCCGGCATGCTGATCGGCCTGTGTATTTTCCTGGGCTACAGCCTGCAGACGGTGGGCCTGCAAACCATTGCGAGCAGTAAGTCGGCGTTCATTACCGCCTTATATGTACCGCTGGTGCCGCTGATGCAGTGGCTATTCCTGAAACGCCCGCCTACGCTGATGAACTGGGTGGGCGCGACCATGGCGTTTGTCGGACTGGTGCTGCTGGCCGATCCGCTGATGGTCGGCCTGTTCATGCGCGGCGCGTTCGACCGGATGGACGCCCACGGTTCGGCCATGGCGCTGGTCGCCTACGGCTTCGGCCTGCCCGCCTTCGTGCTGGTGCGCAGCCTGACCCCCGGCTTCCAGGCGCGCGGCGACACCAGGACGCCGGTCAAGCTCGGCCTGATCGCGACCGCGGTCAATATCGGGCTGAAGGTCGCGCTGATCGGGCCGTTCGCACAGGTCGGCATCGCCACCGGCACCTCGTTCGGCGCGTGGCTGAACGTGATCCTGCTGTCGGTCGGGCTGTCGCGGCGCGGCTGGCTGCGGCTGGACGCCGAGCACCGCGCACTCCTGCGCCGCTGCGCCTGGGCCAGCGCAGCCATGATCGCCGTGCTGCTCGCGGTGGTACTGGCGGGCGCACGCTGGAGCCCGCGCGCGACCATGGGCACCATCGACGCCCTGGCCATCGTCGGGCTGGGCGGCACGGCCGGACTGCTGACTTACGCGCTGACGATCGGCGCCGGCCGCTGGCGCGCGATCGGCGACCGTTTCGCTGGCGCGCTGCGCCGGCGCTGAGCACCCGTGCGTCCCCGCCCCGTGCGCGCCGCCGCCCGAGCGGCTATCCTGCCGCCATGACGAATCCCGATCCCGTCCACGTCGTCGGCGGCGGCCTCGCCGGCAGCGAGGCGGCATGGCAGCTCGCGCGCGCCGGCATCCCCGTCATCCTGCACGAGATGCGGCCCCTGCGCGGCACGGCGGCCCATCGCGGCGGCGGCCTGGCCGAGCTGGTCTGCTCCAACTCCCTGCGCTCCGACGACTGGCGCGGCAACGCGGTCGGCCTGCTGCATGAGGAGATGCGCCGCTGCGACGCGCTGATCCTGGCCGCCGCCGACGCCCATCAGGTGCCGGCCGGCGGGGCGCTGGCGGTCGACCGCGACGGGTTTTCCGCCGCCGTCGAGCAGGCGCTGGCTGCCGAGCCGCTGGTCGAGATCCGCCGCGCCGAAATCGAAGGCCTGCCGCCGGCGGAATGGGATTCGGTGATCGTCGCGACCGGGCCGCTGACCGCGCCGGGACTGGCCGAGGCGATCCGCGCGCGCACCGGCCGCGATTCGCTCGCCTTCTTCGACGCCATCGCGCCGATCGTCTACAAGGATTCGATCGACTTCGCGAAGGCGTGGTTCCAGTCGCGCTACGACAAGGCCGGCCCTGGCGGCGACGGCGCCGACTACGTCAACTGCCCGCTCGACGCCGACGAATACGACCGCTTCCTCGACGCGCTGCTGGCCGGCGACAAGATGGCGTTCAAGGATTGGGAGCGCGACACGCCCTATTTCGAGGGCTGCCTGCCGGTCGAGGTGATGGCCGAGCGCGGCCGCGACACCCTGCGCTTCGGGCCGATGAAGCCGGTCGGCCTGACCGACCCGCGCACCGGCCGCCGGCCGCATGCGGTGGTCCAGCTCCGCCAGGACAATGCGCTGGGCACGCTCTACAACCTGGTCGGCTTCCAGACCAAGCTGACCTACGGCGCGCAGGCCGAGGTGTTCCGCCTGATCCCCGGCCTGGAACAGGCGCGCTTCGCCCGCCTGGGCGGCATCCACCGCAACACCTTCCTCGACAGCCCGCGCCTGCTCGACCCGCTTCTGCAGCTGAGGGCCGAGCCGCGCCTGCGCTTCGCCGGCCAGGTCGTCGGTGTCGAGGGCTATGTCGAAAGCGCCGCGATGGGCCTCTTGGCCGGGCGCTTCGCCGCCGCCGAGCGCCACGGCGCCGCACCGGCGATCCCACCGCCGACCACCGCGCTCGGCGCGCTGCTGAACCACGTCACCGGCGGCCACCTCGCGGGCGATGTCGGCGGCCACGCCACCTTCCAGCCGATGAACGTCAATTACGGCCTGTTCCCGCCGCTGGCGGCCCCGGAGGCCGGCGCGCGGCGTGGGCCGAAGGGCCGCGCGCGCAAGGAGGCGATGAGCCTGCGCGCCCTCGCCGACCTCGACGCCTGGCTCGACCGGCGTCAGGCGGCGGAGTAGCGGACGGCGACCACCCATGGGCTATCTCTATCTCGCCGGCGCGATTTTGGCCGAGGTGATCGGCACGCTGTCCCTGAAGGCGTCGCACGGCTTCACCCGCATCGGCCCGATCTGCCTGATCGTCATCGGCTATTCCTGCGCCTTCGTGCTGATGTCGCTGACCCTGCGCCACCTGCCGCTCGGCTTCGTCTACGCCGTGTGGGCCGGGCTCGGCATCGTGCTGGTCGCGCTGGCCGGCGTCGTGATCTGGGGCGAGACGATCGACGCCCCGGCCGTGCTCGGCATGGCGCTGATCATCGGCGGCGTCGCGGTCATGCAGCTCTGGTCGAAAAGCGCGGGCCACTGACGACCGGCCGCAACGCCGAGCGCGGCTTCATTTCCGTCCGCGCCGGGCCTATCCTCGACCGGTACCGATCATCTCGGCACACCGCGCGCCCGGCGGGCCTGCGGGAAGCGAGCCGTGCCGCCGGCAGGGGCCGTTCGGCATCGACTTCGAAGGGGGGATCCAAGCCTTGAAATACACGACCTGGATGGCGGAGACGAAGCGTGGCGTGACGACCCCGCGCAGCACGCAGCTCAAGGCGGTCGACAACGCCTTCGGCATCTGCAAGGACACGGCCACCGGCAGCCTGCCGCAGCGCAAGGCGCTGGTCGACGCCCTGGTGGCCTGGATCGGCTCAAAGGGCGGCAATTGGCGCCAGAGCACCCGCAACGCGACCGTCGACGGGACCGGCAAGGGAACGGTGGAGCGGCTGATCCGCGACCTGTCGGGCGATCCCACGTTCAAGGGCAAACTATCCCCCTACCTCGCCGCCGGCGTCGCGCCGGTCGTGCGGAGCAACGCCTACGTTCCCGGCAAGTGGGACACGGCGAAGGACGAGGACGGCCACTTCTACGAGTTCATCCGCCAGGAGAAGGGCAATTCCTGCGTCTGCGCCACCATCGTCATGGTCAAGCGCGCCTTCCATAACCTGAGCGCGTCCCAACTGGGCGAGGAGCAGATCCGTGGCCTGATGGCGCTCGAGGAAACCGGCAACCTGAACAAGGGCATCTCCGCGATCAGCCAGGCCGCGCAGACCCATCACGATTGGGACAATATCGGCACGGGCCCGGCGCGCGCGGTCAACGTGCTGAAGGTCAACCCGTACCCCGTGCGCCATGCGCGCAGGATGGCCGAAAAATCCGGCCAGACGCTGCTCGACGCCCTGCGCAAATGCAGCCGCAAGCAGCCCGGCCTGGTCGGTTGGCGCTGGTCCGTGGGCGGTCATTTCACCATGTGCTGCGGCCCCACCGAGGACGGCAGCAAGCTGGTCATCGTCGATCCGTGGACCGGCATCGGCTATGTCGACAACACCGTCAACGGCTTCACCAGCTACCAGAACGGGACCGGCACGCTCGGCGACGCGATCGTCTGCTACGCGCCGTAACACCCGACCGACTGGCGCGGTGTAAATTAAATGGGATCACCTCTTGTTGTCATCCCGGCCAAGCACGGCGAAGGCGGCCGAGGCTCCAAAGCCGGCGCATCGCGCCGGTTTTGGATGGCCGCCGAAGGTGGAGCCGTGCGCGAGCCGGGATCCAGTAAACGGCTCATTCCGTGAGTATCTTCCAGCATCAAAGTTTACTGGATCCCCGCTTTCGCGGGCGGAGGCGGCCAAGGCTCCGGGGCCGGCGCGGAGCGCCGATTCCGGACGGCCGCCGGAGGGATGACATGAAAGTTTACAGCGGTTCAACTTAACTCGGTTCTGTTCCAGGCCGCCTCAGCGGCGGCCGAACAGCCGCTCGATATCGGCGCGCTTCAGCTCGATATAGGTCGGCCGGCCGTGGCTGCACTGGCCGGCATAGGCGGTCTGCTCCATCGCGCGCAGCAGCGCGTCCATCTCCTCATGGCGCAGCTTGCGGCCGGCGCGGACGCTGGAATGGCAGGCCAGCGTCGCGCAGGCGTGGTCGAGCCGCGCCTGCAGCGCCAGCCCCTCGTCCAAATTGGCGAATTCGTCGGCCAGGTCGCGCACCAGCCCGGCCACGTCCGAGTTGCCGAGCAGGCCGGGCACCTCGCGCACCAGGACCGCGCCGTCGCCGAACGGCTCGATGCCGAAGCCGAGCAGCGCCAGGTCCTCGATCCGCGCGCACAATCGACTGCAGGCCAGCGGGTCGAGCTCCACCACCTCCGGCAGCAGCAGGATCTGCCGCGCCACCCCGCCCGCGGCCAGCGCGCGCTTCAGCCGCTCGTGCGTCAGCCGCTCATGCGCCGCGTGCTGATCGATCAGCACCAGGCCGTCGGCCGTCTCGGCCAGGATGTAGGTGTCGTGGAGCTGGGCGCGCACCCGGCCGAGCGGCTGGCCGTCCGTCGGTAGATCGTCGTCGTGCGCCGGCAGCGCGTCATCCGGCGGCGTGTGGAGGAACGGCGTCCCTTCCTCCGCAAGGCCGCAGGCGGGGGGCGGCGAAAGGTCGAAGGCGGCCTGGCCGGGCGCCGGCGCCTGGAACGCTGCGGCCCGCTCCAGCGCCTCCCGGCCCGGTCGGATCGGTCGATACCCGCCGCCGGGCGTCGCGGACGGTGCCCCGCCGGCGCGGAACGCCGCCAGGGCGGCGTCGGCCCCGGTGGTCGCGGCGCGGTGGCCGGCGGCGGCGAGGCCGGCGCGCAGCGCACCGATCAGCACGCCGCGGATCAGGCCCGCGTCGCGGAAGCGCACCTCCGCCTTGGCCGGATGGACGTTGACGTCGACCCCCTCCGGGTCGCAATCGAGGAACAGGACCAAGGCGGCGTGCCGGTCGCGCGCCATCAGGTCCTGATACGCCGCGCGCACGCAGCCGAACAGCAGCTTGTCGCGCACCGGCCGCCCGTTGACGAACAGATACTGCATCGCGGCGCTGGCGCGGGTGAAAGTCGGCAGGCCGGCAAACCCGGAAAGACGCAGGCCCTCCCGCTCCGCCCGCACCGGCACGGCGTTGTCGGCGAAGTCCCGGCCCAGCACGCGCGACAGCCGGCTGAGGCGCGCCGCCTCGTCCGCGCCGCCCTCGGCCGGCAAGGCCAGGACCGATCGTCCGTCCTCGGACATCGATACCGCGACGTCCGGCCGCGCCATGGCCAGCCGCCGCACCATGTCGAGCGCGGCGTCATGCTCCGCCCGCGGCGATTTCAGGAACTTGAGCCGCGCCGGCGTCGCGTAGAACAGGTCGCGCACCTCGACCCGGCTGCCGGACCCCTGGGCGGCGGGTTCGACCGCGCCCTTGACGCCGCCGGCGACGGCGATGCGCCAGCCCTCGGCCGCGCCGGCCGCGCGGCTCGCAATGGTCAGGCGCGCCACCGCGCCGATCGAGGGCAGCGCCTCGCCGCGGAAGCCCAGGGTCGCGATATGGACCAGGTCGTCGTCCGGCAGCTTCGAGGTGGCGTGGCGCTCGACCGCCAGCGCCAGCTCCGCCGGGTCCATGCCGATGCCGTCGTCGGCGACCATTATGCGGTCGCGCCCGCCGCCCTCCAGCGCGATGTCGGGGCGTGTGGCCCCGGCGTCGAGCGCGTTTTCGACCAGTTCCTTGAGCGCGCTGGCCGGGCGCTCCACCACCTCGCCCGCGGCGATTCGGTTGACGGTGGCCTCGGGCAGGATGCGCAGGCTCACGGTTCCTCGACGCCGAGCAGGTCGGCCGCCAGCAGCGCCTCCAGCATGAAATGCATGAACAGGCCGCCCAGCGCCGCGAGGTCGAGCCGCGGCAGCGCGATCGTGCGCACCGGCCGGCCGGCCGCGATCAGCGCCTCGACCGTGGCGCGCTGTGCCGCATCCGCCAGATCGCCGATTGTGCGCCCGGCAAGATTCGACAGCGCCGGCGCGGCGGCAAGGTCGGCCGGGATGACCGCGCCGGTGCCGGCGACCTGCGGCATCAATACCGTGAACAGCGCGTTGCGCGGCCCTTCAATCCATGGTTGCAATCCGCTCTGGCCGGTCGCGAAAATCGGCACGGAAGCCTTGCCCGCACCCTCGGCCCACAGGTCGCGCCACCATCGTCCGAACCCGGCCAGCCGGTCGGCATCGGCCAGCATCACGTGCAGGCCGAGTCCCTGCTCGGCGGCGGCGACCGCCAGCGCCGCGCCCCGCGCCGCCGGCACGTCCTCCGGCGCCGCGCCGGCCAGGACGGGCGCCAGCACCGCGGCGGCGCCGGCGCGGATCGCCGCGGCGTCGAGCCCCATGGCCAAAGCCGGCACCAGCGCAGCATTGGACAGGGCGGCGAAGCCCCCGACGCTGTCCGGGTCGTAGTCGGCCACCGGGAAATTCTGTTCCGCCGCGATGGTACGCAATGGAACCTCGCCTGGCACCGCGATGGCACCGAAATGGAACCGCATGTATTTGCCACCGCCGGCCGCCTGGATGCGGCCCATTGCCGCGAACATCGGGGCCAATGCCTCCATCTCCGCACCCGATCTCGAAACCACCAGGAACCGCGTTGTCCGCAAGTCCAGCGCGTCCAACGCACGCTCCACGCCGTGCGGGTCGAGGTTGTCGAGGAAATGGAGGCGCGGCCGTCCCTCGGCCGGCTTGGCCAGCGCGCCGGCCTGATCCGCCATGTGCGCGACCGCCTGCGCCGCCAGGCCAGCGGCGCCGCCACCCAGCACGACCAAGTCCGTCGTGTTGTTCAGCAGGTGGTCGAGCAGCGGCTGCGCGGCGTCGAGGTCGTCGCGCCGCTCCGGCAGGCGCAGCAGCGGCAGCGTGCCGTTACGATGGCCGGCGCGCAGCCGTTCGAGGCCGGACGCCGTCCGCGCCAGCAACGCATCGTAGGCGGCGCGCGGGATGCCGCCGGCGGCGAAGCACGAATCGATCTCTTGCTGATGGGACATGACGCCTCCTTACCGACCTGCCGGACGCTAGCAGAACGCCGATTTGCATTGAAGCGCAGCGGTCCCCAGTTAAGGCCGGTTGAAGCGCGGCGCGCGGTGGACTACCTGTTACTCGTCAGGAACAGGAGCTTTCCATGCCCGAGCAACCCGCGGCCACGCGCATCCAGCAGGCCATCGATTCCACCGACGTCGTCCTGTTCATGAAGGGCACGCCGGCGATGCCACAATGCGGCTTTTCCGCGACCGTGACCCAGATCCTCAATTACCTCGGCGTGCCCTTCCAGGGGGTCGACGTGCTGCAGGATGCCGAAATCCGGCAGGGCATCAAGGATTTCTCGAACTGGCCGACGATCCCCCAGCTCTACGTGAAGGGCGAGTTCCTTGGCGGCTGCGATATCTTGCGCGAGATGTTCGAGAATGGCGAGCTGCGCCAGATCCTGGTCGAAAAGGGCATCGCGCACCGCGAGGCGCAGCCGGCCTGACGCCGGGCCGCGGCTCCCTCAACCGTCCTTCAGAATGACGTCGCCGAGCGGGCGGCGAGGGGTCCTGCGTGCCTCCTGCTTGGCGTAGCCGATGCGGAAGAACAGGGCCGGCCGGAAGTTGCCGGCGTTGAGCAGTTCGTAGACCGCCGGCGCGCTGACCGATTGTGCGGTCAGGTTCTCCTCGTATTCCATGCGCCACAGGATCTGGTCGAGCGGCTGGACGGCCAGGCCGCGCCGCGTCGCCTCGAGATGGATGCGCTGCCAGGCGCGGCCGCCGCGCAGCACCGCGGTGACGTCGTAGGGGTCATCCATCGCCAGGACGCCGATCAGCGGCGCCGTCCGCATCTGCATCTGGATGTCGCTGACCCAATCGGCGGCGGCATCCTTCATCGCCACCTCGATCGGCATGCCGTCGCGATGGTCTGCGGCGGTGTCGCCCGGGCGCAGCCAGCGCTGCCACAGCGGGACCAGGCTCGGGTGCTTCAGGATGGTCCGCGTCGCCTGCACCGTCAGCGCGCCGAAACGCGCCCGCCGGTCCGGCTCGCGCAGCCAAAGGATGGTGGCGTATTCGCTCTCGATCAGCTTGCTGAGCGCGTCTGTCGCCTCCGTCGGTACCGCCTTGTTGGGATCGTAGGGACCGACATTGGTGTGCCGGTGCGGAATCTGGTCGAACAGCGGCGAGGTCGGGGCGGCTTGGCGGCGCAGGGTGACGATCGCGGCGGGCCCGGCCGACGGCCCCGCGGGCATCTGTGGACCCAGCCGCCCGGAGGTGTATTGCACCTCCATCGCAAGGCCGTTGGCCGGCGCCGCCAGGGCCATATTTTCCAGCGCGCAGCCGAGCCCGAGATGAAGCCCGCGCAGGTAGGGGTCGAGGTCACCGGCCTCCCGCTTCGGGTCGGCATAGACCTCGATCCGATCATCGCCGATTCGGAACAGCCACGGCTGCGCGTTGTGCGCGTTGGACGCCAGGATCGCGGCGCGCAGCAGGTTGCGCACCGGCTGGGAGGTACTGCCGCGCCACGCCCGCCACGCACCGTAGGGACCTGCGCCCTCAAGCTCCAGCAGGCCGCCCGAGGACAGCCACCATGCGCCGCCGCCGACCGCCGCGGCGCCGACGGCCAACCCGCCAAGCACAGTTCGACGATTCACCGCCATCGTGCCCCTCCCCCCGCATCAGCGCGATCTTTCGATCGTTTTCGTTGGGGCTAGATTGTCGCGCAACCACCAAAAAGAAAAGGCCGCGGATTGACGCGGCCTCTTGGCTTCGGCGTGTAAGCGGCGGTCAGCGCGAATAGAATTCGATGACCAGGTTCGGCTCCATGTGGACCGGATAGGGTACATCGCCAAGCTTCGGCGTGCGCACGAAGCTGAGCTTCATGGCGCGGCCATCGACCTCGATATAGTCGGGCACGTCGCGCTCGCCGCTCTGCTGCGCCTCCAGCACCAGCGCCATGGTTCGCGCCTTCTCGCCCAGCTCGACCTCGTCGCCCTCCTTGACCGCATAGCTCGGGATGGTGACGCGGTGGCCATTGACCCGAACGTGGCCATGGCTGACCAGCTGGCGCGCGGCGAACGGCGTCGGCGCCAGCTTGGCGCGATAGACCACGGCGTCGAGACGCTGTTCCAGCAGGCCGATCAGGTTCTCGCCGGTATCGCCGCGCCGGCGCACCGCCTCGTCGTAGACGCGGCGGAACTGCTTCTCGGTAATGTTGCCGTAATAGCCCTTGAGCTTCTGCTTGGCGCGCAGCTGCAGGCCGAAATCCGAAATCTTGCCCTTACGCCGCTGCCCATGCTGGCCGGGGCCGTAATCGCGGCGGTTGACCGGACTTTTCGGCCGGCCCCACAGATTCTCGCCAAGCCGGCGGTTGATCTTGTATTTCGAACTCTGACGCTTCGACATTCAGTCGGTTCCGCTTCGTTTCCGGTCAGCGCGGCCCGAAGGTCCGTGCAAATGCGAAGCGGGCCCGCGAGGCCCGCCAGTGCCGCGCACTATAATCGCAGCTTCGCATCTGTCAACGCAGCCCCGCGCGGGTCTCGGTCGATTCCATCCGTTCGATCGGCAAGCCCTGGCGCAGCAATCCGGCCCAGGCGTCCTCGGCGCTTTCGACGAAGCAAAACAGGTCGAGATCGGATGGCGCGATCATGCCCTGCTCGACCAACACCTCGAAATGAATCACCGACCGCCAGTAGTCTTCGTCGAACAGCAGCACCGGGATCGGCGGCGCCTTGTCGGTCTGGCGCAGGGTCAGAATCTCGAACAGCTCATCGAACGTGCCGAAGCCGCCGGGGAAGGCGATCAGCGCATTGGCGCGCATCGCGAGGTGCATCTTGCGCATCGCGAAATAATGGAAGAGGAAGGTCAGGTCGGGGGTCGTATAGGGGTTCGGTTCCTGCTCGTGCGGCAGGCCGACGTTGAAGCCGATCGATGGCGCGCCGACCTCCCAGGCGCCGCGATTGGCGGCCTCCATCAGACCGGGCCCGCCGCCGGTCGCGACGACGTTCTGGCGCAGGCCCTCGTCGGCATGCCGCAGCGCGCCGCCGTGCTCGGACGGGGCTGGCTGCCGGGCTGGCGGCCGTTTCACGAGATCGACGAGCGCATCAAGCAACTGAAGGGCCGCGCGGCGGAGCTTGGCCGCGATCCCGACGAGATCGAAATCGCGCCGCAATTCTCGCTATTGCTGGGCAAGACCGATGAGGAGGCCGAAGCCACCTATATGAAGAGCGGTCTCGTCGCGCACCGCGTCTCGCTTGCCTATACGGGGCGCGATCCGATTCACCAGGTCACGGCGAATCTCGTCGGCTCGCCGGCTTCGGTTATCGAGAAGATCCACAAGCTGCGCGACATCGGCGTCGATCACTGTGCCGCGATGGTCGTCGCCGTCAATTCGCTGCAGGAGT
>JBDZUN010000105.1:0-11288 GCA_040255145.1 Hyphomicrobiales bacterium | reverse complement strand
CGCACCCGGAACCGACTCGGCTCTCGCGCCTCAGACGATTTCGGTGATCGGCGGCTCGGGACCGCACGAGAACCAGCAACCCTATCTGGGCATGAACTATTGCATTGCGCTGACCGGGGTCTTCCCGGCGCGCAACTAGCGGCGTAGGGACGAATCGCATCGGGTGTTCACGCTTTCATCGACCTTGGTCGACGACGGCGTCGCGATACGGCGCGCCACCGCACGCGACCGGGAATTCTTGCGTAGCTTGTTCGGCACGACCCGGCTGGATGCTGTGTTCCTGGCCGCGTGGCCGCCCGCCGAGCGTATGGCATTCCTGGATTCCCAGTTCGCGCTCCAGGACATCCATTATCGCCGATTCCATCCGAAGGCGGACTTCCTGATCGTGAAACGGCATGATGCTCCGATCGGCCGCATGATCCTCGACCGGGGGCATACGGAATGGCGCATCGTCGACATCGGCTTCGTGCCGGAGGCGCGTGGCGCCGGACTGGGAACCGCGCTACTGCGCACGGTCCAGGACGCCGCGACGCGTGCCGGCGCGGCGCGCGTGAACCTGCACGTCGAAGCCGGCAACCGGGCACGAGCGCTCTATGCGCGGCTGGGCTTCATTGTGACGGACCAGACCGAGACCCACCTTGCCATGGCATGGTCGGCGAAGCAGATCAGTTGAATACGGCCTCGTAGACGATGCCGTCCTTTTCACGGCCGACCGGCACGATGAAAATGTTGACCGTCTCGATGCCGGGCCTCTTGAACGAGTAAAGTCGCTGGGGCAGCAGCACGTGGCTTTCGCTTTTGAAGTACAGAGTGAACGGATCCGCGCGTATGCCCGCGACCACCCTGGTCGGCCGGCGCCGCGCCTCGACCAACGTCATGTCCACAGACGAATCACCCAGCAGCAGCGAGAAGCATTCTCTCACGTGGGCGGCAAAGAATTCATAGGAGAGAAGCTGCATTCCGCCTCCGTCGCATCAAAGTTTATCTTTTCCGATGGGCCTGTCCTTGCCCGCCATCGTAAATAAGATAGGCTGGCCAAGCTAAGCGAGGAAAAAACAGCGACACAGGATGCGACACTATCGTATTTGCGGATTTGACGTCACCGCGGAGTTCGCGCTGCCGGGCGTGACGAACGCTCTGCCGACGGATCATCCGCCTGACGTGATCCTGCGACGGGCGCCGGTTCCGGCGGACCTGGCGACCGCGTCGGCGCGCGGTCCCAATTGGGCGCTCGACGGCCAACACTTCCTGCTCCGCATTCCGGGCGTCGCTCGATTCCAGGTCGTCGACGGCAACGAGATCACCATGCAGGTCGAGCCGGGCGTCGACGAAAGCGACGCCCTGATCTTCCTGCTCGGCAGCGCGTTCGGCGTCCTGCTGCATCAGCGCGGCCGCATGGTGCTGCACGCCAGCGCGGTGGACGTGGGCGAAACAGCGGTGCTGTTCTGCGGCGTTTCCGGCGCCGGCAAGTCCACGCTGGCCGCCGCGCTGTGCACGAAAGGCTACGCCCACGCCAATGACGACGTCTGCTCCATCGGCTTCGACGGCGACGGTCGCCCGGTCATGACGCCCGACGGCAGGATGCTCAAATTGTGGGCCGATTCCCTCGACTATCTGGGCATGGCCGATCGAAAGCAGGCACCCGTCCGCGCCAATTTCGAGAAGTACTATGTCGAGCCGCCCGGCCGGGCACGGCAGGCGACCCGGCCGATCCGAGCGGTCTACATGCTGCAGGAGGAACAGCCGGCGCTGACCGGCGGCATCGAGCGCCTGAACGCCGTGGACGCGGCGGTGCTGCTCCGGCACAACGCCTATCGTCCGTACCTCGTACAGAAGATGGGGCTGAGCGAGCGCTTCTTCGCCGCGGCCTCGTCGCTCCAGCGCCGCGTCGGGATTTTCCGCCTCGCCAGGCCGTTCGATCTGGCCGCGATGCCCCAGGTCATCGCGCGGCTGGAAGCGCATTGGCAGGCGCTTTCGCTGCAACAGGGGCAGGCATGAGCGGCTTGGTCTGGCTCGCGTCCTACCCGAAGTCCGGAAACACCTGGTTTCGGATGCTGATCTCCAACCTCGGTACCGAGGGCGAGACCCCGGCCGACATCAACAGGCCGACCGACCGAACGCCGATCGCCGCGGCGCGCCGCCTGTTCGACGAGGTGACTGTGATCGATTCCCTGCTGATCGGGCCGGACGACGCCGATTGTCTGCGCCCCGCGGTGTATCGGACCATCGCGTGCGGGGACTATATCGACCCGATGTGGCCGCGCCCCCGTCACCCGGCGCAGGCACCGCGCATCATGAAGGTGCACGACGCCTATGGCCCGACGCCGGGCGGCGAACCGTTACTGGCCGCGGCGCAGGCCGCCATCCTGATCGTGCGCGACCCGCGCGCCATCGCGCCGTCTCTGGCCAGCCACCTGGACTGCACGCTGGATCGCGCCATCGAGAGCCTCGGCTCCGCTGCCACGGTGTTCGGCGCCCACGATCGCGGTTTCAGCCCGCAACTGCGCCAGCGGCTGCTGTCGTGGAGCACCCATGTCGAGAGCTGGCTCGACCAGCTCGACGTGCCGGTCCATCTGGTTCGGTACGAGGACTTGCAGGCGGACACGGCCGCGCTCTTCCGCGACGCCATGCGCTTCGCCGGGCGCGACATTTCCGCGGCCGAAGCCGAGCGCGCGGCAAAACTCGCGGATTTTCACGAGCTTCAGACTCAGGAACGCGCGCAGGGCTTTCGCGAACGGCCGCGCAACGCCGGGTCCTTTTTCCGTCGTGGCAAAGCGCAGGCCTGGCGTGACGAGCTTTCGTCCGCCCAGATCGCGCGCATCGAGGCCGTGCACGGGCGCGTCATGCGCCGCTTGGGATATGCGCTTTAGATCACCGTGCGCACGCATCCGGTTGCCGCATTGGACAGCAGCATCCGGCGCCGACAGAGAGGTTGATCGCAGAGGAGATCGCAACCGTGACAACCAGGCACGAGGACCGTTCCGGACGGCGGCTTCGCCGCGCCGGCGACTGGCTGAGCGCGACGATCGGGGACGAATTGGTGATGATGAGCACCGAGTCCGGGCTCTATCTCGGCCTGAGCGAGACCGGGAGCCGGATTTGGGAATTGCTCGAAGCGCCGCTGAGCTTGGATATGCTCTGCGAGAAACTGTCGGTGGAGTACGACGTCACCCCCGGCCAGGCCAGACAGGACGTAGCGGAATTCATCGACGAATTGGTCAGGCACGGCGCGCTGATCGCACAATGAGCCTGCCGAAAGCGGACGATCCGTACTGCCTGGCTCAGGAGATCGATCGATTTATCATCAAAAGCCACGCCGCTTTCGTAGATCGAAATGATAATCGGCCACAATTCTCTAAGTTCTTGGCGGATCGATGCCCAAGCGCGTCATCGCCCTGACACTGGATTCACCATCCGTATCCTGACACGGGGCGTCGCGGTCACGGTTACACATATCTTCGCCATATCAAATCTGTGCGCGAAACCGGCTTGCAGTGCCAGTGGTCGGCCACCATTTGATGTCACGAGGATCACAACTTCGCGGCGAGCCGGGGCCGGATTAGCCGATACCACAGAATATGCTGGGACGTATGTCGCGGGATGGAGGCGGCTCGATGCAGGTCTTCAACTTGGCACCCGTAGGGAGCAAGGCCATGTGGGCGCTCGTCATCATTGCCGTCGTCCTGGTCCTGGCTGGGGCAACGACATTCTTTCTGTCGCGGGCGCCGAAATTCGAAGTATCGCCTGAAGGTCTTCGCATCAGCGGCAGCCCGTTCGGCAGGATGATCCCCGCGGCACAGCTCCGGGTCGATGCGGCCCGCCTGGTGGATTTCACGAAGTCGCCCGACCTGCGCCCCAAATGGCGGACGCTGGGCGTGGGGTTGCCGGGCTACCAGGCCGGCTGGTTTCGCCTTCATGACGGTGAGAAGGCGCTCGTCTTCCTGTCCGGTACGCGGCCGGCGATCTATGTTCCAACCAATGCCGGCTACTGTCTGCTGATCAACTCGGACGATCCCGCGGCCCTGCTGTCGTCGCTCCGGGCCATTGCCCATTGAGCCCGCGCTGGACGGCGGCGTTATTCCCCGGCAGCGACCCGCTGGTCTACGTCAGCGCGCTCGCCGGCAAACCGTGGGCCACGCAGTGGAGCGTGTATCGCGGCATCGGCGAAGACGGTCTTCACGCGATCGAGTTCCTGGTCGAGATCGATCCGGCGGCGGCGGGCGGCGGCGGATCGCTGCTGCGGCAGCGCGCCCGCCTGTGGTGCACGGACACACTGGACCCGGTCCGCTATGTCACGGAAGCGCAGGGCGCCCGCTTGACGCTGCGCTTCGCCGCGGATCGGGTAACGGTGGAGCTGCCGGATCAGTCGGTCCAGACGGTCCCGCGGGATGGCGCCGCCTTCGTCGTGGACGGCAACTTTCCCGGTCAGGCTGCCCTCATCTATGCCGAATCGGCCGGCTGCATGACCATGGAGCCGGTCACGCGCATGCGCGTGTTCGTTGCCTCGCAGCTCGTGACCGTGCCGATCGAGATCGTGCCGATCGAGATCGTGCCGGCGGCCGATCTGGATGCGCAGAGCGGCCGCTGGTACCGGACGTCGCATCGCGAAGAGGTAATGCTCGACGCGCACGGCCTGATGGTCGAAGTCAGGGTTCCGCATCTGGCGCTCGCGTGCCGGCTGGACCGACCCGGACCGCCGTTGCCGAACTGGCCGGACGACCTTCCCCCCGCGGCGCCGTCGCTGTCCTATGCGCCGCCCGAGACGACGCGCTTTCGCCTGGAGGATGTCCAGATTCCAGGACCGGTGACACCGATCGGCGCCACGTTGAGCGTACCCACCGGCACGGGCCCCTTCCCCGGAATACTGTTCCTGGGCGGCTCAGGAATCCATGACCGGCACGGCATCGCCGGCGAAATCGACATCGGCACGCACGAGATCGTGGACGGCCTGGCCGAGCACGGCTTCGTCGGCCTGCGCTTCGACAGCCGGGGCGCCGGCACGACACGGCTCGGAGCCGATGCGCTGGATCGCGGCCTCGCCTCCGATATCGCCGATGCGGGTGCCTGCCTCACCTTCCTGCGCGCCCGTCCGGAAACGGCCGGACAAAAGCTGTTCCTCGTCGGGCACAGCCAGGGCGGGATGGAAGCCTTGGCCCTCGCCGGCGAGGCCGATACGGCGACCGCGCTCGCCGGCGTCGTGCTGATGGCGACACCCGGTCGTGATATCGACGCCATGGTCGCCGACCAGATCATCGCGCATGGCGAGACCGTCGGTTTCACCCGCGAGCAGGTCGACCGGCAGCTCAGCGACCTCGCGGAGGCCGCGCGGCTGGTGCGTTCCGGCCAGCCCTGGCGAGCCGGGCAGATCCCGGACTACCTGCTGGCGCTGTTCCGCACACGCACCTGGTACGAGGAGATGCTGCGCTACCGCACGCCGGACTTGATCGCGCGCCTGCGCTGTCCGGTGCTCGTCTGCCAGGGCGGCAAGGATTTCCAGGTGTCGCCGGCGCGCGACGCCGAAGCTCTGGTCGCCGCCGCCCGCGCCGCCGGGGTCCCATGCAGCTACGAGCTGTTCCCGGATCTCGACCATTTGTTCAAACACAGTTCCGGGCCGTCGACGCTCGCCGCCTATTACGAGCCCCGGCCGGTCGACCCCGCCTTCCGGGAATGCCTGCGCGGCTGGCTGCGCCGGCATGCCGACATTCAGGCCCGGTAAAAACGGGCCGCGCGCCACTCGCCCGACATCGCCTCTGGAAGCCTCGCGTTCAGTGCGTGATGTCGCCGACCTCGATCACCTCGGTGGGTGCATCGACCCGGACTCCGGATATGATCGAGGTCAGCGTCCGCGGCACGATCTCCGCCGGCTTCAGTCCTGCCTCGGGTACCTTGGCCCGGACATAGACCGCGACGACCGCGGCCTTTGCATCATCGTCCGCCTGCTGAACGCCTACGCCCACCACGTTCGGCAGCCTGGTGAGCGCGTCGGCATGCTCGTCAACGATGCGCTTGACCTCGCCCTCGTTCGCCATCACGCGCTTCCTTGCTGATTGGTCGGATAGTCCTCCGCCGTCACCACCTCAACGCCCAGCTGATCCATGACGTTGGCGATCTTGCAGAAAATGCCGATGGTTTCCGAGCCCGCGACGTGCAGTCCCACGATGTTGTTGTCCATGTCCAGAACCGGCGAGCCGCTGTCGCCCCCGGTAGAATAGTAGGTCACCAGAACCTGGTCCGAGAAGCCGACGCGCCCGAGCTTGCCGGAACCATCGGGATAGGTCGACGGCACACGCAGGTCGACATCCTGCACGCGCGCCACACTAAGCGTCGATGTGCGCCCCATCTTCTGCACATACGTGCCGCGCGTCAGTCCGGTGTTCACGCCCTTGGGCCAGCCGAGCAGCGCGATGCTGGGCGACGCGATCTCGGCCGTCAGCTCGGCGATCGCCGCATCGACGAGATTGGGGAAGCCGGTGGAGCTGAAGATCAGCGGCACCCAATCCGTCAGCGTGCCGATGGTGTCCGCGGACGCCGTGCCGCCGTCATAGCTGCCCGGCTGGATCACGGCATCGCCCTTATTGGCGAAACCCGACGCGGCGATCGCGTGCGAATTGCTCAGCAGGTAGAGCGGGGTCGGCTGTCCTTTCCGCCGCACCACCATGCCGAAAGTACCGGCCTCGCCGGCATCGAGCGCGCGGCCGACCGAGTAGCCGGGAATCGCCGGACGAATCCGCTGGGTATTGCTCTGCAGGGCGATCTTGCCGACCGCCTCGACATCGGTGTCGATCGGCGGCAGCCCCGGCAGCGTGATCCGCTTCGGCACCAAGTACTCCACCGCGCTGCCGCGCAGTTTCTTCTCGACATAGACCTTGAACGCGATGATGCCGTCCAGCCGCTTGCCGTCAGTTTCCTTTTCCGCCACCCCAAGGCCGACGACGCCGTCGGCGAACGCCCATGAGAAGCGCTCGCGTGGATCGGGCGCTTCGCCGGCCTGCAGGGTCGCCGCGGCCAAGCCGCGCCGCGCCGAGCCCAAGTCGCGGCCTGCGGGCCCGGCGATCAGGTCCAGCGCCGTCTTGACGTCCGTTTCGTGACTCATGGTCGTCCCCCATGGCTCGTGCTGACATACTGCGTCGTACCGAAGGCGCGGCCGTCCGGCGCCGGCATCCGCGTCAATCGCGACAGCGCCTGCTCCAGATGCATCCGATCCGCCTCGGCACTCGCCGGCGTGGCCTGCGCGATGCGCGCGATGACCTGTTCCAGCGGACACAGCCAGCACGCATCGGCGCGGTCGCAGCGATGGACAAGGCGGGGCACGTCCATCTGCTCCAGCGCCCGCAATTCGGCGTCGAGCATCAGCCAACATGCCGGCCGCTGCGCGCGGCCGGCCGCCACGCGGCGCAATTGCTCAAACAGCACCCCGCGCGCTGCGCCGTCGCGCAGCAGGTCGGGCCGCAGCGAGGCCTGCAGAAGCAGCCCATAGGCATTGGTCGAACGCGCGACGACACGGCCGCGGCGACCCGCGAACCGGCCGACCACGGCCAGCAGGGACGCCCGATCGCGCAGGACGAGGCGGGACATTTCGCCGAAACCCGCGACGATCGCACCGCGATGCGCGGCCGCCGTCTCGGGCCGCCCATCCAGCATCGGGACATTGTCACCACGCGGCGCGCGATAGGTTTCGTAGCGGAGGGCCATCGCATCCGAATTGGCGGCATCGCAGCGCGCGATGCGGAACGGGGTGTCGACGGGTCCGGTCGCCCCCAGGGCGGAGAAATCGAGCCCTTGCTCCGGCGGCAGGAACCCGCTTTCGGCCAGCCGGCCGGCGAAATCGTCGCGGCCGGCATCGCGGCGCGCGCCGGGGCCCAGGTCATGGACGACCTCCGGCGGCAGCCACGGATGGAACAGCGTCTCGGGATCGACGACGACCGGCTGGTCGCCGCTCGCGATCAGGTTCTCGTGATGAAAGTCGCTGCCCTGCAGCAGCGTCAGCAATTGCAGCAGACCGCCCACGCGCACGTAGAAGGCGTCGACCTCGGCCATCTCCCGGCACGGCGCCGGCGCGACATGATCCATCCAGCCGTAACCCTCGCCCGGCAGCAGGCGCACAGTCCGATAGGGCTGCGAAAAGCCACGGGCATTCGCCCACGCCAGCAGTTCTCCCAGTCCCTGCTCCATGTCGACCGGCCGCGGCTTGTAGACGAGCCGACGGCCACCGGGCAGCCCGATGATGGACACCGCCCGCCCGCCGTCATGTGGATCGGAGCGATAGGGCGCAATGCCGTCGATCCGACATGCCGCGCCCGCAAGTCCGAACGTGTGCGCGATCTCCGGCCAGTCCGACCGCAGGCGGCCGGCAAGCTGCGCGTGCGCGTCGGCCCACCGGCAGGCCCACGAGGCCAGCAAGCGCGCCAGCACGGCATATTCCCGCATCATCTCGGCCAGTCCGGCCGCGCCCATATCGGCGACGAAGCGACGATAATCGTGACTCGAGCGCGCTCCGGTGGCCCACGGGAAGCGCCCTGTCAGGCTCCGGTGCAGGGTGAACTCGGTATCGAACACGGCGAGCGAGAAGCGAGACAGCAGCAGAAGCAGGCTCCGCTCCAGCGTGATCTGGGCCGTTTCCGAAAGCAGGGTGAAGGCGTCGCCCGACTCGCGCCGGAGCCGCCGACGCGCGGCCTCGACGAACGGCGCCAGAAGTTCCTCGAACGCCGCCGGCGCTCCGTCAATACAATAGCGCGCCGGAGTTGCAGGAAGCGGCGCCGTCAAGGCGTCGGCAAGAAGATCGATCCACGCCTCGGCTTCAGGACCGACAGGTGGCGCGGCCAAGCGTTCGTGCAGGAACGCCGACCGACCTACGATCTGCCCAAGGACGTCGCTCAATTGCGCAGGAGCAGCGGCGGCCATGTATCCTCGGGTTTTGCGCGCGGCGGCTGGTATCGACGCATGACGCGCACGCCCGGCTCGGCGGACGCCGTCCGTAGTCTGAGCGTCGACATGTAGTAGCGCTCGGCCTTCAGTGTGTCGCGCTGGAACGCCGTCACCTCGGCCGCGATCTGCGCGCGCGTCCGGCCGGGATTGATGCGTTCCATGTAGGCGGCCAACGGAGCGACCTGCGCTTTCGCCGGGAGGACGTTGTCGATGTAAACGTCGGCCGCGAGCCCGCTCTCCATCGCAAAACGCGCCAGCTCCTCGACAAAATACGGCCCACACCGATCCCCGACCAGATCGGCCACGAGATATGCGGACCCGCCCGGCGTCAGGACCGCCGGCAGACGCCGGACGATCGTGCGCAGATAGTCGAGCCCGTCATCTCCGGTGCCCTGCGCATAGAGCGTGCCGGCGAGTCCGGGTGGAAACGCCACAAATGGCGGGTTGCAGGTGAGCAGATCAAACCGCTCACCGTTATCCAGCGTACGGCTCAGTTCCTCGCAGCGTATCTCGACCGTCGCCTCGAGGCGGTTGAGCCGCCGGTTGATCTCGACCAGCGCCAGCGGCGCGCTGCCGATGTCGGTCGCCACCACATGGTCCGAGAACAGCGCCAGGTACAGCGCGGCGATGCCGGTGCCCGTACACAGATCAAGGACGCGGTGATCCCGCTGGATGCCGAGCGCGTCGACGTAATACAGCATCCAGAAGCTGTCGGGACCGATATAGACCTCGTGCATGTCGCCGCCGAAGTGGATACGGCGGTCGATCAGCAGGTCGAGGTTGAAGGCGGAGATGAGCTGGCGGTCGGCGGCGACCACCGTCGAGCCATTGTCCCCCTGACGCAGCAGATCGACACCGATCAGCGCATCGGCGACCCACTTTTCGGCCTCGCCGAGTGTCTGGTACTCCGTCGGCCGACCGGTCATCAGGCATTGCAGCAGCGCCAGGTCGACGCGCTCGGCGAGCACCGTCTGAAAGAACCGCGTCACATCCTCCGCGGTCGCCGCCGTGATCATCGACGGCGCCACCCCGTACTGGTTTGCCCCGACGATGAATTTGTAGATCTGCTGGAACCCCACCCGGTCCAGGTAATCGCGCAGCGCGTCGACGGCGGCGGCAAGCTCGGGCGTCATCCGACATCCCGCGGACGCTCGCCAGCGACCCGTCCCTTGGCATCGACCAGCAATCCTCGTTCGAACAGCATCGCCAGCGTGCCAAGCGTATTGATCTCGGGCACGCCGTATTGGAAGAACGCGGAAAATGCGATCTGCCCCGCCGTGCGGTTGCCGGCGGATAACTGGTCGCCGATCGAGCCGACATAGTCGCCCAGATCGGGACGCCGCATCGCCACCGCGTTCATCGGTGTCGTGACCTGGAACCCGTCCGGCATCCGCTTGTAGGCAAGCTCCGGGTTCAACTGCATGCGGTCCTCGAGCGCGATGGTGAGCGGCATGTGCTCCGCCATCATGTCCTCCAGGTGGCGGTCGAGGTCGGCTGCGTCGATGAATCGACGCTCGTCGAACACGATATAGCCGAGCGGCCATTTGTCGTTGGCGCGGCACGGACTGATCAACTTCACCGTCCGCGTC
The DNA here is from genome assembly GCA_040255145.1 of Hyphomicrobiales bacterium. Lineage (GTDB taxonomy): Bacteria > Pseudomonadota > Alphaproteobacteria > JBDZUN01 > JBDZUN01 > JBDZUN01. Next base: position 774 of record JBDZUN010000105.1, on the reverse strand, counting down.
ACCATGTTGAGCAGGAAGCCGGACACGCAGGCGATGGTGCCCGGCTGCGACATCGCCATGTCGCCGACCTCCTCGCCGCTGCCCGAGGCCAGACGGCGCGAGGTTTCCGCCAGCGTTGCCAGCTTGCGCTGTTCGAGTTCGACCACCGCCGTCTTGCTCTTGGCCATCTCGCGGAAGGCGCCGGCTGCCGCCTTGGGCACCGTGCCACCCTTCATCTGCGCGACGATTTCGACGTTGGTCAGTTCGTCCGGCGTGTAGCTGGCGAAAATGCGGCGCAGCAGCGATTCGGTCAGCACCGAGAAGCGGTTCACCCGGCAGCCGCGTGCTTCCGATTCCTTCAGGAGCTTACGGACACGATCCGGGTCCTTGTGCCCCTGCGCAGTCGTCGTCTGCGGATACATGCCGACGATGTCGCTGAAATCGCTTGCGAACCGCTCATAGTCCGGATTGTCCAGCGGGTCGGTCGCCCAGTAGCAGAAGCCCCACTTCGCGGCGTTGCCGATCCGGTCGCGCAACACCTGGACGACGCCGCGCCAGAGCGCGCCGTTCTCCTCCGTGTAGGGCCACGCCTCGGCAAGCTTGGTCGCGCCCACGCCGCAGAACCAGCAGCCCACGGAGCACCCTTCGGTCAGCTCGATCGCCAGCGGTGTATGGATGATGTAGTCGTCGTAGCCGCCGTTCTCCAGCGTGTTGCGCGCGATCTGGCGGGCGCGCCAGGCTTTGAAGCGCGGCTCGTCCGGGCTGCACTCTTCCTTGATATCTTCGCGCCAAGTC
>JBDZUN010000358.1:0-2276 GCA_040255145.1 Hyphomicrobiales bacterium | reverse complement strand
TTGACCTTGACCGTGCAACGCGCCTGCTCGACCAGGTGCTGCACGAATTCGAACGTCTTGCCGTAATCCAGCAGGCGTTCGATGAAGGTCGCGCGAATCAGGGTTGCCGTGCCGTCGGGCGAGATCAGGAAGCGCGAGATACCCGGCGCCTTGGCCAGGCGTTCCTGGAATTCCTTCACCTCCGCCGCGTTGGCCGGGGCGTGGTCGCCCATCAGCGGCTTCGATTCGATGCCGAACGGTGTCGCCTCGGCGTACCGGGCCTTTTCCGTCGAGATCGAAAGGATCTGATCGTGGTCGACCGCGGGCGCCAGGTCGACGTCCCGCGTCAAATCCCAAACTTTACCCAAAGTTTCAGGATTGTAGATGGTCCCGTCGGTCCGCCGCACCATGATCTGGATGGTCAGCGGATTGCCGAAATTCGGGTGATCCAGAAACGTCTTAACGAAGGGATGATTCGACGGCAGCAGTTCGGTGAACACCGTGGCGATTTTGACGTCCTTCGCGCCCCACGCAAAGAACGCCGTGATGACCGCCATAATGGCCAGGAAAATCCCGCGCTTGTAGATGATCCATCGAGCTAGCGTCTCACGCACTGCTGTAGCCTTCCCTGGGTTTTCTATCTCGGCTCATTAAGCACGTTTCGTCCAGCGTGCCAAGCGGCCGGTCCGAACGCGCCGGAGCAATCTACACCGCCGTTGCCGAATTGCCACTGCGATTCTCGAAGTCGCGAATTTTTGCACTTGCGAAACGCACATTCACGTCTTTTTGCACTTGCGAGTGCCGCACTTAGTCGACGAATGCATGGATCCCGATGCCGAAGAATTGCAGGTCGCGGGTGATGAACTGACCGTTCGGATTGTGGCCGTGGAAGTACTCGCCGGCGATCATGATCCGCCGGCTGAGGATGTCGATATTCTCAAGCTCCACGCCGGCGCGGAGGGACACATTGGGCTCCCACTGGTGCTGCTGCCAGAACTGCATGTCGAGGGCGGCCACCGGCCGCACCGCGTTCCACCACACTTCTGTGCTGCGGTATTCGGCGCCGACCTGACCCATCCAGCGGTCGAGGTTCCCGGGATCGACGTCGAACAGCCAGCCGGCGCCGCCATAGATGCGATAGGACGGCCCGAGATCGTAGGACGCGATCGCGTTCAGCACCTCATAGCTCAGGTTGACGCGCTGGGCCTTGGTGATGCCCTTGCGCAGGATGTATTCGTCGCCGAGATGCGAGCTCTGGTGGTACGGGCGGAACAGGAACGAGAAGTTGCCCCGCCGGTACGACAGGGGCAGCCCGACGAAGTAATCCGCATTGATGAGATCGGCGCTCTCGCCCGCCAGGTCGAATACGGCGAACACGCCGCCCTGAATGCCGATCTCCCATTGGCCGCCCAGGCCCGAATCGCGCACGAACGGGATGGTCTCGCCAAAGCTGGCGACGCCCGCCTCGCTCACGTCCCGATCGTTGGTCCAGTGCTGATAGGTCGCTGAGAAATGCGGCCAGCGTGGATCGGCGCGCAGCGGCTTGAACAGTACCGAGCGCGGCAGGATCTGCAGGCCCTGCGCCACCTGGGTCTCGGCCGGGCCGGGCGGCGGCGGCGGCGTGGTGGTAGTGACGGGCCCGGCCGGATGCGGCGCCGGCGCCGCGGGGCCGGCCAGACGCGCGAACGCCGCTGGGTCGAGCACCGTGACCGCACGGACGCCCGGCGCGGTGGCCAGCGCGCGGCGCGCGGCGTCCTGGGTCGGCGCGTCGATGCCTTGTCCGTCGATCAGGATCGTGCCGCCGCGCACCACGATGCGCGCCTGCGGCACATGGAATTCCCGCCCCAACACCGCCGCCGCGTAACCGGCGAGGAAGCGGTCGTCCGCTGCATCGGCCGCGATGGCCGCCGACGCGGCACCGAACGACAGAAGCACACAGACCACGACCAACCTTACGCGATACGCCATCGGCACACTCCCGGGCGGACGGCGGCGACAGACCGCCACGGTTCCGCGACCATCCTTCCCCTTTAACGCAGCCGCGCGCCCGGCCGGAACGTCTTTTGCGCCCACGCCGGCCGAAATCTCTTTTCAGCGGCGATCCGGCCACTATCCTGCGGGCAGGCTCTTTACTCTTTTCCGCTTCCGCTCGGGCGGCACGCCACCCAGTGGCGCCGGCCAGACGACATGAAACGGTGCCTGGGATTCAGGGCCGGCGCTTCCAGAGGGCACACGTAGGGGAGACTCTCGACGCGGACGAATCCAGCCGCTCGAGTAGGTCACGGCAAGGCGGAACC
>JBDZUN010000357.1:0-2288 GCA_040255145.1 Hyphomicrobiales bacterium | reverse complement strand
GGCGGCTCGACCGAGGTGATGTGGCTGGCGCTGAACGGCGGCGGCCCGCCGCGCCTGCGCGCCTGGACGTCGCTGCCCTGCGGCGTGGTCACGCTGGCCGAGCGCCACGCCGGCGCCGAGACGCCGACGCACTATGACGCCGCGGTCGACGAGGTGGCGGCGCGCCTGACCGGCCTGCGCGAAAGCCTGAACCTGCATCCTTCCGACGTCGCGGCGGCCCAGGTGGTGGGCACGTCGGGCACGGTCACGACCTTGGCCGGCGTCCATCTCGGCCTGCCGCGCTACGACCGGGCGCGAGTCGACGGCGTATGGCTCGAACGCGACGCAATCGAGGCGGTGACGCACACCCTGCGCGGCATGGACGTGGCCGCGCGCGCCGGCCATCCCTGCATCGGATACGATCGCGCCGACCTGGTCGTCGCCGGCTGCGCCATCCTCGACGGGATCCATCGGGTGTGGCCGCACCGCCGGCTGCAGGTGGCCGACCGCGGCCTGCGCGAGGGCATGCTGATGCGCCTGATCGCGGCCGAGCGCGCCGGCGCGGCGCCGGCCGGCAACGGTCGCGGGCGCTCGTCCTGACCGCGCCGCGACGGCCCGAAACCGCGCGGAAGCGGGGGAAAACAACGCTTGGCGGAGCGCCAAATCGCGGCCCTCGCGCGTTGTAGCAAAGCCTGATGAAGTGTGTTACCACCGCGTTCCTGCCGCGGCTTGGCCGAGCCGGCGCGGGCGCGCGCGCCCAGGCCACAGGGCCGTTTTCAGCCAAAAGGCAACTGCACGAGGGCACAGGGATGAGCGATATCGGCGAGCGCGTGAAGAAGATCGTGATCGAGCACCTAGGCGTCGAAGCCGACAAGGTGACCGAGAATGCGAGCTTCATCGATGATCTCGGTGCCGACAGCCTCGATACGGTCGAGCTGGTGATGGCGTTCGAGGAAGAGTTTGGTTGTGAGATCCCCGACGACGCGGCCGAGACCATCGTCACGGTGCGCGACGCGGTCAGCTATCTCGAGCAGCACGCCTCAAGTTGAGCACCCGGACGATCGCGGTTCGGAGCGGCAGCGCGTGAAAAGTCGTGGTGAGTTAAGGCGAGTCGTCGTGACCGGCCTCGGGATGGTGTCGCCGCTGGGCGACGCCGAGGAGACCTGGACACGGCTTCTGGCGGCCGAATCGGGCGCGCGGCGCATCACCAAGTTCGATCCGGAGAATTACGCCGCCAAGATCGCCTGCGAGGTTCCGCGCGGCGACGGTTCGGGCGGCACCTTCAACGCCGACGAGTGGGTCGAGCCGCGCGAGCAGCGCCGCATGGACGAATTCATCGTCTATGGCCTGGCCGCGACCGGGCGGGCGGTCGTCAATTCCGGCTGGCAGCCCAAGACGGCGGAGGAGCAGGAGCGGACCGGCATCATGGTCGGCTCCGGCATCGGCGGCCTGCCGGGGATCGAGGAAGCCTCGATCACGCTGTACGAGAAGGGGCCGCGCCGCATCAGCCCGTTCTTCATCACCGGGCGGCTGATCAACCTGGTGTCGGGCTACGCCTCGATCCAGTGGGGCTTCAAGGGACCGAACCACGCGGTGGTCACGGCCTGCGCCTCGGGCAGCCACGCCATCGGCGACGCCGCGCGGCTGATCGCGTTCGACGAGGCGGACGTGATGTTCGCCGGCGGCGCGGAATCCGCGATCTGCCCGATCGGCATGGCCGGCTTCGCGGCGTGCCGGGCGTTGAGCACCGCCTTCAACGACACGCCGGAAAAGGCGTCGCGGCCCTATGACCGCGACCGCGACGGCTTTGTCATGGGCGAGGGCGCGGGCATCGTCGTGCTCGAGGAGCTGGAGCACGCCAGGGCGCGCGGCGCGAACATCCTGGCCGAGATCGTCGGCTATGGCATGTCGGGCGACGCCTATCACATCACCTCGCCGGCGCCGGACGGCGACGGCGGCTATCGTGCGATGGCGGCGGCCCTGCGCGACGCCGGCATGGCGCCTGCCGATATCGACTACATCAACGCCCACGGCACCTCGACGCCGGCGGGCGACGAGATCGAGCTGGGCGCGGTGCAGCGGCTGTTCGGCAACGCCGCCGGCAAGGTCTCGATGTCGTCGACCAAGTCGTCGATCGGCCACCTGCTCGGCGCCGCCGGCGCGGTCGAGGCGATCTTCTGCATCCAGGCGCTGCGCGACGGGATCGTGCCGCCCACCATCAACCTCGACAATCCGTCGGTCGAGACCGAGATCGACCTGGTGCCGAACCAGGCGCGCCGGCGCGAGGTCAATATCTGCCTGTCGAACTC
>JBDZUN010000356.1:0-2295 GCA_040255145.1 Hyphomicrobiales bacterium | reverse complement strand
ATGGCGCGCGTCCTGGCCACACTCGGCGCAGAGCGGGCGTGGGTGGTACACGGCGAGGACGGACTCGACGAACTGACGACCACCGGCGCGACCCAAGTCGCGGAGGCACATGATGGCGTTATCCGCACCTTCACGGTAACGCCGGAAGATGCTGGGCTGGCACGTGGAACCGCCTCCGACTTCGCCGGCGGCGCCCCGGAGGAGAATGCGGCGATCATTCGCGAGCTGCTGGCCGGCCGTGCGGTTTCAGCACGCGATGTGGTGCTGCTCAACGCCGCTGCCACTCTGCTCATCGCCGGCCGCTGCTCCGACCTGCGAGCCGGTGTTTTACTGGCGCGTGAGGCCATCGAATCCGGCCGCGCCCAGGGGGTGCTGGAGGCCCAGATCGTGCGGTCTAACGCTGAGCCGCTGCGGGAGGCCGTGTCGTGACCGGCATTCTCGCCAAAATCGAAGCGTATAAGCGCCAGGAGATCGCAGCCCGTAAGGCGGTCCGACCCCTACGCGCGGTTGAGGATGCGGCGCATGCCGCGCCGCCGGTGCGCGGCTTCGCCGAGGCCCTTCGCCGCGCCAATGCCGGCGACGGTTTTGCCCTGATCGCCGAGATCAAGAAAGCAAGCCCGTCCAAGGGCCTGATCCGGGCCGATTTCGATCCCCCCGCCCTCGCCCGTGCCTACGCGGCCGGCGGCGCGACGTGCCTGTCGGTGCTGACCGACGGGCCATCGTTCCAGGGTGACGATCGCTACCTCACCCAAGCTCGGAACGAGACCCAATTGCCTGTCCTGCGCAAGGACTTCCTTTATGATCCTTATCAAGTCGTGGAAGCGCGTGCGCTCGGTGCCGATTGCATCCTGATCATTCTTGCCGCCGTCGATGACGCCGAAGCCGCGGCGCTGGAGGATGCAGCGTTCGCCTGGAGCATGGATGTGCTGGTCGAGGTTCATGACGAGGTTGAGCTAGAACGCGCGGTGAAGCTCCGATCGCCGTTGATCGGCATCAACAACCGCAACTTGCGGACGTTCGAGACAAGGCTCGAAACGACCGAGCGGCTGGCGCCGCTGGTACCCGGCGACCGGCTGGTGGTCGGTGAAAGCGGCCTGTTCACACCGGCCGATCTGCGACGGCTGGCGCGGGTCGGCGTGCGCTGCTTCCTGATCGGCGAAAGCCTGATGCGGCAGCCCAACGTCGAGGCGGCGACGCGAGCCTTGCTGGCCCGCCCGGACGCCGCCGCGGCATGAGCGAGCTTAGCCACCTCGATGCCCAGGGTCACGCACAGATGGTCGACGTCTCGGCCAAAAACGAGACGGAACGGACCGCGACCGCCAAAGGTGCGATCTTCCTGCAGCCGACCACGCTCGACGCCGTTGTCGCGGGCGAATTGCCCAAGGGCGATGTGTTCGCGGTGGCGCGGATCGCCGGCATCATGGCGGCCAAGCGCACATCCGAGATGATCCCATTGTGCCATCCGCTGCCGGTTACCGGAGTCACGATCGAGTTGGCCCCCGATAAGACGCGGTCGACTGTCGAAATCAGTGCCACGGTCAAGGTTACAGGCCGGACCGGCGTGGAAATGGAGGCGCTGACAGCGGTTTCGACGGCGGCCTTGACGATCTACGATATGTGCAAGGCGATCGACAAGGGTATGGTGATCGGCGAAATCAGGCTGGTGAGCAAGGCGGGCGGCCGCTCGGGTCCCCCTACCGATCGGAATGACATGCGGGTTGGATTGAGCGCACCGTGATCCGGCATGGCTAAGAGCACGAAGTCAGACCTGCTGCCGGTCGAAACGGCGCTGGCGCGCCTGACCGGGCGGCTTTCGCCGGTGGGAATCGAGGTGGTGCCGCTCAGCGCGGCGTCGGGCCGTGTCCTGGCGGCCGACCTGGCCGCGCGGCGCACGCAACCGCCCGCCGCAATGTCGGCCATGGACGGCTATGCCGTTCGTGCGGTGGACGTGGCGCGCGTGCCCGCAACCCTGGGCCGGGTCGGCGTATCGGCGGCGGGGCGCGGTTTCGCCGGCGCGGTCGGTCCAGGCCAGGCGGTGCGCATCTTCACCGGTGCGCCGATCCCCGACGGCGCTGAGACCGTCGTGATCCAGGAGGATACGGAAAGCGACGGCGATATCGTGACCGTGCGCGGAAGCGCCCCGGTCGGCCGCCACATCCGCGCCGCGGGCATCGACTTCGTGGAAGGCGATGTGCTGTTGCATGCCGGCCGCACCTTAGGGCCGCAGGACATCGCGCTGGCCGCGGCGATGAACCACCCTTGGCTGTCGGTACATCGGGCGCCGCGCGTCGCGAT
>JBDZUN010000104.1:1651-11519 GCA_040255145.1 Hyphomicrobiales bacterium | reverse complement strand
CTTTCCGATCGTGTCGATCGAGGACGGCATGGCCGAGGACGACTGGGACGGCTGGAAGCACCTGACCGAGGCGGTCGGCCGGCGCGTCCAGCTCGTCGGCGACGACCTGTTCGTCACCAACGTCGCGCGGCTGACGCGGGGGATCACCGCCGGGATCGCCAACGCGATTCTGGTCAAGGTCAACCAGATCGGCACGCTGAGCGAGACGCTGGCGGCGGTGGAGACGGCGCACCGCGCCGGCTATCGCGCCGTGATGTCGCACCGTTCGGGCGAGACCGAGGATTCGACCATCGCCGACCTCGCGGTCGCGACGAATTGCGGACAGATCAAGACCGGGTCGCTGGCGCGCTCCGACCGTCTGGCCAAATACAACCAGTTGATCCGGATCGAGGAACAGCTCGGCCTCTCGGCGCTCTATCCCGGGCGGGCGGCGCTGCGCGGTCTCGACGGCTGAGCGCGGCGGTTCGCTGTCGGTAAACCCCGCGTCATTGCGGGGCGGGTCAGCGACGAAGCGATTCATTTATTGTCATCATCCGCGCAGGCGGATGATCCAGTAGACACCGCCATGCGCGATGGCCCGAGGCATCCGTTTACTGGATGCCCGCCTGCGCGGGCATGACACGGTGTGGGGCTTGCTTCCCTGCGTTCCCTGCGCTCGCGATGACGAAGGAAGCTGTCGTCAGAACGTCTCGCCGTCGGCCTTCTTGTAGATCGAGTTCTTCGGCTTGGCGAAGACGCGCTCCAGCATCGGCAGGAACGCATCGAGCGGCATGGTGTCGTAGCCGGGATCGAACGCGTTCTGGTCGTAGAGATGGCAGAACTGTGCGCAGGCCTCGAAATCCGGGTGGCCGCGGAATTGCTCGCGCATGTCGCGGTCGAGGCCGAGGTGGTGGAAGAAGTAATAGCCCTGGAAGATGCCGTGGTGCTCCACGATCCAGTGGTTCCGCGCCGACACGAACGGCTTGAGGATCGCGGCGCCGATATCGGCGTGGTTGTAGCAGCCGAGCGTGTCGCCGATGTCGTGCAGCAGCGCGCAGGCGATGTATTCGTCGTCCTGGCCGGCGCGTCGGGCCAGCGTCGCCGATTGCAGCGAATGGGTCAGCCGATCGACGTTGAAGCCGCCGTGATCGCCGTCCAGCAGCATGAGGTGGTCGACGATGCGGCCGACCAGCCCCTGGCCGTATCCGCGCGCGGCGCCGGCGATCTTGGCCCAGTCTTCGGCGGTGCCCTCGGTCATGCGCGCGAAGGCGGCACGCTCTTCCGTCGCGTGGTCCGTCGGATTCGCATCCAGCATAGGGGCCTCCTGTCTCCGGTGTGGGGCACGGCCTGGCCGTCCGGTTCCAGCCTAAGGTTAGCACGTCCAAGCCGGCAAGCTCGACGACCGTTGCTGCCGGCGCGAAAATATATTTGTTCGCACAAATGAGCGGTCGTTGGCGGGCGGTCGTCAAGTTAGGGGTTGACGGCGGATTTTGCCGAGCCATGCTAGCACCATGCAGCTTGCGATCGAGCTTCGGCGCCGCGCCCGACATGCGATATTCCCGCTTCTGTCCGCATGCGCCATTTTCTATTTCGGCTACCATGCCGTGCATGGCGAATATGGCCTGGGCGCCTATTTGAGGCTGCACAAGCAGCTCGCGGCCCTGCAGGTCGAGCACGCCGACCTGGTCGCCCAACGGACCGAGCTTGCGCACCGGGTGAGCCTGTTGCGGCCCGACAGCCTCGACCCTGATATGCTGGACGAACGTGCGCGCGTGCTGCTCGGCTTCGCCCATCCCGATGACCTCGTCATCCTGAACGCGAAATGAAGGCGTTCGCGCGCCGTTTCTGAACCGGACGCGGCGAGGAGATCAGGTCCATGGCTAACGAATCGAAAGGACAGCGCGGCGTGAAGCCTGCGAAAGCCAAGGCCTCGCCCGGCAAGGCCGGCACGGGCGCAAAGCCCGCGGCCAAGGTCGACGGCGACCCCAAGACGCTGCTGGCGCTCTATCGCTCCATGCTGCTGATCCGCCGTTTCGAGGAGCGGGCGGGCCAGATGTACGGCATGGGCCTGATCGGCGGATTCTGCCACCTCTATATCGGCCAGGAAGCGGTCGTGACCGGGATGCAGGCCGTGCTGGAGGAGGGCGACCAGGTCATCACCGGCTATCGCGATCACGGCCACATGCTCGCCTGCGGCATGGACCCGCGCGGGGTGATGGCGGAATTGTGCGGCCGCGCCACCGGCTATTCCAAGGGCAAGGGCGGCTCGATGCACATGTTCAGCCGCGAGAAGAACTTCTACGGCGGCCACGGCATCGTCGGCGTGCCGGTGCCGCTCGGCACGGGCCTCGCCTTCGCCAATCACTATCGCGACAGCGACGCCGTCACCCTGTGCTATTTCGGCGACGGCGCGGCCAACCAGGGCCAGGTCTACGAAGCGTTCAACATGGGTGAGCTGTGGCGGCTGCCGGTCGTCTACATCATCGAAAACAACAAATACGCGATGGGGACGTCGATCGAGCGTTCCTCAGCCCAGCCGGACCTCCATCTGCGCGGCGCGAGCTTCAACATCCCCGGCGAGAAGGTCGACGGCATGGACGTGCTGGCGGTGCGCGAGGCGGGCCGCGCGGCGGTCGCCTATGCTCGCGGCGGCAACGGGCCGATCATCCTGGAGATGATGACCTACCGCTATCGCGGCCATTCCATGTCGGACCCGGCCAAGTACCGCTCGCGCGAGGAGGTGCAGCGCATGCGCGCCGAGCACGACCCGATCGAACGGGCGCGTCTGAAGCTGGTCGAGGCCGGGATCGCCGACGAGGAGCTGAAGGAGATCGACAAGGAAATCCGTGCCCGGATCGGCGAGGCGGCGGAGTTCGCCCAGAACAGCCCGGAGCCGGAGCCGGCCGAATTGTGGACCGACATCTACGCCGAGGCGGCCGAGTGATCGGGCGCGCGCCGGCAAGGGAGAGTGCCTGTGCCGGTTGAGGTGCTGATGCCGCAATTGTCGCCGACCATGGAGGTCGGCGCCTTGATCAAGTGGCACGTCAAGGAGGGCGATCCGGTCAATGCCGGCGACATCATCGCCGAGATCGAGACCGACAAGGCGACCATGGAAGTGGAGGCGGTCGACGAGGGCACGGTCGGCAAGCTGCTGGTCGCCGAAGGAACGGAGGATATTCCGATCAATGCGCCGATCGCGGTGATCCTGCAGCAGGGCGAAGACGCCGGCGCAGTGGATACGAGGCCGGCGCCGGCGGCCAAGCCGCCGAGCGCGAACGAGCCGGTCGAGGAGAGCGTGCGCCCGCAGGCGCGGGAGAAGGCGCCGGAGATGGAACAGGCGCCGCCGCCGACAAGCTACAACCCGCCGGCGCCGGAACCGGAACCCGACCCGGAAATCCCCGAAGGCACGAAGCTGGTCAGCCAGACCGTGCGCGACGCATTGCGCGATGCGATGGCGGAAGAGATGCGGCGCGATCCGGACGTCTTCCTGTTCGGCGAGGAGGTCGGCGAATACCAGGGCGCCTACAAGGTCTCGCAGGGCCTGCTGGAAGAATTCGGGCCGAAGCGGGTGGTCGACACGCCGATCACGGAATATGGCTTCACCGGGCTCGCGGCCGGCGCGGCGTTCACCGGCCTGAAGCCGATTGTCGAATTCATGAGCTTCAATTTCTCGATGCAGGCGATCGACCACGTCGTCAACTCGGCGGCGAAGCAGCGCTACATGTCGGGCGGGCAGATCTCCTGCCCGATGGTGTTCCGCGGCCCCAATGGCGCGGCTGCGCGCGTCGCGGCGCAGCATTCGCAGTGCTATGCGAGCTGGTACGCCCACGTGCCGGGGCTGAAGGTGATCGCGCCCTATTCGGCGGCCGACGCCAAGGGCCTGCTGAAGGCCGCGATCCGCGACCCCGACCCGGTGATCTTCCTCGAAAACGAGATTCTCTACGGCCGCACCTTCGACGTGCCGGAAATCGACGACTTCGTGCTGCCGATCGGCAAGGCGAAAGTCGCGCGGCCGGGTCGGGACGTCACGGTGGTGTCGTTCTCGATCGGCATGGCGCACGCGCTCCAGGCCGCTGAGACTCTGGCGGCCGACGGCATCGAGGCCGAGGTGATCGACCTGCGATCGCTCCGCCCGCTCGACTTCGATACGGTGCTGCGCTCGGTCAAGAAGACCAATCGCTGCGTCACGGTCGAGGAAGGCTGGCCCTTCGCCGGCATCGGGTCCGAGATCGCCGCCCTGGTGCAGGAGCACGGCTTCGACTGGCTGGACGCGCCGGTCCTGCGCGTCACCGGCAAGGACGTGCCGCTGCCCTATGCCGCCAATCTCGAAAAGCTTGCGCTGCCCCGCCCGGACGATGTGGTCGCGGCGGTCAAAGCCGTCTGCTATCGCTGAGCGCCGCCCGTGCCCATCGCCATCCGCATGCCCCAGCTTTCGCCAACCATGGAGGTCGGCGCCGTCACCAAGTGGCTGGTCAAGGAAGGAGACCCGGTGACGACCGGCGACATCATCGCCGAGATCGAGACCGACAAGGCGACCATGGAGATGGAAGCCGCCGACGACGGCACGCTGGGCAAGATCCTGGTACCCGAGGGCGCGGAGGACATCCCGGTCCACCAGCCGATCGCCGTCCTGTTGCAGGAGGGGGAGGAGGCTTCTGCGCTGAAGGATTTCCAGCCCGAGGGCGCGGGCGCGTCCGGCAACGGCGCGGGTGAGGCGGCGGCCCAGCCGAAGCCGGCCCGGCCGGAACAGCCGCCGAAGGCGCCGCCCAAGCCAGCGCCCAAGTCAGCGGTGGCCCCGACGACGCCCCAGACGGCGGCGGCCAAGGCGCCGGCGGCGCCGCGGACCGACGGCGAACGCCTGTTCGCGAGTCCGCTGGCCCGGCGCGTGGCGGTGGAGCAGGGGCTGGATTTGCGTGCGATCGAGGGCTCCGGCCCGCACGGCCGGATCGTGCTGCGCGACGTCGAAGGCGCGGCCCAGACCGGTGCGGCAAAGACCGGCGCCGCCAAGGCGGCTCCGGAGGCGAAGCCGGCCGCAAAGCCCGAGGCGGCACGTCCCGCTGCAGCGGCCGCTGCCGGGACCGGGGGACCGGCCAAGCCGGAAGACCTCGGCTATCCGGAAGGCTCCTACGACGTCGCGCCGATCGACAGCATGCGGCGCACGGTGGCCCGGCGCATGGCCGAATCGATGCGCACGATTCCGCATTATTACGAGACGATCGACTGCCGCATCGACGCGCTGGTCGCGCTGCGCAAGGAGCTCAACGCGCGCTCCAAGGACTATCGGCTCAGCGTCAACGACTTCGTCATCCGCGCCGCCGCTTTGGCGCTCAAGCGGGTGCCGGAGGTCAATTCGTCGTGGAGCGAGACCGGCATCCTGCGCCACAAGCATGCCGATGTCGCGATGGCGGTGGCGCTGGAGAGCGGGCTGATCACCCCGGTGATCCGTGAGGCCGACAATCTGGGCCTGGCCGAGATTTCGCGCCAGGCGCGCGACCTGGCCAAGCGCGCGCGCGACCGTAAGCTCAAGCCGGAAGAATATCAGGGCGGCACGTTCACCATCTCCAACCTCGGCATGTTCGGCATCCGCGAGTTCACCGCGGTGATCAACCCGCCGCAGGCGGCGATTCTGGCGATCGGGCGCGCCGAGCCGCGGCCGATCGTCAAGGAGGGCGCGGTCGCGATCGCCACGATGATGACCTGCACCCTGTCGAGCGACCACCGGCTGGTCGACGGCGCGGTCGCGGCCCGTTTCCTGGACATCTTCCAGCGCCTGGTCGAAGACCCCGTGACGATGCTGCTGTAGATGGCGCCGTCCTTGTCCGTCATTGCGAGCGAAGCGAAGCAATCCACTCTTTTTTGGGATTTCGCTCCGGATTGCTTCGTCGCTGACACTCCTCGCAATGAGGCTAAGCGAGTTGAAGGATGGCGGCATGGCTGAGGGTGCGTTCGACGTCGTCGTGATCGGATCGGGGCCGGGCGGCTATGTCGCCGCGATCCGCGCGGCCCAGCTCGGCCTCAAGACCGCGATCGTCGAGCGCGAGCGTCTGGGCGGCATCTGCCTCAACTGGGGCTGCATCCCGACCAAGGCGCTGCTGCGCGCCTCCGAGCTCTATGCCCTGATCCAGGAGGCAGAAGAATTCGGGCTGACCGTCAAGGAGGTCGGCTTCGACTTCGCCAAGGTCATCGCCCGCAGCCGGAAAATCGCCGACCGGCTGTCGGCCGGCGTCGCCTTCCTGATGAAGAAGCACAAGATTACGGTGGTGGAGGGCGAGGCGAAGCTGGTCGGCCAGAGCCGGATCGCGGTGACGGGCAAGGACAAGGCGGCGCACATGCTGACGGCGAAGCATATCGTGCTGGCGACCGGCGCGCGCGCGCGGGCGCTGCCGAACCTGAAGCCCGACGGCAAGGCGGTCTGGACCTATCGCGACGCCCTGGTGCCGGACCGCATGCCGAAATCGCTGCTGGTCATCGGCGCCGGCGCCATCGGCATCGAATTCGCGAGCTTTTATAGAACTTTGGGCGCCGAGGTTACGATGGTCGAGGCGCTCGACCGGGTGGTGCCGGTCGAGGACTACGAGGTGTCAGCCTTCCTGCTCAAGGCATTGAGGAAACAGGGGATCGCGTTCCATCTTGGCGCGACGGTCGAGGCGGTCGAGGCTGGTGCGTCAAAGCAGACCGTCCGGCTCAAGACCGCCGAAGGCAAGGCCGAATCGATCGAGGTCGAGAAGGTGCTGCTGGCCATCGGCATCACCGGCAATGTCGAGGGGCTGGGCCTGGAGGAAGCCGGCGTCAAGGTCGAAAAGGGCCACGTCCTGGTCGACCAATGGGGTGCCACCGGGGCTCCCGGCCTCTACGCCATCGGCGACCTGGTCGGGCCGCCCTGGCTCGCCCACAAGGCCATGCATGAGGGGGTCGCCTGCGTCGAGCGCATCGCCGGCTTCCAGGGCGCCGAGCCAGTCGATTACGGCAACGTGCCGGCCTGCACCTATTGCCAGCCGCAGGTCGCCAGCGTCGGCCTGACCGAGCAGGCCTGCAAGGAGCAGAAGCGCGAAGTGCGCATCGGCCGCTTCCCCTATCGCGGCAACGGCAAGGCGCTGGCGCTGGGCGAGGAGGAAGGCTTCATCAAGACCATCTTCGACGCCAAGACCGGCGCGCTACTGGGCGCGCACATGATCGGCGCCGAGGTGACGGAGCTGATCCAGGGTTATGCCGTGGCACGCACGCTCGAGACCACCGAGGCGGAGTTGATGCACACGATCTACCCGCACCCGACCCTGAGCGAGATGATGCACGAATCCGTGCTCGACGCCTTCGGCCGCGCGCTGCATTTCTGAGGCAGGGCGGGTCGAGCCCGCTGCTCCACTAGAGGCGTTCACCGTTTCATGGAAACGTTGAACGATCTCCAAGTCCTTGGTTTGTCGCATTTCCGAACCGCAAAAGTGGCATCCACTTTTGCTGGAAACGCTCTAAGGATTCGAAGGGATCGCAAGCCGGCGTGGCCGAAGCCACGCCGGCTTGCGCCGGTCGCGCGGACAACGCCGCGCCAGCCGCAGGATGCGATCGGGCCGAACCGACGCGGAGGCGTCATTCCCAGGGAAGCGGGAATCCGGCGGGCTTCAGCGACAGGGGGGCTGTGCCAAGCCTCGGCTTACGGAACCAGCCCGGCGCGACACGCCGAACTGGATGACGGCCAGCGTCAGGGCCGAAACGCGATCTGCCTTGCGCTAGCGCCCGGACTCCGCGCGACCAATGGCCGCCGGCTGTCCCACCACGGATCGGGCGCGGCGGCGGTCGTAGAGCCGCTTGATGCCGGCACCGGCCATGATGAGCACGCCCAGCAGGACGACCTTGCCCAGGAAGAGCACTTCGACCGGAATCCCCCAGCTTTCCCAATAACCGGCCATCTCGTATGGATTGAACTCCATCAGATTGCTCCCTTTGGTGGTGACGGATTTTCTTTTCCGATACAGATGTGGAGGTAGAATTATTTTTAAAGAGGTTGGGTTTTTATTTTGATGGAGGCAGGTTTTTATTCTAATAAGATATCCGTTTTGGGAATTTATGCTGTTACTGCGCGCTGCCGTGACGCGCGCAGGTACGATCCGGCAATTCGGGCCTGGCCTATGGCTTGATCGGATGTTGCGCTGCACCACGTGTGCGGAGGCGCATTCGGTGTAGGATGCGTCCACTCCGTTTCACGAGGCGAGCATGAGCCTGCCGGACCAATCCGCCCCGCCGTCAGCGCTGGCGCGGCCCCGCCATCCCGAGAAGGCCGGCCGGCCGGATGCGCCGCCGCCGCGCAAGCCGGCCTGGATCCGGGTCAAGGCGCCGGGCTCGGCGATGTATCAGGAGACGCGGCGCATCCTGCGCGAAAACCGCCTGGTCACGGTGTGCGAGGAGGCGGCGTGCCCCAATGTCGGCGAGTGCTGGGCCAAGAAGCACGCGACGATGATGATCCTGGGCGATACCTGCACGCGCGCCTGCGCGTTCTGCAACGTGCGCACCGGCATCCCCGGCATGGTCGATCGCGACGAACCGGAGCGGGTCGGGCGCTCGGTCGCGCAACTGGGGCTGGAGCACGTCGTCATCACCTCGGTCGACCGCGACGACCTCACCGATGGCGGCGCCGGACACTTCGCCTCGGTGATCGCGGCGATCCGGGCCGCGTCGCCTACGACGACGGTCGAGGTGCTGACCCCCGACTTCCTGCGCAAGCCCGGCGCGCTGGAGGTGGTGATCGCGGCCAAGCCCGACGTGTTCAACCACAATCTCGAAACGGTGCCGCGCCTCTATGCCGAGGTGCGGCCGGGCGCGCGCTATTTCCATTCGCTGCGGCTGTTGCAGCAGGCGAAGGAGATCGACCCCGCGATGTTCACCAAATCCGGCCTGATGGTCGGCCTGGGCGAGGAGCGAGCGGAAATCCTGCAGGTGATGGACGACCTGCGCGCCGCCGACGTCGACTTCGTCACGCTCGGCCAGTACCTGCAGCCGACGCCGAAGCACCACGCGGTTGATCGCTTCGTCACGCCCGACGAGTTCGCCGCCTATGCCGCGATGGCGCGCGCCAAGGGCTTCTGGATGGTCGCGGCCAGTCCGTTAACCCGTTCGTCCTATCATGCGGCCGAGGATTTCCGTGCGCTCAGGGCGGCCCGCCAGGCCGCCGGGCGCTGAACGGGCGGGGACGAACGGATGGCGACCCATGCAGAGCGGCGATCGGTACCGCACAGCGCGGAGCAGATGTACGCGCTGGTCGCCGACGTCGCTCGCTATCCGCAATTCCTGCCCTGGTGCGTCGGCGCGCGCATCCTGGCGCGCGAGCGGCACGACGACCACGAAATCCTGGTCGCCGACCTGATCGTCGGCTTCAAGGCGTTCCGCGGACAGTTCACCAGCCGCGTCACCCTGATGCCGGACCGGAACCGGATCGACGTGGAGTATACCCGAGGGCCGTTCAGGTATTTGAACAATCACTGGAAGTTCATTCCCGAAGCGGATGGCGGCTGCACCATCGACTTCTTCATCGACTTCGAGTTCAAGAATCGCATCTTCCAGCGGCTGATTGACACGATGTTCAACGAGGCGGTGCACCGCATGGTGCGCGCCTTCGAGGACCGGGGTCGCGCGCTCTACGGCACGACGCCGGCGGCGGATCCGACCCGGGCAGAGGCATCGGGCACGATGCCGCGCGGCTCAGCCGTGTAATCTCGGCGGCGGGACGAATCGCCGGACGTCGCCTTTGCCATGCTGCTTCTCGATCATCGGGCCCTGATCGCGTTCTGGTTCTCGGACGACGCGCGCCCGCGCTGGTTCGATTCCGACGCGGCGTTCGACGCGCAGGTGACGGAGCGGTTCGGTCCGCTGCTGGACGCCGCCGCCGCGGGCCGGCTCG
>JBDZUN010000104.1:0-1641 GCA_040255145.1 Hyphomicrobiales bacterium | reverse complement strand
CTCGCGCATTGGGAAGCGACGCCGGAGGGGACGCTCGCCCTGGTGCTGGTGCTCGATCAGGCGCCGCGCAACATGTTCCGCGGCGATCCCAGGGCGTTCGCGACCGACGCACTGGCGCGCGCCGCCGCCGTTCGGGCCATGGAGCGGGGGTTCGATCAGGCGCTGACACGGGAGCAGCGCCATTTCCTGTACCTGCCGTTCATGCACAGCGAGAACCTGGACGACCAGGAGCGATGCGTGCGGCTGATCGAGACGCTCGACCGCCCCGATATCCTCGTCCATGCCCAGGCCCATCGCGACATCATCGCGCGGTTCGGCCGCTTTCCCCACCGCAACGCCGCGCTGGGCCGCGCCTCAACCGCCGAGGAAGCCGCGTTTCTGGAGACCGAATCGCCCTATTTGAGCGGCGGTGCCTTAGTGTCGTGATTTCGAAAGTTCGCCAAATTCCGATATCGCGCTCGGAGCGAACTTCGAAATCGAAACGACACTAGAATCAATAAGTTGGTAGTGTCCTTCGATTCTGAAATTCGCCCGACTGTGATATAGAATTATCCGCGAATTTCAGAATCGGGACACTACCGCCAGGTCGCGAGCGGAACCTTGGGGTGATCCGGGCGCGCGTCGTCGGTGTCGGGCCGGACCATCCGCAGCACCGACGGCGCGCTGACCAGCATCCGCACCGTCGCGCTGTCCGGCGTGAACGAGACCGGCTGGAGGGCGGCTTCCCGATCCACCTCCGGCTTCCGCCGCTTCCGCGCCAGCAGGTTCAGGGCCTCGACCCCGACCGAGAACGCGATCGCCGAATAGAGATAGGCCCGCGGGATGTGGAAGTGCATGCCGTCGGCGATCAGGGCGGCGCCGATCAGCAGGAGGAATCCAAGCGCCAGCATCTTGGCGGTGGGGTGCCGGGCGATGAAGGTTGCGATCGGTCCCACCGCCAGCAGCATGACCGCGGTGGATGACACGACAGCGGCATACATGATGGCGATGTGGTCGACCATGCCGACCGCCGTGATGACCGAATCCAGCGAAAACACGATGTCGAGCAGGGCGATCTCGGCCACGACCACAGCCATGTTGTTGGCCATGGGCGAGGGCGCGTGGCTCTCCTCCTTGCCGTCGATCATGCCGTGGATCTCGGTGGTGGCCTTGGCGATCAGGAACAGGCCGCCGCCGCCGAGCACGAGATCGCGGACCGAGACGGGAAAGGCGCCGACGATGAACAGCGGCGTCACCATCCGGCTCATCCAAGCCGTCACGGACAGGAGGCCGATCCGGGTGGCGGCCGCGAACAAAAGGCCGAGGCGCCGCGTCGTCGCCTGCTTTTCCTCCGGCATCCGGGCCACGAGGATCGACAGGAAGATGACGTTGTCGATGCCGAGGACGATCTCCAGCGCGGTCAGCGTCAAAAGGCCGGCCACCGCCTCCGTGGAGAAAATCCATTCAAACGACATATGCACCTTTCTCCAGGCGGCGCGCCCGCCCCGCACCCCTTTCGCCCGGTTGGCCGGCGCTGCGCCGTCACCCGGCGACCGTCACGGCGCGGCGGCGCGCTACGCCCACTTCCAGGCAGGGCGGCACGTTACGAAGGCCGCGCTCGGCGGCAGAGATATGGGTCACCCAACCCGAGCGGTCCAGGCC
>JBDZUN010000103.1:0-11540 GCA_040255145.1 Hyphomicrobiales bacterium | reverse complement strand
CGCGCCGCCTCGATCACCGCCATCTGCATGCCGAAGCAGATGCCGAAATAGGGCACGCCGCGCACGCGCGCGAAGGTCGCCGCGGCGATCTTGCCCTCGGCGCCGCGCTCGCCAAAGCCGCCGGGCACCAGGATGCCGTGCACATGGTCGAGCTGATAGGCGGCGTCCTCCTGCTCGAACAGCTCGGATTCGATCCAATGGGTGCGCACACGCACGTTGTTGGCGATGCCGCCGTGAATCAGCGCTTCCTCGAGCGACTTATAGGCGTCGCGCAGGTTGGTGTACTTGCCGACGATGGCGATCGAGACTTCGCCCTCCGGCTGGCGGATGCGGCGGACGATCTCCTCCCAGCCGGCGAGATCCGGCGGCGGCGCGTCGTCGATGCCGAACACCTTGAGGAGCTGATCGTCCAGCCCCTCCTCGTGATAGCGCAGCGGCACCTCGTAGATCGTGTCGACGTCGAGGCCCTGGATCACCCGCTCCGGCCGCACGTTGCAGAACAGGCCCATCTTCTTGCGCTGGTCCGGTGGGGTCGGCCGATCGGAGCGGACCAGCAGGATATCCGGCTGGATGCCGATGGAGCGCAGCTCCTTGACCGAATGCTGCGTCGGCTTGGTCTTCAATTCGCCCGCGCTGGCGATCCACGGCACCAGGGTCAGGTGCATGTAGGCGGTCTGCCCCGGCTCAAGATCGTTGCCGAGCTGGCGGATCGCCTCGAGGAACGGCAGGCTTTCGATGTCCCCGACCGTGCCGCCGATCTCGCACAGCACGAAATCGGCCGACTCCGAATCGTGCAGCACGAATTCCTTGATCCGGTCGGTGACGTGCGGGATGACCTGGACGGTCCCGCCCAGATAGTCGCCGCGCCGCTCCTTCTGCAGGATCTGCTGATAGATGCGGCCGGTCGTGACGTTGTCGTCGCGCGTCGACGGCACGCCGGTGAAGCGTTCGTAGTGGCCGAGGTCGAGATCGGTCTCCGCACCGTCGTCGGTAACGTACACCTCGCCATGCTGATAGGGGCTCATCGTCCCCGGATCGACGTTGAGATAGGGGTCCAGCTTGCGCAGGCGCACGCGGTAGCCGCGCGCCTGAAGCAGCGCACCCAAGGCCGCCGCTGCGAGCCCCTTGCCGAGCGAGGACACGACGCCGCCGGTGATGAACAAGAAGCGGGCCATGGACCCTCAGACTAGATGAATTTCAGCATTGGCGGAAGACACGCCGTGCCCGAAGGCCGGTGTTTCGGACGCATGGCCGCGCACACCGGCCCGCCTTACGGCGCGACCGGGGCGCTGGGCGTGGGAGCCGCCGGCGGCGACGTCGGCGCGGCGGGCGCGGTATGCGCCGGCGAGGCCGGAATCTGGTCGAGGATCGAGCGCGGCGCACCGTGATGCGCGGCCATCATCGTCAACCCGATGCTGGTCAGCATGAACAGGGCGGCCAGGATACCGGTCGTGCGGGTCAGCATGTTGGCCGTGGAGCGGGCCCCCATGAACGGCGTGCCGCCGCCGATGCCGAGCGCACCGCCTTCAGATTGCTGCATCAGCACAAGCGCGACCAGCACGATCGCCAGGATCAAGTGAACGACGAGGATCAACGTCTGCATTGCGGTCTTCTATGCCACGACGGCGCGAAATGCCAGCCCGGCCGCGCGCTCAGCGATTGGTCCCATAAGCGGAAATGATAGCCCAGAAATCGCCGGCCTTGAGGCTGGCGCCGCCGATCAATCCGCCGTCGACATCGGGCACCGCGAAGATGTCCGCCGCGTTCGCCGGCTTGACCGAACCGCCATACAGAATGCGCATGCCGGCACCGTCCGCCAGCCGCTCCGCCAGCGCCGCACGCAAGTGGGCGTGGACCTCGCCGATCTGTTCCAGCGTCGGAGTGCGCCCGGTGCCGATCGCCCAGACTGGCTCGTAGGCGACCACCGTGTTGGCCGCGCCCGCGCCCTCCGGCAGCGATTCGGCGAGCTGGCGTCCGACCACCGCAAGCGTCCGCCCCGAATCGCGCTCGGCCTCCGTTTCACCGAGGCAGACGATCGCGGAGAGCCCGGCGCGATGCGCGGCCCTGGCCTTGGCGCGGACGAGCGCGTCGGTCTCATGATGATCGCGGCGCCGCTCGGAATGGCCGACGATGACCGTGCGGGCGCCGGCATCGGCCAGCATCTCGGCACTAATGTCGCCGGTATGCGCGCCTTCCGGCTCGACGTCGCAATCCTGGCCGCCCCAGATGATGCCGCTGTCGCGGAAGCGGTCTGCCAGCGCCGCCAGCAAGGTCGCCGGCGGACAGATCGCCACCGCACAACCATGCGCGCCGGACAGGTGCCGCGTCAGCGCCTCGACCTCGCCCGCTGCGCGGCGCAGCCCGTACATCTTCCAATTGCCCGCCACCAGAGGCATCGGTGTTCCGACCATGTCGCTGCCCGCTTTCCTGGTCCCGCTTTCCTGGGAGGTACCAGAGACCGGCGCGCCTGTCATGCGCGGCACCCGGTCAAGCCCCTCACCCCCGCCGGTCGGCGCCCCATCCTTGCGCCATTGACGCGAAACCGGAATAAAACTAGAACCTTCATGTTTTCTGTTTGTTCGCATGTCGCCGAGTCGTTGAACAGGGTCGACGGAACCGGAGGAGCCATGCTCACGCGCAAGCAGCACGAACTTCTGATGTTCATTCATCAGCACATCAGCCAGAGCGGGATTTCCCCCTCCTTCGACGAGATGAAGGAAGCGCTGGACCTGAAATCGAAGTCCGGCATCCACCGCCTGATCACCGCACTGGAGGAGCGTGGCTTCATCCGCCGCCTGGCGCATCGGGCGCGCGCGCTCGAGATCGTCAAGCTGCCGGAATGGAGCGCGGAGCCCTCGCGCGCCAAGGGCTTCGTCCCCAATGTGATCGAGGGCCGGCTGGGCAACGGCCGGCGCATCGGCGCCAAGGTGCCGGCGCGGGCGGCGGAGAGTGCGACGGGCGATTCCGGGACGATCCATGTTCCGCTGCTCGGCCGGATCGCGGCCGGCACGCCGATCGAG
The DNA here is from genome assembly GCA_040255145.1 of Hyphomicrobiales bacterium. Classification (GTDB taxonomy): domain Bacteria; phylum Pseudomonadota; class Alphaproteobacteria; order JBDZUN01; family JBDZUN01; genus JBDZUN01. The sequence continues at coordinate 8,520 of JBDZUN010000103.1, read as the reverse complement.
GCGCTGCAGCAGGAAGGGCAGACGATCGCGATTTCGCCCGACCTGCTGGGCCCGGGCGATCATTTCGCCCTCCAGGTCCGCGGCGATTCGATGATCGACGCCGGCATCCTCGACGGCGATATCGTGCTGATCCGCCGCTGCGAGCAGGCGGAGAACGGCGCCATCGTCGTCGCCCTGGTCGACGACCAGGAAGCCACCCTGAAACGGCTGCGCCGCAAGGGCGATTCCGTCGCGCTGGAAGCGGCCAATCCCGCCTATGAGACCCGGATATTCGGCCCGGACCGCGTCAAGGTGCAGGGGCGGATGACGGCCCTGTTCCGCCGCTACTCCTGACCGCCGGCGGCGACGTTCCGATCGCCGCCGCCCACGGCATGCGGCCAGTAGGGTTGCGGGTTCGGGGACCAGGGTCGCTCGCCGCGCGTCTGCCGCACGGTGACGACCCGGATCCGCTCCCGGTCGAGCCACAGGGCATACGCGCCGTCCCGTAAAAGATCGGCATGCTCGATGGTCAGCGGCCCGGCCCGGCACGGCCCTGCGGTGTCGGCCGCGATCAGCACCGCCGCCCTTGGGCAGGCCGCATTGGCCGGCGGCCGCTGCGGCAGATAGGCGACGGTGACGCCGTTCCGCGCCGTGAACAGGCAGGCGCCCGCCGCGCAGGCGGCCGTGCCGGGAGCGGCCGGCGCACCATCGGTCCCGATGGCGCCGTCACGCCGAAGCCAGAGGTCGCGGGTGAACACGCTGCGCCGCAGCGAGCTGAACGCCAGCGCGCCGTCTGCACCGCGTACGGCGACCAGGCGGCCATCGCGCGCGACCAGCACGTCGGGCGGCCGCGCCAGCACCGTGAGCAAGGCGCCGCCCGCCATCGCGGCGAGGCCGAGCCAGCGCCAGCGCCGCCGCCACAGCAGCAGCCACAACTCACCCAGCATGATCAGGGCGAAAGCGGCCGTCGGGATCGCGGGCGCCGGCAGCACCGCGTGCGGCCACGATGCGACCCAGCGCGCGAGCGCGAGCAGGATATCGATGCCAAGGCCCATGACCGCGAGGACCGGCGCGGCCAGGCCGAACGGCAGCAGGACCAGCGCGAGCACGCCGGCCGGCATGATCCAGAAGCCGAACAGCGGGATCGCCACCAGGTTGGCCGCCGCACCGAACAGAGTGACGCGATCGAACTGATAGGCGGCGATCGGCGCCAGCGCCAGTTCGCATGCCAGCCCGCTGGCCAGGCTGGCCGCAAGCCACTGGGCCGCCCGATGCGGGATTCCGAACGTGCGGTCGGGCGCCAGGCGCGATCCGGCGGCTTCGTACAGCGCGATGAGGGCCGCGACTGCGGCGAATGAAAGCTGGAAGCTGACGTTGAGCAGCGCCTCGGGCATCGCCAGCAGCAATATGATCGCGGCGACCGCAAGGACGCGCATCGAGATCGGCGAGCGGTCGATCATCAAGGCGCCCAGGCCGATAGCCGTCATCAGGAACGAACGCTGCGCCGGATAGGACGCGCCGGACAGCAGGAGGTAGCAGAACGTGCCGATCAGCGCGGCAACCGCCGCCCATTTCTTGATCGGGTGACGCAACGCGATTCGCGACACCAGGGCGAAGCCGCCGCGGATCATGAAGAACAGGATGCCCGCCACCATCGCCATGTGCAGGCCGGAAATCGACAGCAGATGACCCAGTCCGGCGTTGCGCAACGCCACGTAGGTCGCCTCGTCGACGCCGCTGCCGTCGCCGGTCAGCAGGTCGGCGGCAACCGGCCCGGCCGGCGCGGCGAGCGCCGCACGAATCCGCAGGCTGAGTTCGTGGCGGATGCCCGTGAGCCGGACGGAAACGCCCTCCAGCCGGCCCTCGGGCGGCGCCGCGATCGTCGTCGGCGCACCCATCGCATAGCCCACCGCGCCGATCCGCGCGAACCATGCGGCGCGCGCGAAATCGTATGCGTCGGGCGCCGCAGGCGCGGGCGGCGGCATCAAGACGCCGACGACCCGGACCCGCTCGCCCACGGCCGGCGTCGGCCTGTTCGCGCCAATGCGCAGCCGGACGCGCTCCGGCACCGGGACCGGATGGCGCCGCACCAGGCGCACGCGGTCGAGGATCAGGCTCGCCCCGCCCTCGGCCCGGTCGGTGACGGCGACCACCCGCCCCTCGATCGGCAGCGGGCCGATCCGATAGGCGAGGATCGGCGCCGCGACCGTTTCCGCGCGCCAGACGGCGGCGCCGAAACCGATCGCGCAGGCCAAGCAAGCCCATGCCACCGGCGCCCCGCGACGCCCCCGCGCCACCGCCGCGACGACGCCGAAGGCGGCGGTGACCGCAACCGCGAGGCCGTGCGGCGGCTCGGTCGGCAATGCGAAATAGACGGCGATGCCGGCGCCGATCAGTACCGGCAGCCAGACCGCCCACCGCTCCCGTTCGGCCAGCAGCGCATCGCCCAGGGATGCGGGCACACGCCACCACGAAGCCGCCCGCAACCATTGGTTGCTGACCCCGGTGCGTGCCTCCGCACCGCTCAACGGATGCCGTCCCCCCGACGCGACATCGCGAGTGATCCCCATGCGCGCTTCATGCTAGAGCGTTTCCAGCAAAAGTGGATGCCACTTTTGCTGTTCGGGAAACGCGATAAACCAAGGGCTTAGGGAGCGTTCAACGTTTCCATGAAACGGTGAACGGCTCTAACCAGCCATCAAAGCGCCGCGCATCCCGTACCGCAAGCCTCCGGCGCGCCGGCGAAGAGAGTTCCGTATGAAATCCGATATGCCCGTCACCGTCCGTTTCGCCCCTTCGCCGACCGGCTTCCTGCACATCGGCGGCGCGCGCACCGCGTTGTTCAATTGGCTGTTCGCGCGCCACCATCACGGCCGGTTCCTGCTGCGCATCGAGGATACCGACCGCGCCCGCTCGACCGAGGCGGCGATCGCCGCGATCTTCGAGGGATTGCGCTGGCTCGGCCTCGATTGGGACGACGAGCCGGTCTTCCAGTTCGCGCGCGCCGCGCGCCATGCTGAATGCGCCAATGCGTTACTGGCCCAAGGCAAGGCCTATCATTGCTATGCCAGCGCCGAGGAATTGCAGGAGATGCGCACCCGCGCCCGGGCCGAGGGCCGGCCGCCGCGCTATGACGGGCGCTGGCGCGACCGCGATTCGCGCGACGCCCCGCCGGGAATCGCCCCGGTCATCCGCTTCAAGGCGCCGCAGCAAGGCGAGACGATCATCGAGGACGCCGTCCAGGGCCCCGTGCGCTTCGCCAACGACCAGCTCGACGACATGGTGCTGCTGCGCAGCGACGGCACGCCGACCTACATGCTGTCGGTCGTCGTCGACGACCACGACATGGCGATTACCCACATCATCCGCGGCGACGATCACCTGACCAATGCGGCGCGCCAGGCGCAGCTCTATCACGCGCTCGGCTGGTCCCCGCCCCGCTTCGCGCACATCCCGCTGATCCACGGCCCCGACGGCGCCAAGCTGTCGAAACGCCACGGCGCGCTCGGCGCCGAGGCGTATCGCGACATGGGCTACCTGCCCGAAGCCATGCGCAACTATCTGTTGCGGCTGGGCTGGGCGCACGGCGACGACGAGATCATCCCGACCGAGCAGGCGATCGAGTGGTTTTCGCTGGAGGCGATCGGCCGTTCGCCGGCGCGCTTCGACCTCGCCAAGCTCAACAGCCTCAACGGCCACTATATCCGGGAGGCGGACGATGCCAGGCTCGTCGCGGAAATCGAGGCGCTGCGGGCCAGACGGGGCGACCCACCGCTCGACCTGGCACTGCGTGAGCGGCTGGCCAAGGCCATGCCAAGCCTCAAGCAGCGCGTTAAGACGCTCGTCGAACTCGATGATATGGCGTCGTTTATCTTTCAGGTTCGTCCGCTCGTGCTCGACCCCAAGGCGGCCGCGCTGCTGACGCCGGAGGCCCGCGGCGTGCTGGCGCGCGTGCATGGCGTGCTGGAGCACGCGCCGGAATGGAACGCCGAGGCGCTGGAAGCACGCATACGCGATTTTGTCGCAGCGGACGGCCGTTCGCTCGGCGCGGTGGCGCAACCCCTGCGCGCCGCGCTGGCCGGCAGGACCGTGTCGCCGCCGATCTTCGACGTCCTCTATGCGCTCGGCCGCGACGAGGGCTTGGCGCGAATATCCGATATCGCGACGATGTCTGCGGATTTGGGGCCCGACGCTGCTCCACAGCACTGACGGAGCGTGCTATAGAGCGTGTCGTCACATCGCCTTCGGCCGCTCTGTTTGGAGGTGCCGGCTCGATTATTTTTCAAGAGATGCGTGGGGTTGCTCATGGATTCGAAAGTGAAATCCGCGGCCGGGACTGCGACGATCGATGTCGGCGATAAGCCGGTCACGCTGCCGGTCCTCAAGGGGTCGGTCGGCCCAGACGTCCTCGACATCCGCCGGTTCTACGGCGAGGCGGGGATGTTCACCTACGATCCCGGCTTCACCTCGACCGCGAGTTGCAAGTCCTCCATCACGTATATCGACGGCGACGCCGGCATCCTGCTGTATCGCGGCTACCCGATCGACCAGTTGGCCGAGCATAGCGACTTCATGGAAGTCTGCTACCTGCTGTTGAATGGTGAATTGCCTTCGGCGGCAGAGAAGAACGAGTTCGAGAACGCCATCACCCTGCACACCATGCTGCATGAGCAGCTTCGGCAGTTCTTCCAGGGCTTTCGCCGCGACGCCCACCCGATGGCGATCATGGTCGGGGTGGTCGGCGCCCTGTCGGCATTCTATCACGACTCGACCGACATCAACGATCCGGTCCAGAGGATGATCGCCAGCCGGCGAATGATCGCCAAGATGCCGACCATCGCCGCGATGGCATACAAGTATTCCGTCGGCCAGCCGTTCGTTTATCCGAGCAACGAGCTGCCCTACGCCGACAATTTCCTGCGCATGTGCTTCGCGGTACCGTGCGAACCCTTCAAGGTCAACCCGATCCTGGCCAAGGCCCTGGACCGCATCCTGATCCTCCATGCCGACCACGAACAGAATGCTTCGACTTCGACGGTGCGGCTGGCCGGCTCGTCAGGCGCCAACCCGTTCGCCTGTATCGCGGCCGGCATCGCCTGCCTCTGGGGTCCCGCGCACGGCGGCGCCAACGAAGCGGCGCTCAACATGCTGATGGAGATCGGCGACGTCAAAAACATCCCCGGGATCATCAAGCGGGCGAAGGACAAGGACGACCCCTATCGCCTGATGGGCTTCGGCCACCGGGTCTATCGCAACTATGATCCGCGCGCGCGGGTCATGCAGCAGACCTGCCACGAGGTACTGGACGAACTCGGGGTGCACGACGATCCGCTGCTCAAGGTGGCGATGGAGCTCGAGCACATCGCCCTCAACGACGAGTACTTCATCGAGAAGAAGCTCTACCCCAACGTCGACTTCTATTCGGGCATCGTTCTGCGCATGCTCGGCTTCCCGACGACGATGTTCACCGCTTTGTTCGCGCTGGCCCGCACCGTCGGCTGGATCGCGCAGTGGGGCGAGATGATCCAGGACCCGGACCAGAAGATCGGCCGGCCGCGCCAACTCTACACCGGCGTCGCGCAGCGCGACTATATCTCCCTCGAAAAGCGTTCCTGACAGGGCCAGCCCTAGCGTCAAAGTTCCGCCGATGCGTTCGTTCCGTGACCGTCACCCGCCCGCGCCAGGAAGCCTGCTTCTTCCCGGCCGTGTCCGCATAATCACGGTTGGGCGTGCGGGCCGGCCGCTCGCCCACGCCGTCAACGACAACCGGCGCAGTCCGCGGGGCCCGGGTTTGTGGCTGGCATGGCGCCGTGCTTTCGCGCCGAGGATACATCCCTTCCCGATCGCCGATGGCGAATCGCCGCGGATCATGGCGCGCTGGGGATGGCCAAGCGTCGCGCTCGGCCTCATCGGCATGCTGCTGGCGCTCGGCTACTGGCTGTAGGCCGGCCTTAATTCCGCGCGATCAGCTCGATCCGATAGCCGTCGGGGTCTTCAATGAAGGCGATCGCCGCGCCGCCATGCTTCATCGGCCCGGGCGGGCGTGGGATCGGCACGCCTTCCCGCTCGAGTCGCGTGCAGGTGCCGTGGAGGTCGGAGACCCCGAGCGCCAGATGGCCGAATCCCGTGCCGATACTGTACGACTCCGCCTGATCCCAATTGTGGGTCAGCTCGATCGTCGGGCAGGTCTCGCGATCCTCGCCGTAGCCGACAAATGCCAGCGTGAAGCGGCCGGTCGGGAATTCCCGGCGCATCAGCAGGCGCATGCCGAGCAGGCGGGTATAAAAGTCCAGCGACCGCTCCAGGTCGCGCACTCGCAGCATGGTGTGGAGGAAGCGGAAATCGCCCGCCGCCGCCTCGGTCCGATCCGATCCGCTTGCCTCGACCGTCGTCATTCCAGCCTCCCTCCGATGTGCCGAAGGGTCCTACGCCCCGGCGGCCGATGTGGCGGCCTCGACCTGGGCGCCGCCGCCCACCAGCATGGCACTGTAATCCGCTTCCGCGACCAGGGCGCCGTCGACCTCGGCCCGGCCCTGGAATTTCCACACCGGGCCCCTGGCGCGCAGCACCTGCACGTGCAGGCGCAGGACGTCGCCGGGCATTACCGGCTTGCGGAAACGACATTTGTCGATGGTCATGAAGTAGACGAGGCGGTCTTCGGCGTCCTGGCCGTAGGTATGCATCACCAGGACCGCCGCGGTCTGCGCCATCGCTTCGACGATCAGGACGCCCGGCATCACCGGCCGGCCGGGGAAGTGCCCCTGGAAGAACGGCTCGTTGATCGTCACGTTCTTGATTCCGGTCGCCGATTGCGCCGGCACCATGTCGATCACGCGGTCGATCATCAGGAACGGGTAGCGATGCGGGATCATGGCGAGGATCCGTTCGATCCCGACCGCGTCCATCTGCCCGGCCTCGATCATCTCGGTCATGTTCGTGTCCCTCGCCACGACGGGCTGCAAATCGCCAGCGTCCCCATCAGGTTTTCGCCAATCGGCGGCGGATTGGCAATTGTCCGCGCTATCTGCTTCTTTCCGCATCGATTTGCAACGCGCGCGTGACCATCGGATGATGGCGCCCTTCCCTTCGGCCCCTTCCGCACAATATCTGGTTGGCCCCGCGCAAGGATATCGCCATGACCAGTTCCGTCGATCCAAACACGCTGTTTTTCTCCCGCACCGGCATGGACCCGGACCGCGTCTCCCGGATCGTCGACCAGGCCCTGGCGGGAAGCGACGACGGCGAGCTGTTCCTGGAATACCGGGTGTCCGAGGCGCTGGGCTTCGACGACGGCCGGCTCAAGACCGCGAGCTTCGACGAGACACAGGGCTTCGGCCTGCGCGCGGTTGCCGGCGAGGCGACGGGCTATGCCCACGCCTCCGACCTGTCGGAGGCGGCGATCGCGCGCGCGGCGAAGACGGTCGAAGCGGTCAAGCACGGCCATTCCGGCAGCCTGGCGCAAGGACCGATGCCGACCAACCGTAGGCTGTACCGCGACGACGACCCGCTCTCCGCAGTGCCGTTCGAGCGCAAGGTCAATCTGCTGGCCGAAATCGACGCCTATGCGCGCGCCCGCGACCCGCGTGTCAGGCAGGTCTCGTGCTCGCTGACGGGTGAATGGCAGGCGGTCCAGATCATGCGGCCGGGCGGCGAGATCGTGCGCGATATCCGCCCGCTGGTGCGGCTGAACGTCCAGGTGGTGGTCGGCGACGGCGACCGGCAGGAATCCGGCAGCCATGGCGCCGGCGGCCGCACGCTCTACGACCGGTACATGGACCTCGCCCATTGGCGTGCCGGGGTCGACGAGGCCCTGCGCCAGGCCCTGGTGAACCTGGAGGCGGTGCCGGCGCCGGCCGGCGAGATGACCGTGGTGCTTGGTCCCGGCTGGCCGGGCGTGCTGTTGCACGAGGCGATCGGCCACGGCCTGGAGGGCGATTTCAACCGCAAGAAAACCTCGGCCTTCGCCGGGCTCCTGGGCCAGCGCGTCGCGGCGCCGGGCGTCACCGTGGTGGATGACGGCACCCTGGCCGACCGGCGCGGCTCGCTGTCGGTCGACGACGAGGGCACGCCGACCTCCCGCACCGTGCTGATCGAGGACGGCATCCTCAAGGGCTACATGCAGGATCGGCTCAACGCCCGCCTGATGGGCGTAGCCGCGACCGGCAACGGCCGGCGGCAATCCTTCGCCCATATGCCGATGCCGCGCATGACCAACACCTACATGCTGGCCGGCGACCGCGATCCCGGCGAAATCCTGGCCTCGGTCGACCGCGGCCTCTATGCCGTCCAGTTCGGCGGCGGCCAGGTCGACATCACCAGCGGCAAGTTCGTGTTCTCCTGCACCGAGGCCTATCTGATCGAGAACGGCAAGGTCGGGCCGGCGGTCAAGGGCGCCACCCTGATCGGCAACGGCCCCGACGCGCTGACCCGGGTCGGCATGGTCGGCAACGACCTGAAGCTCGACGAGGGCATCGGCACCTGCGGCAAGGCCGGCCAGGGCGTGCCGGTCGGCGTCGGCCAGCCCACCTTGCGGCTCGACGG
>JBDZUN010000355.1:0-2321 GCA_040255145.1 Hyphomicrobiales bacterium | reverse complement strand
GAGGTCGAGGAAATGCCGTACCCCATTCATCGCATGCCCTTCGGCCCGTGCGGCGGTCATTTGGCCGGGACCGGCGCGGCGGCGGTTGCCAGCGCGGCGCAGGCGGCGTCGAGGATCGCCGTCGCCTCGCGGATATGGCTTTCGTCGATGATCAGCGGCGGCAGGAGCCGGACGTTGTTGTCGCCGGCGCCGACCGTCAGCAGGCCGCGTTCGCGCAGGGCCGTGGCAAGCTCGGTATTCGGCACCCGGCATTTCAGGCCGATCATCAGGCCGGCGCCGCGCACCTCGTCGATCACCGACGGATAGCGGTCGGCGATGCCGGCAAGCTGCTGGCCCAGGTAATTGGCCATCCGCTCGACATGCTCGAGGAAACCACGCGCCAGCATCACGTCCAGCACAGCGTTGCCGACCGCCGCCGCCAGCGGATTGCCGCCGAAGGTCGAACCGTGCGTGCCCGGCACCATGCCGGCGGCGACCGCTTCGGTCATCAGGCAGGCGCCGAGCGGGAAGCCGCCGCCGATCGCCTTGGCGGTGGCCAGGATGTCCGGCGCGACGCCGGCATGCTCGTGTGCGAACAACCGCCCGGTGCGGCCCATGCCGCACTGGACCTCATCATAGACCAGCAGGAGGCCGAATTCCTCGCACAGGGATCGCAGGCCGCGCAGGAATTCCGGCGGGAACGGCCAGATACCGCCTTCGCCCTGGACCGGCTCCAGCAGGATGCCGGCCGTCTCCAGCCCGATCGCCGCGCGGATCGCACGCAGGTCGTCGCGCGGCACTTGGTCGAAGCCCTCGACCTTGGGGCCGAACCCCTCCAGGTGCTTGGCCTGGCCGCCGGCGGCGACGGTCGCCAGGGTGCGACCGTGGAACGCGCCCTCCAGCGTGATCAGCCGGTATCGCTCCGGCGTGCCGTTGGCAAAGTGGAAGCGGCGTGCGGCCTTGATCGCCGTCTCGACCGCCTCTGCGCCTGAATTGCAGAAGAAAACCCGGTCGGCAAAGCTGTTGGCAACGAGCCGCTCGGCCAGCCGCTCCTGATCCGGGATGCGGTAGAGGTTCGAGACGTGCCACAGCTTGTGCGCCTGTTCGGTCAGCGCCGCCACCAGGTGCGGGTGGGCGTGGCCCAGGGCGTTGACGGCGATGCCGCCGCCGAAATCGAGATAGCGTCGGCCGTCGGTCGCGGTGAGGTAGGCACCTTCTCCCTTGTCGAAGGTCAGATCGATCCGCGCATAATTTCCCAACAGCGCCGCATCCACGTCCGGGTCCCCCAAAAGCGAGAGCGCCGGCCGACGGGTTTCACGCCTTCGGCCGGGCTCAGCGGAAACGCGGATTTTCAGGAGACGCGGTTCGCCTGTCAATGCCGGGCTATCGGACACGTTCCGGCTAGGCCGCCAGCGCCTCGGCCAGGTCCGTCTCGATATCCGCCGGATCTTCCAGCCCGACCGAGAGGCGCACCATGCCCTCGGTGATGCCGAGTTCCGCCTTGACCGGCGCCGGCACCCCGAAATGGGTGGTCGTCACCGGGTGGGCGATCAGGCTTTTGGCGTCGCCCAGGTTGTTGCTGATGTCGATCAGCCGCAGCCGGTTCATGAAGCGAAACGCGCCGGTCTTGCCGCCCGCGACCTCGAAAGTGATGATGGAGCCGCCGGCCTCCATCTGCGCGCGCGCCAGCGCCGCCTGCGGGCCGTCGCCGCGCGTCGGGTAGCGCACGTTGGCGACGCCCGGACGGCCCGCCAGGAAGTCGGCGATCCGTTCCGCCGACCGGCTCGCCTCACGGACGCGCAGGTCGAGCGTCTCAAGCCCCTTGAGCATCACCCAGGCGTTGAAGGCGCTGAGCGCCGGGCCGGTATGGCGCAGGAAACCCTGGTAGCACTCTTCGATGACCTGCTGGCTGGCCAGGATCGCGCCGCCCAGGCAGCGGCCCTGGCCGTCGATGTGCTTCGTCGCCGAATAGACGACGACGTCGGCGCCGAATTCGAGCGGACGCTGTAGCACCGGCGTCGCGAACACGTTGTCGACGATTACCTTGGCACCGGCCGCGTGGGCGATCTCGGCCACCCCCGCCATGTCGACGATCTCCAGGGTCGGGTTGGCCGGCGTCTCCAGGAACAGCACCTTGGTGCTGCCCGGCCGCATCGCCGCGCGCCACTGGTCAAGGTCGCAGCCGTCGACCAGCGTGTGCGTGACGCCGAAGCGCGACAGAATCTCGTTGAGGATGTAGCGGAGCGAGCCGAACATCGCGCGCGCGGCGACCACGTGGTCGCCGGCCTTAAGCAGCGGCACGATCGAGGCATAGATCGCGGCCATGCCGCTCGCCGTGGCGC
>JBDZUN010000102.1:0-11641 GCA_040255145.1 Hyphomicrobiales bacterium | reverse complement strand
AGTCCCGACTTCAATCCGATCGAAAACGCTCGCCAAGCTGAAAGCCTACCTGCGCGGCTACCGTTGCGTTCTGGCTCTGATCAATGAGTCCTGAGCCTAGGCCATCGATAGCAGTCGATAGATTCTAAGCGACCCGCAGATTTGTCGTTCCGCCGATTACTGCTCCTTCTTGAACAAATCCTGGAAGATGAGCTGGCCCCAAGTGCGGCCGCGTGCGTGCACCAGCGCGCCACCCTCGCTGAGCTTTCCCAGCTTGACGGGCGCGAACCCGAGTTGTTTGGCCAAGGCCGCCACAGGAGCGGTCGCGTCCTCGTCGTCGCTCGACAGAAAGACGACCCGGTGGCCGCCCTCGACGATCGGATCGGCAGCCAGGGTGGCCGCAATCAGGTGATTGAACCCTTTGACGAGCTTGGCGCCGGTGAACGCCTTCGCGACGAAGGCGGAGGACGGGAGACCGTCCAGCTCTTCAGGGACTGGAAACACGTTCGTCGCGTCGATGACTGTCTTACCTTCCCAGCTCGGCAGGGCCTTCGCAACCTCGCGATGCTCCCCGAACGGGATTGCCAAGATGATTGTGTCGGCCTCGAGTGCATCCCGCAGTGACTTGGCGACGACCGTGGGTCCGATCGCCCGAGCCTGCGGCGCCAACGCCTCGGGCGGACGGCGGCTCGCGACGGTCACGTCGATGTTTTTACGGGCGAAGGCGTGGGCGAGGGCCTGACCGATCTTACCGAAGCCTACAATCGCGTAGCTCATAATGCTTCTCCGATCCGTGTTGAAGCTGGTTGCCCGGAATGATCCAGGCGTGACAATTGTCTTCCCGGAGTGCCCGCCACCCGCACGCTTTTCGGCCTGGCGTGGCTGGAGGGACAGCCGCGGGACCGCGCCGGGGTCAGACCTGCGACATGCCCCCGTCGACAACGAGATCGATGGCCGTCGTGAAACGACTGTCGTCCGAGGCGAGATAGAGGACCGCAGCCGCGATCTCCTTAGAAAGCCCGAAGCGTCCCAACGGAACCAGCGAGACGAAGAAGTCCGTCAACTCCTTAGAAATTTGGGCGAAGGCCGCCGTGTCACCAATCGCTCCCGGACTAATGCTGTTCACCCGGATCTTTCGGTCCTTCAGGTCGTTCGTCCAGCTTCGCGCGAACGACCTGACCGCCGCCTTGGCAGCCGCGTACAAGCTTGCTCCAGCATATCCCTTGAGGTGCGCGTTCGAGGCGTTGAGGATGATCGAGCCGCCCTCGCGCATCAGGGGCAGCGCCTTTTGGACGGTGAACAGCGTACCGCGGACGTTGAGGTTGAGCGTATCGTCGACCAACTGCTCCGAGATCAACCCTATTGGCTTGTCGACTTCTCCGCCGCCAGCGCTGGCGAAGACGATGTCGATGTGGCCCTTTACGGATTTCACCTTCTCGTAGAGTCGGTCGAGGTCCGCCAGGTTGGCGGAGTCGGCGCGAACGCCGGTCACGTTGCGGCCAATCGCCTTCACCGCCTCGTCGAGTACCTCCTGCCGCCGGCCGGTGATGAACACATAGGCCCCCTCTTCGACGAACAGTTTCGCTGTCTCAAGTGCCATGCCGCTCGATCCACCCGTGATGACTGCAACCTTACCCTCAAGCTTTCCCATGACTTCTCCTTTCGTGTTGTCGGGACAGCATCTGCCTCCGAGAACCTCGACATGGGTCTGCCGGCGTCAGGCGTTGAGTGCGGAAGCGCGCACATCGGTGGTGCGAAATCGATCCGGCTGGACGACTGACGCCAGCCGCGACGATCGGTGTCCGCCGTTCGGAATTGGGCCGCGCTTGTCGGGCATCGGCTATGATCACCGCCGGTACTACCCCACATTCGAGAGGATGTTCGATGGTGTTGGACACGGGCTTTGAAAGCCAAACCCAGCGGTGCCGGATTGCACCATGATCGACTGGGACGACGTTCGTTACTTTCTTGCCGTCGCCCGCGGAGGCTCGGTGCGGGCCGCCGCCGAGCGCCTCGGGGTGAACCACTCGACCGTGCTGCGACGCATCGCCCAGCTCGAGGAACGCCTCGGGGTGCACATGTTCGAAAAGCTGCCTTCGGGCTACCGCCTGACGGCTGCGGGCGAGGAGGTCCTCGAGTTCGCGGACCAGATGGAAGCGTCGTCGCACCTGCTGGAGACGCGCGTCTTCGGGCGCGACCAGAGCGTGCGCGGGCTTCTGCGGGTGACGCTGGCACCGACCCTCGCGACACGCCTGCTCATGCCGGACTTCGCCGATTTCGCGCGTCTGCATCCGGACATCGAGATGGAAATCTTATCGGCCGGCGAGTTGGCAAATCTGACCAACCGAGAGGCCGACGTCGCGATCCGCGTCGTCTACGACCGCAAAACCCTGCCGCTCAATCTTCACGGCCTGAAGGGACCGGAGCTGTTCGGCGGCGTCTACATGTCCTGCGATCGACTAGCCGCGTGGCGTGCGGGCGCGCCTGATCCCATCCGGTGGATCGTCATAAGCATTCACGGAATTCCGGACTGGGTCCGTGAGGGTGAGGTTCGCACCACGGGAGTTCCGTTCAGGACCACGGACGCCGAGGCGCAGATCGTTGCAGTACAGCAAGGGCTCGGGATGACGACACTGCCGTGCTTCGTCGGCGATGCGGACCCCCTACTGGTGAGGGTGCCGGGCACCGACGTGCACATGTACGGAACGCTCTGGCTTCTCACACAGGGGGAGACACGCAAGACGAAGCGCGTGCGGCTCTTCACTGAGTTCCTGTCCCACAGGCTCGCCGCGTACGCGCCGCTTCTCGCGGGGCTGTCCGTATCGCGCGACTGACGCGCGGCAGGTCGCCGGCGACGCTTGCCGTAATCCGGTCGGAAGCCGAGCTGCGATCCCTCCAAGCGACGTCGCGGTCAATCCACGATTGGTGCACCGGCATCGCGGATCGTCGAAATTCTTCTTTGAATTCGAGAGCGCAAGTTTCTGACGGATCGGGGAGACGGTTCTTCGTCGTGTGCCGAAGTGAATCTCTCCGTTGGTTCAATGTGTTACCATGGATCTGAGCAATCGAGTGGGAGTGAGGGCGTAGTCGCCGGCGGGGGCGCTCGCTGTCACCGATCCGCGAGGTCAACCTTCATCTCGTAGCGGAAGTCGGCCGCCGGGTGGACGGAGCGGGATAGCTCGACGAGGCGCGCGTCCTGGTCGAGGAAGCGGCGTTCGATCGCCATCACCGGGGCGCCCGGCTCGATCCGGAGGTCGCGCGCCTCCTCCGCCGACGCGTCGGCGACCGACAGGACCTGGCGCACTTCGGACAGCCGCACGCCGAAATGCCGTTCCAGCAGCGCGAAGACCGGCAGGTCGCTGTTGCGCGCCAGTGCTATGGCCGGGCCGAATTCGTGACGCAGCACGATCCGGGACGATGCGATCGCGCGGCCTTCGGCCGATCCGATCCGGCGGGTGTGCACGACCCACCAGAACGCGCCGACCGCGCCGTCGAGCCACGCCGCCATCGCGTCGTCCGCCGCGACGCGCGTCGCTTCGTAGATCGCGCGCGGCGTAACGGCCGCGTATTGCAGAAGGTCGTCGACCGATTTCATCCGGTAGCTGAAGCAGGGCTCGGCCGGGGCGTCGCGCACCGTGGTGCCGACGCCCTGCTGGCTGGTCGCCAGACCGCTTTCGTAGAGGGTGCGGAGCGCGGCGCGCACGGTGTGCCGGCTGACTCCGAAGCGCCGGCTCAGCTCCGGCTCCGACGGCAGGCGGTCGCCGGGGCGAAAGCGGCCGTCGCGGATCTGCTCGATCAAAGCGGCGGCGACGGCCCGGTGCTTGGTCGGCGGCGATTCCGCGCCGGTTTCGGAAAATGTCGCGATCTGGGGCTTGCTCGTGACCATGGATGCAGCCTAAGCTATCTTGTACGTACAAGTCGACCCGCTTATCAGAACGACCGGCCACGCCGTTTCGGCGGCCGACCACCGAGGGAGCCAACGCCATGACCCTGTCACCAGCCGAGAGCAAGGGCGCCGGCGCGGCGCCGGGCCACCGCTTCGACACCAGCAACGTCGAATGGCGGCCGTTCCTGACCGACGGCTGCTATTACCGCATCCTCAATGTCGACCTCGAGGCGAAGTCGGCCGACATGCTGGTCAAGTTCGAACCGCATAGTGTGTGCCTGTTCCACCGCCACGCCGCGACGGTTGCGACCCTGGTGCTGGAAGGCGAGCTGCGCATCCGCGAGCAGACGCCGGAGGGCGAGCGGGTCAAGGTCAAGCCGGCCGGCAGCTATTCCTGCGGGGCCGAGGGCGAGGTGCATATCGAAGGCGGCGGCGACGACGGCGCGATCATCTTCTTCGGCATGCGCACGGACACCGACGTGATCTATGAGCTTCTGAACAACAAGCTGGAGCTGCGCCGAGCGATCACGGTGGCGGATTTCCATCGTGACTGGCGCGAGAGCTGGCCGCAGGACAAGGCGGCCTGACGCGCCCACTCCAGTCACGGGCGCGCCGTTCTCGTTATCCTGGACGGCGCGTGGTGCGGGCAGCACCCCACCCGGTCCTTCCCCCGGATCGAGTCCGGGGTCAGGGCCACCCTCCTCATCGAGGGGAGGGAAGCGGGTGGTGTTCCCGATTTTCATAATGTCTGAAGGGACGATGACGGAATGAATCCGAGGCAGCCGGTCATTGTCGGCGTCGCCGACCAGCCGTTGGTGAACGGCATGACACCCGACGGCGCGACGCCGCTCGCCATCCAGGCGCGCACCGCCAAATGGGCGCTGGACGAGGCCGGGCTGTCGCTCAGCGACGTCGATGGTCTGCTGACCGCCGGCATGTGGGGCGTGCCCGGCCCCGGCCAATTGCCGACCGTGACCTTGAGCGAATATCTCGGCGTCTTTCCGCGCTTCTCCGACAGCACCAATATCGGCGGTTCCGCCTTCGAGGCGCATCTCGGCCACGCCGCCATGGCGATCGAGCGTGGCGTCTGCGATGTCGCGCTGATCTGCTACGGCAGCGCCCAGCGCAGCGAACGCAGCCGCAACCTCGGCGGCCGCGCGCCCGTGCTGACCATGCAGTTCGAGGCGCCGTTCGGCATGCCGACGCCGGTCGGCGGCTATGCCATGGCCGCGATGCGCCATATGTACGAGTACGGAACGACCTCCGAGCAGCTTGCCGAGATCGCGGTCGCGGCGCGCGCCTGGGCGCGGCTGAACCCGGCCGCCACCGCGCGCGATCCGCTCAGCATCGCCGACGTGCTGTCGAGCCCGATGATCTCCGACCCGCTGCACCTGCGCGATTGCTGTCTCGTCACCGACGGCGGCGGCGCGGTCGTGGTCACCACCCTGGAGCGCGCCCGCGACCTGAAGACGAAGCCGGTCGTGATCCGCGGCTTCGGCGAATGCCAGACGCACTGGACGGTCGGCCAGATGCCGGATTTCGCCCGGCTGATCCCCGCGGAGCGCTCGGCCGCCGCGGCCTTCGCCATGGCCGGCGTGACGCCGGCCGAGATCGACGTGGTCGAGGCCTACGATTCCTTCACCATCACGGTGCTGATGACTCTGGAGGCGCTCGGCTTCTGCAAGCGGGGCGAGGGCGGCGCCTTCGTCACGGGGCAGCGCACCGCGCCGGGCGGCGCCTTCCCGATGAACACCAACGGCGGTGGCCTGTCCTACGCCCATCCCGGCATGTACGGCCTGTTCCTGATGGTCGAGGCGGTGCGCCAGCTGCGCGGCGAGGCGGGCGAGCGGCAAGTCGCCGATGCCGGTATCGCGCTCTGCCACGGCACCGGCGGCACGCTGTCGAGCGGCGCGACCGTCATCCTGTCGAAGGATTGACCATGACCGAACATGCGAAGCCGTTGCCCGTCGCCGACGCCGATACTGCGCCGTTCTGGGACGGGGCGAAGGCCGGCAAGCTGGTCGTCAAAAGCTGCCTCGATTGCGGCAAGGCGCATTTCTATCCGCGCGCTTTGTGCCCGCACTGCCATTCCGACCGGCTGGAATGGATCGAGGCCAAGGGCACCGGCGAAATCCACACCTTCACCATCGCCCGCCGCGGAGCGGGCAAGGCGTTCGAGCGCGAGGCGCCCTATGCGGTCGCGATCGTCCAGCTCGACGAAGGGCCACGCATGCTGAGCAATGTCGTGACCGACGATGTCGAGGCGGTGCGCATCGGCCAGCGCGTTACGGTCGTGTTCGCCGAGGCGGACGAGGGCGTGGTGCTGCCGAAATTCCGGCTGGCGGACTGAACGGCGCAGGGAGGCGATGATGAGCGTGGCCGAGCAACGGCATGTCGAGGCCGCGGACGACACGCTGGCCATGCTGCGCGACGGTGCGGCGGATTACTGCCGGCGGGCGTTGCTGCCCGCGCGGCTGCGCGCGTTCCGCCATGCCCGACCGGGCTTCGATCGCGCGCGGTGGCGCGAAATGGCCGAACTCGGCTGGGCCGCGATCCTGATGCCCGAGGCGCAGGGCGGCCTCGGCCTTGACGCCGAGGCGGCCGCTGCCGTGTGCGAGGCGCTCGGCCGGGTTGTCGCGCCCGAACCGATGATCGAAACCGGCGTTACGGCCGCATTCCTGCTCGGCCGGCTGAAGGCGCCGGCGGCCGCCGGCCTGTCGGCCGAGATCGCCGGGGGCGAGCAGGTGGTCGTCGCCGCGCTGCCCGAGCCGGGCGAGGCCGTGACCGTCGGCGCGTCGCGCGCCGGGTCGGGCTATCGCCTGACCGGCCGGACCGCCTTCGTCCCGGCGGCGCCGGATGCCGACGGCTTCCTGGTCCCCGCGCGCTGCGACGGCGCGCCAGCCCTGTTCTTCGTCCGCGCCGGCGCCGAAGGCGTCGAGATCGCGCCGCGCACCCTGGCGGACGGTGGCGCCGACGGCGCGCTGGTCCTGCGTGATGTTGCGTGCACAGAAGAGTCGCTGCTGGCGTCGGGCGCGGCGCTGGACGACCTTGTGTCGGACGCGCAGGCGCTGTCTGCGTTGGCCGCGGCGGCCTATCTGGTCGGGGCGGCCGACGCGCTGGTCGACCTGACGCTCGAATATTTGCGCACGCGCCGGCAATTTGGCCAGGCGATCGGCGGTTTCCAGGCGCTGCAGCATCGCGCGGTCGACCTGTTCATCCACAAGCGCGTCGCCGAGGCGGTGGTACGCGAGGCGCTTCGTCAATTCGGTGGGGCGCCGACCGCGGCGGCGCGGCTGCGCACCGCCAGCCGCGCCAAATACCGCGCATCGCAGACCGCGCTGTTGGTGGCGCGCCAGGCGGTGCAGCTTCACGGCGCGATCGGGTTCACCGACGATTGCGATGTCGGGCTCTATCTCAACCGCGCCCTCGTGCTGGCCGCGCGCTATGGCAACGCAACCTGGCACGCCCGGAATGTCGGCCTGCGGGATACGATGGAGACGGACGGACCCGCCGACGGCCGTGTCCCCGCCGATCCGCCCGATGGCGACTGGAACGCGCTGAGCGACGCAGAATTCCGCGCGCTGATCCGGCACTGGTTCGTGGCCAACTATCCGGAGCATCTGCGCAACCCGCCGCGGCGTATGCGCTGGCACGAGGTCAAGGACTGGTACTTCGCGCTGTCGAAGCGGGGCTGGATCGCGCCGGCGTGGCCGGTCGCGCATGGCGGCATGGGCCTCGAACCCGGCAAGCTGCTGATTTTCATCGAGGAACTGGAGCGCCACGGCATCGCGCGCACACCGGACCAGGGCATCCTGATGGTTGGCCCGCTGCTGATCCAGCACGGCACGCCCGAGCAGCAGGCGGAATTCCTGCCGCCGATCGTCCGGGGCGAGCACATCTGGTGCCAGGGCTATTCCGAGCCCAATGCCGGCTCCGACCTCGCGTCCTTGCGCACCACGGCGACGCGCGAGGGCGACGAATTCGTGGTCAACGGCCAGAAGACCTGGACGACGCTGGCGCAGGACGCGACACACATGTTCTGCCTGGCGCGCACCGCGCCGGAGGGCAAGCCGCAGGCCGGGATCAGCTTCCTGCTGATCGACCTGTCCGTGCCCGGAATCACGATCCGGCCGATCCGCAACATCGCCGGGCACGAGGAATTCTGCGAGGTCTTCCTCGACAATGTCCGGGTGCCGGCGAAGAACCTGGTCGGCGGCCTCAATCGCGGCTGGGGCATCGCCAAGGCGCTGCTCGGGTTCGAGCGCATCTTCATCGGCAGTCCGAAGCATTGCCAGTACGCGCTACAGCGGCTGGTCGAGATGACCGGGACGGCGGAGCTGGGCGGCGATGCGGCCCTGATCGACGCGGTGACGCGGCTGGCGCTCGACGTGCGCGACCTCGAGACGGTGTACAAGCACTTCGCCGATATCGTGCGGCGCGGCGAGGCGCTCGGCCCCGATGTGTCGCTGCTGAAGATCTGGTCGTCGGAGACCTTCACGCGTCTCAGCGAGCTGATGGTCGAAGCCGCCGGCAGCCAGGGCGGCGCGACCGGCGGCCTGGCATTCGGCAACGTGCAGGTCGACGTGCTGAGCCAGTTCTACGGCGCGCGCCCGACGCCGATCTACGGCGGCACCAACGAAATCCAGCGCAACATCCTGGCGAAGCAGGTGCTCGCGCTGCCGGCCGGGTAGAGCTGCTCCGGTCGCTGATCGTCCGTCCGCCGGATCACTCCGCCCAGTGCGGCTTGCGTTTTTCCAGGAACGCGGCGAAGCCGTCACGCGTCTCCTCCGCCATTACCAGCCGCGCCGCGCGCAACGCCATGTCGGACATCAGGTCGGGCGTCGCTTCCTGGAAGCGCAATTCGGTCAGCAGGTCCTTGGTCATCGCGACGACCTTTGGCGGGCATTGCAGCACGTCGTGCACGAGTCGTTCGCTCATCGCCCGGATCGCCGGCAGGTCGTCGCCGACCTCGTGCACCAGGCCCATGCGCATCGCGCGCATACCGTCGAATATCTCGCCGGTGATGCACCAGCGCCGGGCCTCGCGCATGCCGAGGACTTCGATCAGATACGGCGCCAGGGTCGAAGGCATGAAGCCGAGGCGCACCTCATTGATCGCGAAATGCGCATCCTTGGTCGCAAAAACCACGTCGCAGGCCGCGACGAGGCCGACGCCGCCGCCACGCACCGCACCCTGGACAAGCGCACAGGTCACTTGCGGCATGGCGCGCAGCGCCTGCAGCACATTCGCGATGTGGAACTGGTCGATGTGATTCTGTTCGAGGGAGTGAAGCGGAAAATGCTTCGCCCACTGCGCGTCGGCGCCGGAACAGAAGCTCTTGCCGGCGCTCGCGAGCAGGACGATCCGCACGTCTTGCGCCGCGCGCACCGCGTTCAGCGCGCTCAGGATCGCTTGCATGGTCCGGTCGTCCAGGGCGTTGTGCACCGCCGGACGGTTCAATGTGATGGTCGCGACGCCGGGCCGCGGCCGCGCCAGCAGGACAGGTTCCGTGGCCTCCGTCATGCCGGCCGCGCCCACGATCCGATGCACGCCATGGCTATTCCGCGGCCTGCGCCGTGGCCGCGCGCCGCTCCTTGAAGTGCGGCAGCACCTTGGTGCCGAACAACTCCAGTTGCCGCCGATTGTCGTCGAACGACAGAAGGCCCTGGTCCGACTGCCAGATGAACCATTCGGGATTGGCGGCCTCAACCAGCCGGTCCATGTGGCGCCTTATGTCGTCGGGCGTGCCGATCCAGGCGAATTCCGCCTTTTCCTGCCGCTCGACCGTGCATTCGGAGACGGGCAGCAGCTTGCCGGCATATTTCGCTTCGTCCTCCGGCAGGCGCCAGGCTTCGGTGAAGCCGAAATGGGCGAAGAATTTCGGCATGCCGACGCCGGTCATGCCGAGTTCGGCATAGCCGCGCGCCTCGGCATAGGTGTCGCCCAGGTTGACCTGGCGCAGCACCGCGACGTTGTCGCCGAGCCCGAGCGTGCGGCCGGATTTGGCCGCTTCCTCGACATAGATTTCGGCGAAGCCGCGTACCTTGGCCGGGTCGCCGACCAGCAGGCTCGGGTTCAGCCCCTCGCGCGCGCACCAGCGTACCGTCTCCTCGCTCAGCGAAAAGGCCTGGAACAGCGGCGGATGCGGCTTCTGATAGGGCTTCGGCACCACGTCGATCATCTGCAGCAGGCCCTGGTCGTCGACCTCGCCGGGCGAGCCCATCGCACGTGTCCATTCGTGCGGCGGCCAGAGTTCCGGGTTGTCGTAGGGCATCGGATATTCGTAGTGCTTGCCCTTGACGCGGAACGGCTTGTCGCCCCAGGCGAGCTTGAGGAAGCGGAACACCTCTTCGAACGCCTCGCGGTTGGCCTTGTCGGCCTCGCTCTTGTCGCTGCGCGTCGCGCTGACATGGACCTTCTGGGCCATCTGGCGCAGCCAGCGATTCTGATAGCCGCGCGCGAAGCCGACGAAGGTGCGCCCCTTGGTCAGCTGGTCGAGCCAGGCGATCTCCAGCGCCAGGCGCAGCGGGTTCCAGCCCGCCAGCACATAGCCGATCGGCCCGACCTTGACCCGCTTGGTGTTGTGGATGACGTGCTGATAGAGCAGCGGCAGGCTGCCCATCTCCAGCCCCTCGGTATGAAGGTGATGCTCGGGGAAGCCGACCGCCTCGAAGCCCAGGTCCTCGGCCATCTGCGACAGCTCCGTGATCTCGCGGATCATCTGCTGGAACCGTTCGGGCCGGTGCGCGATCGGGCGCAACTGACGCCGCTCGTCCAGCGTCCCCGGAATCGCCGGCAGCATGAATGTCATGAATTTCATCGGGCGCTCCCTTGCCGCGCCGGCCGGTTCGTGCCGCCGGTCGCATCTGGTCCTTGCGTGAATTATGTCCGACTGGACATTATTGTCCAGGGGCATATTTTATGGCCCTGCGACATGCTGGCACGCTTCAGGGCTCGGGTCGCGGCGGAAAGGGTTCCGATGGCCGAGACATGGCGAGACGATACGTCGGCCGCGAACGGGGCGGATCGGGCGGTCGCGCCCGCCGACCTGCTGCGGTTCTTCTATCCCATCCACTATCAGGTCGCCGGCGCGATCGAGGACGTGCTGAGCGGCGGGGTGCTGTCGCGCAAGCAGGTGGTGATCCTGCAGGTGATCCGCTCCGAGGGCGAGGATGGCCGGCGCATCCGGCGCAAGACGGTCGAGCAGGCGCTGCATGCCTGGTTCGAGATCACCAGCTCGGCGATCTCCAAGGCGCTGCGCGCCATGGCGCGGCCGCCGCTCGGGCTGATCGCGATCAGCGAGGACCCGTCGTCCGGTCGCGAGCGCGTGGTCACGCTGACCGAGCGCGGCGTCCGCTTCCTGGCCGATACCGACGCGCGCGCCGAGGCCTATTTCGCCGCGCTGCTGCGTGACGTGCCGTCGGAATTGCTGGCGCCCGCGGCGGACTATCTCCGCCATCTGACATTGGCGCACAGCCGCGTCCCGGCGCCGCGCCTGCACCTGGTGGTCGACCTGATGGAGGACGCCGGCGGCGCCGGACGCGAGCCGGCCAAGGCCGCGCGCCGGCCGGGGCGCAAACGCGCCGTAAAGCCATAATCGACAGAACACGGAACAATCGGGAAATGGCGGAAAAAGAATCGAAGCCGCCAGTGTAGGGAGGAACGCATGACAGGTTCATCGGGCGAGTACGATCTGGTCATTCGCGGCGGCCGCGTGGTCGACGGCACGCGCATGCCGGCCTTCGTCGGCGACATCGCGGTCAAGGGCGGCCGCAT
>JBDZUN010000101.1:0-11680 GCA_040255145.1 Hyphomicrobiales bacterium | reverse complement strand
GCCGAGGTCGACCAGCCGCCGGAGCATCTCGACGAACAGGCCGGACATCGGCAGGTTGGACCAGTCGACGTTGGCGGTGACGTGGAACAGCACGATCCAGCCGTCACCCTGGCGCATGCCGGTCACGAGCGGCGTACCGTCGGTCAGCCGCGCCCAGGTGCGCTCGCTCAGTTCCGGGCCGGGCTCGGCCAGCACCTGCCGCTTGACCACCACGTCGGGCGGGATGGTCAGGCCGGCGAACGGGCTGGCCGGGTCGAATGGCGCAAGGTGCGCGGGCTTCTCCCAGGACAGCGCGCCGCCCAGCGCGCGGTCGCCCTGGCGCAGCGGCACCGGCAGCAGCGGGTCGGGGGCGCCGCCGTCCGCCTGGGCCTGGGCCAATCGGGGGCCGGCGAATCGCACCAGCACGCCGCCGTCGCGGACCCAGGCGGCGATCCGGTCGGCTTCGACCTGCGGCACGTGCCCGACATCGGCGAGGACCAGCACCGATAGCTGGCGCTGGAGCAGGCTCTCCAGGTCGCCCTTGGTCATGTCCGCGAACGGCGACAGCGCGCGGTCGAGGTAGAACGCCGTCGACAGCAATGGCTGGTCCTGCTCCAGGTCGCCCTCGGCGACCAGGCCGACAACGCGCCATGCCGACGTTTCGTCGAGCAGCACGACCCCGCCGGCCGAGCCGCCCTGCGCCAGCGACAGCCGCGCCACCTGGTTGCGCGCCTCGGCCGGCAGGTCGAACGCGGCCAGCGCCGCGTGGTCGCCGGCGCCGAATCGGGCGACCGCGCGGCCCAGCACCAGCCCCTTGCGCGTCGCCGCCAGCACCTCGACCCCCTGCGGCATGCCGGCCGTCGCGCGCACGACCCGCGCGGTCAGCGTGCGCCGGTCGACCTGCGGCCGGCTCAGCCCGAGCACGGTGGCGGGCGCGACCATGACATGGACGCCGCCCAGCGCGCGCAGCGCCTCGCCCAAGGGGATGGCGCCGCCGTCCTTGAGCCCGTCGCACACCCAGAACACGTCGGCGCCGGTCGGCAGGTTGGCCTTGGCGATGCGCTGGGCCAGCGCCGCGCGGTCGGTGTTCCACGGCAGCGGGCGCAGCGCGCGCAGCATGCGGCGCGCCTCGCCCGGGCTGTGCAGCGAGATCGGCTCCGGCGGGCCGGCGCGGGGCGCGGTGCCCAGCAGCACCACCGGCCGCTGCGACCGTTCGGCCCGCTCGATCAGCGAATCGACGGCCTGGACGCGGGCGGTCCAATCGGGCGCGGCGGCCCAGCCGTCGTCGACGACCAGCACGACCGGGCCGCCGCCGGCCAGGCTTGCCTCCGGGTTCAGCACCGGCCCCGACAGCGCGACGATGACCAGCGTCGCGATGACCAGGCGCAGCAGCAGCAGCCAGGGCGGCGTCCGCGCCGGCGTCTCCTCGCGCTGGGTCAGCGCGCGCAGGATGCGCAGCGGCGGGAAGGGAATGCGGCGTGGCTGCGGCGGTGAGATGCGAAGCAGGTACCAGAGCACCGGCAGGCTGGCCAAAGCCGCCAGGAACCACGGCGTCGTGAATCCGAGACTGCCCAGGAACGTCACGGGGCCGCGCCTCGCGCCCGGCGGCGCACCCCGCCAGACAGCGCGTTGTGCAGCGCCAGCAGCGTGCTCGCCGGCGGCCGGTCGGTCCGGTGGCTGGTATAGGTCCAGCCGGCGGCGTGGGCGAAGGCGGCCAGCGCCGCGCGCCGGCCGCGCATGCGCTCACGATACGGCTCGACCAGACCCTCGACCCGGCCGACCAGGAGATCGCCGTCGCCTTCCAGCCCGGCGAACCGCGTCCGTCCGGTGAACGGCAGGTCCTCCTCGGCGGGATCGAGCACCTGCACCAGGTGTCCCCGCGCGCCTTGCGCGGTATGGAACCGCATCGCGGCGTACCATTGCTCCAGCGGATCCAGGAAATCGCCGATCAGCACCAGCCGGGCGTGGCGCGGCAGCGCGCGTTCGGGCGGCAGGCCGGTCGCCGCGACGGGCGCGGCCGGGTCTTCGAGCGCGTGACCGATGCGGCGCAGCGTCGGCTGGCCGCTGCCCGGTGGCACGGTCCCGTCCAGCAGCGCGGCCCGTTCGCCGCCGCGCGTCAGCAGCACCGCCAGCGCGAGCAGGAGCAGGTTGGCGCGCGCGCCCTTCTCGACGCCGGCCGCGGCCGAGCGATAGCGCATCGAGGCCGAGCCGTCGCGCCACAGCCATACCGTCTGTGCCGCCTCCCACTCGTTCTCGCGCACGAAGACGTGGTCGGAACGGCTGGAGCGCCGCCAGTCGATCCGCGCGGTGGGGTCGCCCGGCACATAGCGGCGGAATTGCCAGAACGTCTCGCCGGGGCCGGCGCGCCGCCGCCCGTGCGCGCCCGGCGCGACCGCGTTGGCGATGCGCTCGGCCTCGGCCAGGAGCGGCGGCAGCGGCGCGGCCAATTCCCGCGCCGCCTCGTTCAGCCGTTCGGAAGGGGACGGTTTCATCGCGGCGGCGCCGGGATGCTACGCCGGCAGCCGGATCAGCCGCTCCACCACGTCGGCCACGGTCAGGCCCTCGGCCCGCGCGGCGAAGGTCAGCGCCATGCGGTGGCGCAGGACGGGCGCCGCCAGCGCCTCCACGTCGTCGAGCGAGGGCGACAGCCGTCCCTCGAGCAGGGCGCGGGCGCGGACCGCAAGCATCAATGCCTGGCTGGCGCGCGGCCCCGGCCCCCAGGCGACCCATTGCCGGATTTCCGGCACCGCGTCCTGCTCCGGCCGCGCGGCGCGGACCAGGCGCAGGATGCCGTCAACGACGCGCTCGCCGACCGGGACGCGGCGCAACAGCCGCTGCGCCGCCATCAGCTCGTCCGCCGTCAGGACGCGCGCCGGCTTCTCGTCGTGAATGCCGGTCGTCTCGATCAGGATCCGCCGCTCGGCCGCGAGGTCGGGATAATCCACGTCGATCTGCATCAGGAAGCGGTCGAGCTGCGCCTCCGGCAGCGGATAGGTGCCCTCCTGCTCCAGCGGGTTCTGCGTCGCCAGGACGTGGAACGGCCGCGGCAGGTCGTAGCGGTTGCCGGCCACCGTGACGTGATGCTCCTGCATCGCCTGCAGCAACGCGGATTGCGTGCGCGGCGAGGCGCGGTTGATCTCGTCGGCCATCAGCAACTGGCAGAAGACCGGGCCGGGAATGAAGCGGAAGGCGCGGCGGCCGTCCTGTTCCTCCAGCACTTCCGAGCCGATGATGTCCGCCGGCATCAGGTCGGGCGTGAACTGCACCCGCCGTTCGTCCAGGCCGAACACCGCGCCCAGCGTTTCCACCAGGCGCGTCTTCGCCAAGCCGGGTACGCCGACCAGCAGCGCGTGACCGCCGGCCAGAAGCGTGATCAGCGCCTGGTCGACGACCTCGTGCTGCCCGAAAACGACGCGGCCGATCGCCTCGCGGATCGTTGTCACTTTGTCGCCCAGCGCCTCCACTTCGCGGAGGATCGGGGCGTCGGCTTCACTCACATCCTGCATTGGCCTAAATCTGCACTAGCGCGACACTATAGGACGGAGACGGCGGACGGGATAGCCCGCGGACCCGCCTCCGGTCGCGGTTTGAGGAGGTACGGTGTGGCTGTCGATTTGGGTTCAGGCGCGGCTTTGCTCAAAGGCCTCGACAAGGTCGAGGGGGATGAGGGCGCGCGCGCCCTGCCGCCGGTACAGCGATGGAATCCGCCGTTCCGGGGCGATATCGACATGCGCATCGCGCGCGACGGCACTTGGTTCCACGAGGGCGCACCGATCGGGCGATTCGGCCTCGTCCGGCTGTTCTCCGGCATTCTGCGCCGTGACCCGGACGACGCCTACTATCTGGTCACGCCGGCCGAGAAGGTGCGCATCCAGGTCGACGACGCGCCCTTTGTCGCGGTCGCGATGGAGATGGCGGGGGAGGGCGCGGCGCGCACCCTGACCTTCCGCACCAATGTCGGCGACACCGTGGCGGCGGATGGCGAACACCCGATCCGGGTCGAAACCCACCCGGCGACCGGCGAGCCGTCGCCCTATGTGCTGGTGCGCGACCGGCTGGAAGCGCTGATCGCGCGGGCGGTGTTCTACGACCTGGTCGCGCTGGCCGAGGAGGACGGGGAAGGCGGCCTGTTTGTCCGCAGCGGCGGGGTGCGTTTCCCGCTCGGCCAGGCATCGGAGCCCGGCGCATGACGGGCGAGGAAATGCGCGCCTTCATCGCCCAGCGCCTGGCCGCGCCGCAGCCGTCGGGGCCGCGCCCGGCCGGCGATTTCGGCTATCAGCCGGAGTTGCGCGCGCAGCTCGCGGCGGGCCGACCGTTCACGCCGGCCGCAGTCCTGGTGCCGCTGTTCGAGCGTGACGAGGAACTGCACGTCCTGCTGACCCGCCGCGCGGATCACCTCAGCAACCATGCCGGCCAGATCAGCTTCCCCGGCGGCCGCGTCGATCCCGTCGATCCGCACCCGGTCGAAACCGCCCTGCGCGAGGCGGAGGAGGAGATCGCGCTCGACCGCCTCTATGTCGACATCGCGGGCCAGCTCGGGCCTTATTACAGCGGCACCGGCTTCACCATCACGCCGGTGATCGGCTTCCTGAAGGACGGCTTCTCGGTCGCGCCGCACGAGGCCGAGGTCGCGGAAATCTTCGACGTGCCGCTCGCCTTCCTGATGGACTCGGCCAACCATCAGCGCCACCAGAAGGACTATAACGGCGTGATGCGCCAATATTATGCGATGCCCTATGGCCGCCACTACATCTGGGGCGCGACCGCGGGCATGCTGGTCAACCTGTGGGAGCGGCTCTATGGCCCGGTGCCCGAGGAGAGCGCGCTGTCCGAGAAAACCTGACGCCGGCGCCGGACGGTGAACGCGGCGGAGGCCGGCGCGCGCCTGCCCGATGCGCCGTGGCGGCAGCAGGCGGCGACCCGCGCCGTGCTGGCGGCGCTGGCCGCGCGCGGCCAGACGGTGCGCTTCGTCGGCGGCTGCGTACGCAATGCGCTAATGGGCCGCGCGGTCGACGACATCGACATCGCGACCCCGGACCCGCCGGAGACCGTGATCGCGCTGTTGGAGGCGGCCGGCATCCGCGCGGTGCCGACCGGTCTTGCCCACGGCACCGTGACCGCCGTGGCCGGCGGCCGGCATTTCGAGATCACGACCTTGCGGCACGACGTGCGCAGCTTCGGCCGCCATGCCGAGGTCGCGTTCACCGGCGACTGGCTGGCCGATGCCCGCCGGCGCGACTTCACGATGAACGCGCTCTATGCCGATCCCGACGGCGCGCTCTACGACCCGGTCGGTGGCCTCGACGACCTGACCGCGCGGCGGGTGCGCTTCGTCGGTGACGCGCGCGCCCGGATCGCCGAGGATTACCTGCGCATCCTGCGCTTCTTCCGCTTTGCCGCCTGGTACGGCGAAGGGCCACTCGATGCCGAGGCCTTGGACGCGATCACGGCGACGCGCGAGGGCCTACGGCGGCTGTCGGCCGAGCGGGTGCGGGCGGAGCTTCTGAAGCTGCTGGCCGCGCCCGATCCGGTGCCGGCTTTGCACGCAATGACGGCGACCGGCGCGCTTGGCATCGTGGTGCCGGAGGCGGACGGGCTGGACCGATTGGCCCGGCTGGTCGCGTTGCGGGACGTGGCGGGGGCGGCCGACCCGCTCCTGCGGCTCGCCGCGATGGCGGAGGTCGATGCCGCCGGCATGGCGGGCCTCGCCGGACGCCTGCGCCTCAGCAATGCCGAACGCGACCGGCTGGTCGCCATGGCGGGGTCAAAGCCGCCGGTCGCGGCCGGTATGGGCGGCCGCGCGCTGCGCGCCGCGGTCTATCGCCTGGGCAAGCCGGTGTTCCGCGACCGCGCGCTGCTCGCCTGGGCCGGGGACGCCGCGCCCGACGCCGCGGCATGGGGCGAAATCCTGGCGGCGGCGGAGGACTGGCCCGTACCCAGGTTTCCGCTCACCGGCGAGGACGCCCTCGCGCTCGGCCTGACCCCCGGCCCGGCGCTCGGCCGCGCCCTGCGCGCGACCGAGGAATGGTGGGTCGAGCAGGATTTCGCACCGGGGCCCGCGCGGTTGCGCCAGCATCTGGGCCGTGTAAAGGATGGGTGGCAGTAATCTTGTCACCAGACTTCGCCACGCCAATTCGCGATGCGGCTCGGGAGGGAGCTTTCATGCAGGTTGACGCAGACGCCAGAGCCCGGGCCATGGACCAATGGAATAATCTGGCATGTGGGCAGGACGGCGATGCCGATGGCACATTAGAGTATTTCATTCGCGTTGAAGACGAGCGCTATAGGCAACAATATTGGCAAAGACAGTATTTTGACTTCTCCGCGTTCGACGGAAAGAAGATACTGGAGATCGGCGTCGGGCAGGGAATCGATTTGGTCCAATTCGCGAAGTCCGGCGCCGAATGCCATGCCGTCGATATCACGGAGAATCATATCGCGCTGGCCGAACGGAATTTTCACGTGAGGGAATTGACGGCGATCATCCGTCGCGCCGATGCGACCGATCTGCCGTACCCTGATGGATACTTTGATTGTGTCTATTCGTTCGGCGTGATCCACCATATTCCAGAATCGCGCACCGTTTTGGACGAAATCTATCGAGTCCTCAAACCGGGTGGCACAGTTATGGTTGGACTCTATCACAAATGGTCGGCTCATCATTTGTTTGCGTTATTGTTCAGGAACGGAATCCTAAAGGGGAAACTGTTCCGTCTGGGGTATGACGGGCTGCTTTCGCTGATCGAACGCGGCGCGGACGGTGTCCGGTTCAAGCCCTATGTCAGGCTTTATTCGCGCGGCGACATGAGAGCGTTATTGCAGAAGTTCGAAATTGAGGATGTCTCGATCCATCAACTTTATGCAGAACACGTCCTGCCGTTCCGCTTTGTAGCCTCTATGCAGAAACGCTTGCCGCTCGAAAACCTGTTCGGTTGGTACGTTACGGCCAAGGCGATCAAGCCGTCCGTGTAACCTGCGGCCGTTCCAATCAGATCGGGCGCGAACCCGCCCAGCGCGGTCAGCCCACGGGGCGCGGCACGCCGGGCTGGCCCAACGGCGCTTCCAGTGCGGCGCGGTCCCATTTCCCGCAATCGGCCGCCGCCGCATAGGTCGTCTGCAGGAATTCCAGCAGCGCGGCGTCGGGCGAGGGCGCGTTGCGCACCACGTCGTAGGACAGGATGAATTCGCTTAAGTTTGTGTCGAAGCGGGCGCCGTCCGGCCCGACCGGCCGGTCGCGGAAGCCGGGCGGCTCCGGGTAGGCGTAGGAATAGAATGCCGCCTGGGGAAACGCGGCGCTGCCTGGCCAGAAGCCGGCGCTGCTGACCTCGTGCGAATAGGCCTCGCGCGTCACCGCGTCGGCCAGGCCAGGTGCGCCGCCCGGGTGCATTGGCGCCGCCCGCCCCGAAAAGCGTGTGACGGCCAGGTCGAAGCTGCCCCAGAACAGGT
Organism: Hyphomicrobiales bacterium; assembly: GCA_040255145.1. GTDB lineage: Bacteria > Pseudomonadota > Alphaproteobacteria > JBDZUN01 > JBDZUN01 > JBDZUN01. The sequence continues at coordinate 4,255 of JBDZUN010000101.1, read as the reverse complement.
GCACCGGGCTCGCCTTGCCGATGAAACCAGTGCGGAACAGCTTGAACACCCGGTCGACCTGGACCAGCGCGCGCCAGAAGGCGTGCGCCGCCGCCGGATCGTAGGCGGCGTGCACCTGATCCTCGGCGAAGCGGATCGGGTCGGGCACTTCGCTGGGCATGTCATCGATGCGCACGGCGACGCCAAGCTCGGCCAGTGCCGCCATGACCGCGCGGTGAAAGTGGGCGACGCTCTGCAGCTGCAGCGGGAATGTGCGCGTATCGCCCCGGCTGGTCCTGAGGGAAAGGGCGTGGGCGACGAGGTCGAAGTCGATCTCCAGGCTCTCGCCGTCGAACGGGATCGGCGAGGTGCCCAAGCCACGCGCGGTGATATAGAGCGGCACATGCCAGCTATGGTTCAGCCATGGGGTCAGCGCCAGCCGCACCTTGCCGACGACCTGCGTCCACAATTGCAGCGTTTCCGCGGTGTCCCGCCATGCGGCATAGTCGAGTGCCGGCCAGGCCGGCGCGGTGCTGCTGTTCATCGGTTTCGCCCTCGCTGATGCCTTTGGGCATCCTAGCACCGGATCGCACCGCCGGCCCGTACCGCCCATGGCCCAGGGGAAGGACTTGAAATGGATTTCGGCTTCACGCCCGAGCAGGATTCGATCCGCGACCTCGCCGCGCGCTTCGCGGCCGAGCGGCTGGCGCCGCTCTACCAGGCGCGCGATTTGGAAGACCGCATCGACCGCGACCTGCTGCGCGCCATGGGCGGCCTCGGCCTGATCGGCGCCGACCTGCCGGAGGAGTTCGGCGGCGGCGGCCAGGACGGCGTAACCGGCGGCGTGATCGTCGAGGAGATCGCGCGCGGCGACTTCAACGTCTCCTACGTCCAATTGCTCGATTCGCTGATGGGCCACATGGTGGCGGGCCACGCAGCAGCAGAGGTCGCGCGCGACGTGATCTCGTCCTTGTGCGCGGGCGAGACGCTGATCGCGCTCGGCCTGACCGAACCGGGCGGCGGCTCCGACGCTGCGCACCTCTCGCTGCGCGCGCGGCGCGATGGCGACTCCTATGTGCTGAACGGCGAGAAGACCTCGATCTCGCTCGCCGCCCAGGCCGACCTGATGGTGCTGGCCGCGCGCACGGGCGGCGAAGGCGCGCGCGGCGTCAGCGCGTTCCTGGTACCGATGGACCTGGACGGCATCGTCCGTACCCGGTTCGACGACGTCGGATCGTCCGTGGTCGGACGCGGCTCGGTGTTCTTCGACGACGTGCGCGTGCCGGAAGGCATGCTGATCGGGCCGGAGGGCGCGGGCTTCCGCACCGTGATGCAGGGCTTCGACTACAGCCGCGCGCTGATCGGCCTGATGTGCCTGGGCGCGGCGTCCGCCTCGCTGGCCGAGACCTGGGACTATGTGAAGGAACGCAAGGCGTTCGGCATGCCGATCGCCAAGTACCAGGGCGTGACCGAACCGCTGGCTGAGGCCGAGACGCATATCGAGGCGGCGCGGCTCCTCTGCTACAAGACACTGTGGCTGCGCGACCGGGGTAAGCCGCATACGGCCGAGGCCGCGATGTGCAAGTGGTTCGCGCCCAAGGTCGCGTTCGACGTGATCCATGACTGCATCATCTGCACCGGGCATTTCGCCTATTCCAAGGACATGCCGCACCAGCAGCGCCTGCGCGACGTGATGGGCCTCCAGATCGGCGACGGCACGCCGCAGATCCAGAAGATGATCATCGCGCGGGAGCGCATCGGCCGCGTGGCGGTGCCTTATGCTTGACGCTGTGCACGAAAACGATGACGCGGCGGTGCCCCGCCACGTCGCCGTCGCCCGGCTGGTCGTCGCGCTGGTCCAGGGCGCGGCGTTGCTGTGGCTCTATCGCACCGTCCATCCGTGGACGGCGGGTCATCCCGCCGCCGCCTTGTTCGCGGCCCTGGCCTTCGTCGGCTGTGCCGTGCCGGTCGCGGTCCAGTTCGGCCTTGGCCGGCTGCGGCCGGTCACGCTGATCATATGGACGGTCGTCGCGGCCTTGGTGCTGGCCGGACTTTCGGTGCACGACGTGCTGCGCCTGCCCGCGGCCGGGCGCCGTCCCATGCCCTCCGGCGAGCTGGTCTTCTACGGTGCGGCCATGCTGTTCATCGCGCACGCGCTGGTGACGGCCGGCGACACGGCGCGCCGGTACGTGCCGGACTACCGCACCTATTTCGAGGTGACGTGGACGCTGGCCATCCGGCTCGTGCTCGCCTTCCTGTTCGTCGGCCTGTTCTGGTCGCTGCTGTCCGCCGGCGCGGCGATGTTCCACCTGATCGGCCTGGATTTCCTGGGCCGGCTGATGCGCCACGACTGGTTCCTCATCCCGGTCACCGCCCTGATGCTGGGCGCGGGCATCCACCTGACCGACCTGCGCGAGAACGTGGTGCGCGCCGTGCGCGTGCTGGTGCTGAACCTGCTGTCCTGGCTTTTGCCGGTCATGGCGGTGCTGGCGGTCGGGTTCCTGGCCGCGCTGCCGTTCACCGGGCTCGGGCGGCTGTGGTCGGTCCATCACGTCACCGCCAGCCTGCTGGTCGCCTGCGCCGCACTGGTCGTGCTGGCCAACGCGGCGTTCCAGGACGGCCGGCCGCAGGCGCCGGGCCAGCGTGTCCTGCGGCTGCCGACCCGCGCGGCGGCGCTGGTGCTGGCGCCGCTCGTCGCGCTCGCGGTCTACGGCCTGTGGCTGCGCGTCGATCAGCACGGCCTGACCCCCGATCGGATCGGCGCGGTTGCGTGCCTCGTTGCGGCGACCGTCTATGCCCTGGGCTATGCCGCGGCGGCCTTGTGGCCGGGACGATGGGGCGAGGCGGTGGCGCGCACCAACGTCGCCGCCGCGTTCGTCGCAATCGCGCTGATTCTCGCGTTGTTCTCGCCGATCGTCGACCCGGCGCGCCTGTCCGTCGCCGACCAGATGCGCCGCCTTGCGGCCGGCAAGACGTCGCCGGAGGCGTTCGACTTCGCCTTCCTGCATCGGCACGGTGCGCGTTATGGCAAGGCGGCCCTGCGCCGCCTCGCGGACGAGTCGGGCGGGCCGGACGCCGCGCATGTCGCCGCCCGTGCACGCGATGCGCTGGCCGGCAATGCCAGCAATCCACCCGCGCCGTCACCGGCGGAGATGACCGCGCAGATCGCCGTCCGCCCGCCGGGGCGGACTTTGCCTGAAGACTTCCTGCGCCAGGATTGGGCAAAGCAGGGGCGGGAGGCGCCGCCCTGTCTGCGGGAACATCGGGCGCAATGTATCGCGCTTCTCGTCGATTTGAACGGCGACGGCACGGACGAGGTCGTGCTGAAAGCCGCCTACCGCATCGACGTCTATCAGCGGACGCCGGCGGGGTGGGTTTCCGTTGGCGGCCTGACCGGGGCGTTCTGCGCCGATTCGTTCAAGGTCTTCCGCACCGAGCCGTTCCAGGCGGTAGCCCCGGAATGGCAGGACCTTGTGGTCGGCGGACAGCGGTATCGGGTCAATTCGGCCCGGCCGTGCAAGTGACCGGCGTGGCGTGGGCGGCGGCGTTGCGATTCCGTTGACGAATTCCCGATAACAACGGCAGGTGAGGGCGATTCAGGACCGACGGGGGGCACCATGCCGACGTGGAGCACGGAAGATCAGGAGCGGGCACTGGCCGATGGCTGGGGCATTTTCCGCCATGACCCGCAGGCGGCGCGGATCGCGGCCTATGACGACGCCGACGAGTTCGCGGACGACGCCGAGGCCGAGCAGCACGTGCTGGAGGCGGCCCGCTGGGGCGATGTGCTGGCGGCCAGGGCGTTGCACTACCTGGCCTATGCCGCGCCGCGCTATCACGTCCTGCTGACTTGCGGGGCCGACGCGATTTAGGGCCGCGCCCGCCCGCGACAGCGGCGCGCGCTGATACGCCTCGCAAGAACGACTACCCTCCCCTCGATGGGGAGGGTGGCTGTGCCAGCAGCCGGGTGGGGTGATCTTCGTCGCCGCAGCCCCCACCCGGTCCCCTCGCTCGTGCTCGGGACCACCCTCCCCACGAGGGGGAGGGAACCAGAAGGCGTTTTCGTTATCGTCGCAGCGGGACGCAATCCGCGTTGAGTCGGCGCATCAGCCTGGATTGCTTCGTCGCCGACCGCTCCTCGCAATGACGCGGGGTGACGTCAGGTCGCGAAGCGGAAGTGCAGCACGTCGCCGTCCTGTACCGGATAGTCCTTGCCTTCCAGGCGCAGGCGGCCGGCGTCGCGCGCGCCGGCCTCGCCGTTCAATGCAACGTAGTC
>JBDZUN010000354.1:0-2347 GCA_040255145.1 Hyphomicrobiales bacterium | reverse complement strand
GGCGCCGGCGCGGCCGGTCCTGCCGGCGCCCGCGCCGACGGTCGGCCCGTCCGGCCTGCCGCTGCCGCGCTTCGTCAGCCTCGGTTCCGGCAAGGTCAACCTGCGCAAGGGGCCGGGCCGGCAGTACCCGATCATGTGGGTCTATCTCCGGCGTGGCCTGCCGGTCGAGATCATCGCCGAATACGATCTGTGGCGGCAGATTCGCGACCACGACAATACCGTCGGCTGGGTGCAGAAGAACCTGCTGAGCGGCAAGCGCACCGGGCTGGTGACGGGGGCGGTGCGCGCCCTGCGCGACGAACCGGCGGCCGATGCCGCCACGGTCGCGCTGCTTTCACCGGGCGTGGTCGGCGCGATTGGTGCGTGCAAAGGCGACTGGTGCGCGTTCCGGGCCAAGGGCTACGACGGCTGGATTCTGCGCGACCAGCTTTGGGGCGTATTTCCCGAAGAAACGTTCCAATAGACGATCGACCGAAGGACCGCGTTCCAACCGAATGCCGAGGCGCTCGCCTCCGGGGCCACTATCCGACGTCAATGTCCGGTGCAAAGCTGCGCGGCAGGATGCACGGGGAATCGAGGGTTGGCATGAGCGCGCGCGCGGATGCGGCGCCGTGGAAGCGGCGGAACGAACCCTTTACCGGCATCGTCGATGTCGAAGGCCAGCCGCTGAATGTGGCGATCCGGCCGGGCCGCGGGACGGGCACGCCGCTGCTGTTCTGCAACGGGATCGGCGCGAACCTCGAATTGCTCGATCCCCTGGTCGCGGCGCTCGGCGACGCGATGGCCGGGACCGAGGTGATTCGCTTCGACGTGCCGGGCATCGGCGGCTCGCCCGCGCCGCGGTGGCCATATCGGTTCTGGTCCCTCGCCCGGTTGGTGCGGCGGTTGCTGGATACGCTCGGCCATCCGAGGGCGGACGTCATGGGCGTTTCCTGGGGCGGCCTGCTGGCCCAGCAATTCGCGTGGTCCGAGGCGGCCCATTGCCGCCGCCTGATCCTGGCGGCGACGGTGCCCGGCATGACCATGGTGCCGGGCTCGCTCAGCGCCCTGGTCCACATGCTCGGCCCGGAACGCTACGGCAATCGCGACGCGATGCTGGCGCAGGCGCCGAAAATCTACGGCGGCGTGTTCCGTAACGCGCCCGAGCGGATTTCCGACCATTGGGAGCGGCTGCACGGCAATCGCGGCGGTGGCTACTATCTCCAGATGCTGGCGGCCATGGGCTGGTCCAGCCTGTATTTCCTGCCCTTGCTGCGGCAGCCGACGCTGATCCTGTCGGGTGATGACGATCCGTTGGCCCCGGCGATCAACGGCCGCATCATGGCCAGCCTGATCTCCTGTGCGCGCCTGCGCATCCTGCCGTGCGGCCACCTGTTCGTGTTGACCCACGCCGAGGAGGTTGCCGGGCTCGTCCGCGATTTCGTCGCCGACCCGGCTATGGTCGCCCGTGGCGTAACCCACTCGCTGGCCTGAACCGAAAGTCGGACTTTCTGCTGCTCCCCCTTGTTTCCCTGCATGCGCCGGAGCCAGAATGGTTAAAGCCATTGGGGAGGGAGATCGCCATGGCGACCACGGACCGGAGCCCTGAACAGGAAGCGGCGGGCGAGCGTCAGCCCGATCTGAACGGCGCCTTCGCCGCCTTGCGCCTGCTGGCCAAGAGCGACCAGGCGGCGGATGCCGCGATGCGGCTCGCTTTCGAATCGCTCAGGATCGGCGTCGGCGCCTCGGACGTCGCGCCGAAGAAGCAGGACTGGCGCTTTCGCAATCCGGCCTGGGCTGACCATCCCGCCTACAAGATGATGGCGCAGTCCTACCTGGCCTGGTCGGACGCGGTGTCGAATTTCGTCGAGGGTCTCGAACCCGCCGACTGGCGCGACAAGGAGCGCGCGCGCTTCGCCGGCTCCGTGCTGACCAGCGCGTTCGCGCCGACCAATTTCCTGCTGAGCAATCCGGCCGCGCTGCAGAAGGCGTTCGAGAGCGGCGGCGGCAGCCTGATGCGCGGGTTCCAGAACTATCTGCGCGACCTGGCCGAGCAACGCACCATCCCGACCCAGGTCGACGCCTCCGGCTTCGAGCTCGGCAAGAACATGGCGGCCAGCGAAGGCGCGGTCGTGTTCCGTAACGAGGTGATCGAGGTGCTGCAATACCGGCCGCCGGGCGCGGAGGTGCGGGCGCGGCCGCTGCTGATCGTGCCGCCGCCGATCGGCAAGTACTACTTCCTCGATCTCGCGCCGCAGCGCAGCTTCTTCGAGCACGCGCTGGGCCGGGGCCTGAACCTGTTCACCATTTCCTGGCGCAACCCGACGCCGGAGCAGGCGGCGTGGTACTTCGCCACCTCTGCCGCCGC
>JBDZUN010000353.1:0-2359 GCA_040255145.1 Hyphomicrobiales bacterium | reverse complement strand
CCAGCTGAACCCCGCCGCCTTCCTGAAGGCGACGGACGCGAACCGCGGCAAGGCGGCCTTCGACGAGAAGGGCAACGTCCGGGTCAAGGGCACGACCGATCCGTGGATCGGCGGCATTCCGTTCCCCGATCCGAAGACCGCGCAGGAGGTGGTGTGCTGCCACGCGCTGAGCTGGGGTCGCCACGACACGCTCGGCTACGCCATCACGAACGACGAACTCAACGCCAACGGCGATGTCAACTACCACTACAACATCTACTGGGCCGAGGTGCAGGCGACCAGCCGCATCACGCTCGACCCGAAGCCGTACATGGACCCGACCAAGACCCGCTACAACACGGCGCTCTATACCGCGCCGACCGACGTGGCCGGCACGTCCTACCTGTCGGTCTGGAACTACGACCAGACGCAGTTCCCGGACTTCCACGGGTTCATCCCGGCGTTCAAGCGCATCCGGCGCTTCCCGACCAACCAGCGGTTCGAGCCGATGGCGCCGGGCAGCACGGCCTACCTGTCGGATGCCTGGATGGTCGGCGACCCCTACATGACCTGGGGCAACTTCAAGATCGTCAAGAAGCAGCCGATGCTGCAGGGCCCGGTCGGCAACTGGGCATACAAGGACCCGAACTGGCTCCTGCCCAAGATCGGCGGCAAGAGCGGCAAGAAGTACATGCGCTACAAGTTCTCGCTGGTGCCCGAGGTTTTTGTGTTCGAGGAAGAGCCGACCGGCTATCCGCGTTCGCCGTACAGCAAGAAATGGATCTACTTCGACGGCCGCACCATGCTGCCGCTGTGCCAGATCATGTTCGACCGCCGCGGCCAGATGTGGAAGCAGTGGCAGAACGTCTACGACATGTACTATCGTGCGGACGGCGAGAAGTTCTACGAAGTCTCCGGCGAGCCGGTCTGGGGCTGGGTCGCGCTGCATTGCCACGACGTGCAGAGCGGCGCCAACGGCAACTGGAACGCGCTGCGTCAGATCGAGGGCGGCTACAAGACCGTCTACAACGAACCGAAACTGTACGAGCAATACTGCACAATGAGCGCCATTCAGCAGCTCGGCGCCTGATCCTCGTTCGGCGATACCGCGTTCCTGCAACGGGGGGCTTTGGCCCCCCGCTTTTTTTGTCGACGGACGGCCGGGCCGCCGGGCTCCGGCTACGGCCCCCGCGAACCCGTGTTGACTCTCGGCGGCGCTTTCCGCGTGGTGAAGCGGCCGCGGAATGAGGAAGCCGGGAATGGGCATCCATAGCGCAACCGGGACATGGACACGCCGGCGCTTCCTGTGCGGCAGCGGCGCCGGCGCCGCGATCGTGGCGGCGGGCGGACTGGCCTATCGCGCGGCCGGGGAGGACGTCTTTTCGCCCTTCGACGGGCCCGCATACGCGCCGTGGTCGACCTGGCGCACCGCGCCGATGCAGGGGCCGCCGGCGCTGATCCAGATGGCGATCCTCGCCGCCAGCCCGCACAACACACAACCCTGGCGCTTCCGGCTGGACGGCGACCGCATCGACGTGTTCGCGGACCGCCGTCGCAATCTCGGCGCATTCGATCCATTCCGCCGCGAAATGCAGATCGGCCTCGGCTGCGCCGTCCACAACATCGTCCTCGCCGCGCCGGCACACGGCTTCGCCGCGACGGTCGCGGTCGCGGGCGGGCCCTTGCGGCTCGACCCGCCGGATACGATCCAGCACGCCGCAACGATCACACTGGCGCCCGGGCGGGCCGGGGCGCCCGCGCTCTATTCCAGGATCCCGCTGCGCCACACCGACAGGAACGCCTACGATCCTACGCGCGCCGTACCCAAGGCGCTCACGCAACGTTTCGTGGCGCTGGCGACCAAGCGGGACGTGCGGCTCGACCTGTTCGAGGCCGGCGCGGCGCGGGAGGCGTTCAACCGACTGGTGATGGACGCGACCCGCGCCATCGTCGCCGACGCCGAGATGGTGGCGGACAGCCAGCACTGGTTCCGCAAGGGCGACCGGGAGATTTCGGACCACCGCGACGGGCTGACCCTCGACACCATGGGCCTGTCGCCCGGCGCCCTGCTGGCGGCGAAGATGTTGCCGGCGCCCGATGCCGTCACGGCGCATCGTTACTGGGAGCGGCAGACCCGCGAGGTGCATCTGCCCAGTGCGCGCATGGTGGGCCTGCTTTCCATTCCCAACCGCTACGCCGGCGGCGGCAACCTGCAGGTCGGTCGGGTGTGGCAGGGCATGCACCTTCTGGCGGTCGCGCACGGCCTGTCGATCCAGCCGATGAACCAGCCCGTGGAGATTGCCGATCGGCAGCGGCAACGCGGCCGGCGGGCGACGGCCGATGCCCGCTTCGCCGACCTCCTCGGGACGACAGGGTGGCA
>JBDZUN010000100.1:0-11825 GCA_040255145.1 Hyphomicrobiales bacterium | reverse complement strand
CGATGACACTGGCCGTCGACCCGGTGATGGTCGCCAAGGGCGGTGCGGCCCTGATGGAGCCAGCGGCGCTGCACGTGCTGAAGACCGCGCTGATCCCCCGCGCCACCGTGCTGACGCCGAACGTGCCCGAAGCCGAAAGACTGACCGGCCGCACGATCCGGAACATGGACGACATGCGACGCGCCGCCGCAGCCCTTCTGGCCCTGGGGGCCGGCGCGGTGCTGCTCAAGGGCGGGCACCTGGCCGGGCCGCAGGTCACGGACCTGCTGGCCGACGCGCACGGGACCGCAACCTTCACGGCCCCGCGCATCGAGACGCGCCATACCCACGGCACCGGCTGCACATTGGCTTCCGCGATCGCCGCTGGCCTGGCGCAGGGCGCGCCCCTGGCCGATGCCGTGGCGCGCGCCCACGACTATGTCCAGCGCGCCATTCGCACCGCCCCCGGCTTCGGCACCGGCCACGGCCCGCTCAACCACGCGCACGTCCTGTCCTGAGCGGACGCACGGTAGGTCTTTGCCAAGCGTGGCGGGCATGACATCATGCGCCCCGGTACCGATAATCGTTCGACAGACAACGGATTGGGAGGACGTCATGCCCCAGGAATCGGCCGAACGCGCATTGCCGCTGACCGGGATCACGGTGATCGACGTCACCACCAGCGTCGCCGGCCCGTTCGGCGCGATGATCCTGGCCGACCTCGGCGCCGAGGTGATCAAGATCGAGAACCCGGAGGGCGGCGACACCGCGCGCGAGTGGGGCAAGCCGCTGGAAGGCGGCGGCCAACGCACCGGCACCTTCGACGCCTATAATCGGAACAAGCGGTCGGTGACGCTGAACCTGTGGGACACGGAGGGCCAGCAGCAGTTCCGCGACCTGATCGCGCGGTCCGATGTGCTGATCCAGAACCTGCGGCCCGGTTCGTTCGAGAAGATGGGACTGACGCCCGAGGCGCTGCGCAAGCTGAACCCGCGCCTGATCTATTGCGCGTCGAGCGGCTATGGCCGCCAGGGGCCATGGGCGGACCAGCCCGGCTACGACCCGCTGGCCCAGGCCTTCGCCGGCATGCCGGAAATGACCGGCGATGCCGACCGGCGCGGCGTGCGGGTCGGCGTGCCGATCATCGACCTGGGCACCGGCATGTGGGCGGCGATCGGCATCCTGGGCGCGCTCCACCGGCGGGCCGCCATCGGCGAGGGCGCGGTAATCGAGACCGCCCTGTTCGACACCGCGATGGGCTGGATGTCGCTCGCCTTCTCGGAACTGCTGAACTACCAGCGGGCGCCGAAGCGCATGGGCACCGCCGGCCCCGCCGGCGTCGCGCCCAATCGGCACTTCCCCACCGCCGACGGCGAAATCGCGATCATGGCCGGCCATAACGGCCATTTCCGCAAGCTGTGCGCCACGCTGGACTGCCCCGAGTTGCTTGCCGACGAGCGGTTCAAATCCTCGCGCAGCCGCTCGAAATTCGACAACGAACTGGCGGAGCTGATCGCGGCGATCACGATCACCCAGCCGCGCGCCGTCTGGCAGGAGCGCCTGACCGCCCAAGGCGTGCCGCACGCGCCGGTGCACACGCTGCCGGAGGTGCTGGGCCACGCACAGACGCGGGCCAACGGCATCCTGCACGCGGGCCTGGACGGTTCGGCCGAGCAGATCGCCCTGCCCTTCAAGCTGGATGGCAAACGGCTGCCCTATCGCAGGCGCTCACCGGGCCTCGGCGCCGACACCGACACGGTGCTGGAAGCCGCCATCCCGGAAAAGGCGGAGGCCTGAGGGACAACCGCGTAAACCTGGTAGCCCGCATGGAGCGCAGTGGAATGCGGGGCCGAACGCGAAGCGGCGACTATCCCGGATTGCGCTCCGCTTCATCCGGGCTACGCGCTGCATCCCAATGTCATCCCCGCGCAGGCGGCGATCCAGTAGGCTTCGTTCGCAGAGAACTCTCGCGGTCTTCGCAGTTCACTGGATCCCGGACAGCCGCTGCGCGGCTTCCGGAATGACGGTAGCCTTTGAAAGCGGATGCTCTGCGGATCGCCAGCAACCTACGGGCCGGCCTGGTCCGGGTCTGACCATTGGGGGGAATAATGAATCGCGTTGACGGCAAGGTTGCGCTCGTCACCGGCGCGGCGCGCGGCATCGGCGCCGAGACGGCGAAGCTTCTGGCCAAGGCCGGCGCCAAGGTCGCCGTCACCGACATCATGGACAGCGGCGAACAGGTTGCGGCCGACATCCGCGCCGACGGCGGCGAGGCCATCTTCATCCGCCACGACGCGACCAGCGAGGAGGATTGGAAGCGCGCGACGCGCGAGACATTCGACACGCTGGGCGGCTTCGAGATCCTGGTCAACAATGCCGGGATCTACATGATGATGGGCCTGGAGGAGATGACGCTGGACGACTGGCGGCGCGTCTCCAGCATCAACCTCGACGGCGTGTTCCTGGGCACCAAATACGCCGTCCAGGCGATGAAATACGCCGCGTCGAAGGGCGTGCCGTGCGGCGCCTCGCGCGCGATCATCAACCTGTCGTCGGTCGCCGGCATCATCGGCATGCCGCTCGGCACCGCCTATCATATGTCCAAGGGTGGGGTGCGCCTGTTCACCAAGTCCGCCGCGCTGGAATGCGCGCGCCTCGGCTACAACATCCGGGTCAATTCGATCCATCCCGGCCTGATCGAGACCGACATGGGCAGCGAGGTGATGCGTCGAGTCACCGAGAAGGGCCTGATCGGCAGCGCCAACGATGCGCACGCCGCCTTCCTTGCCATGCACCCGATCGGCCGACTGGGCCAGGCCATGGACATCGCCAAGGGCATCCTGTTCCTGGCCTCCGACGATTCAAGCTTCATGACCGGTTCGGAACTGGTGGTCGACGGCGGCTTCACCGCGCAATAGAGGGCCATCACGGGCGTGGCGACCACAACGGACGACGCCTTCGAGGCGCCGCTGCGCACGCCGGTTGCACGCGTGCGGCCGGAATGGATCGACCATAACGGCCACATGAACGTGGCCTATTACGTGCTGGCCTTCGACCAGGCGCTGGACGCGGTGTACGACCGGCTGGATTTCGGCCCCGCCTATATCCGGCGCACCAATCATTCGCACTTCACGCTGGACATCCGCGTCGCCTATGCGCGCGAAGTGGTCGAAGGCGACCCGCTGGCGATCACGTTCCAACTGCTGGACTACGACACCAAGCGCTACCACTACGTGATGGAGATGCGGCACGCCGAACAGGCCTACCTGGCCGCGACGTCGGAGCAGCTCGGCATGCATATCGATCTCGCGGCGCGGCGCAGCGCCCCGATGCCGCCCGACATCCTGGCGCGGTTCGCGCGGCTGCTGCATGCCCACACCGGACTGCCGCGGCCGGAAACGGTCGGGCGCGGCATCGGCATCCGCCGCTGAACGGCGCCGCGCCGGCACTTCGGCCCCGTTTGTTCGCGTTGTGTGCTAGACTCCGCCCGCGATGGCGAATCCACTGCACGATCCGTTCGACCTGGACGGCCTTGCCGGCGAGGCGGACCACACGGCGCCCGCGCCGCGGCGGGAACCCGCGCCCCCGCCACCGGCCCGCGAGCCGCCCTATCTCGCCGCGCTGAACCCGGAGCAGCGCCGGGCGGTGGAGACGCTGGACGGGCCGCTCCTGGTGCTGGCCGGGGCAGGCACCGGCAAAACGCGCGTTCTGACCACCCGCATCGCCCACATCCTGTGGACCCGGCGGGCATCCCCGAGCCAGATCCTGGCCGTGACCTTCACCAACAAGGCCGCGCGCGAGATGCGCGAGCGGGTCGGCCATCTGGTCGGCGGCGCGGTCGAGGGGATGCCGTGGCTCGGCACCTTCCACGCGCTGGGCGCGCGCATATTGCGCCGCCATGCCGAACTGGCGCGGCTCAAATCGAACTTCACCATCCTCGACGTCGACGACCAGATACGCCTGATGCGCCAAGTGCTGTCGGCCGAGAACGTCGACGAGCGGCGCTGGCCGGCGCGCGCCCTGGCCGGGCACATCGATTCCTGGAAGAACCGCGGCCTGGCGCCCGACAAGGTGCCGGCGAACGAGGCGCAGGGCTTCGCCAACGGGCGTGGCATCGACCTGTACCGTCAGTACCAGGAGCGCCTCAAGACCCTGAACGCCACCGATTTCGGCGACCTGCTGCTCGACTGCCTGACCATATTCCAACAGCACCCCGAGCTGCTGGAGGACTATCGCCGACGCTTTCGCTACCTGCTGGTGGACGAGTACCAGGACACCAACGTCGCGCAATATCTGTGGCTGCGGCTTCTGGCGGGGCCGCGGCGGCCGGACGGGCCGAACCTTTGCTGCGTCGGCGACGACGACCAGTCGATCTATGGCTGGCGCGGCGCCGAGGTCGGCAACATCCTGCGCTTCGAGAAGGACTTTCCCGGCGCCACGATCATCCGGCTGGAGCGCAACTACCGCTCGACCCCGCACATCCTGGGCGCCGCCTCCGGGCTGATCGCCGCCAATGCCGGCCGCCTGGGCAAGACGCTGCGCAGCGAGGTAGCCGCCTCGGGCGAGAAGGTCCAGGTGCGTGGCGTGTGGGACGCCGAAGAGGAGGCCCGCGTCGTCGCCGAAGAGATCGAGAACCTGCAGCGCAAGGGCCACCGCCTGTCCGCCGTCGCGATCCTGGTGCGCACCGGCTTCCAGACCCGGACGTTCGAGGAACGCTTCCTCAGCCTTGCAATCCCCTATCGCATGATCGGCGGCACCCGCTTCTACGAGCGCGCCGAAATCCGCGACGCCATGGCCTATCTGCGGGTGGTGGCGCAGCCCGAGGATTCGCTCGCGTTCGAGCGCATCCTGAACAAGCCGAAGCGCGGCCTGGGCGAGGCAACCGTCCAGATCCTGCACCAGACGTCGCGCGCCCAGAGCCTGTCGCTGCTGGAGGCGGCCCGCCTCCTGTCCGGCACCGAGGAGGTCCGGCCGCGCGCCCGCGCCGCCTTGGGCGAGCTGGTGCGCCAATTCGACGGCTGGCGCGCGCGGACGCGCGACCTGCCGCACGCGGAGCTGGCCGAGATCGTCCTGGAGGAATCCGGCTATACCGAGATGTGGCGGCTGGACCGCTCGGCGGAGGCCGCCGGCAAGCTCGACAATCTGAAGGAGCTGATCCGCGCGATGGAGGAATTCGGCAGCCTGACCGACTTCCTGGAGCATGTCGCGCTGGTCATGGAGAACGAACAGGCCGACAGCGACGACAAGGTCAACCTGATGACCCTGCACAGCGCCAAGGGCCTGGAATTCGACACCGTGTTCCTGCCGGGCTGGGAGGAAGGCCTGTTCCCGCACCAGCGCAGCCTGGACGAGAGCGGCATCGCCGGGCTGGAGGAGGAACGGCGCCTCGCCTATGTCGGGCTGACGCGGGCGCGGGCGCGGGCCAGCGTGCTCTATGCCGCCAACCGGCGCATGCACGGCCTGTGGCAGGCGGCGGTGCCGTCGCGCTTCGTCGACGAATTGCCGGCCGACCATGTCGAGATCGAGAATGCTCCCGGCATCTATGGCGGCATGGGCGGCAGCCAGTTCGAGGAACGCCCCGCGCCCTTCACCAGTGCCTACGACACGCCGGGCTGGCGCCGGGCGCGCGACGCGCGTCGAGGCGAGCCGCAGCGCCGCACCGACCCGCGCATCATCGAGGGCCAGGCCGAGCTGGTCGTGACCAGCGAGCCGACCTCGACCCACCGCCCCGGCGAGCGCGTGTTCCACCTGAAATTCGGCTACGGCCGGATCGTGGCGGTCGACGGCAACAAGCTGACGGTCGATTTCGAGAAGGCCGGGACCAAGAAGGTCGTCGATTCCTTCGTCGAGCGGGCGTGAGCGGCAACCTCAGCATCGCGCGCCTGCGCGTGCCGGCCGGCCTCGCCCCGGCCTTGGCGGATGCGTTCGAGGCGCAGGAGCCGGCGCCGCTGGCGGTGACGATGATCCCGGCCGACGAAGGCCCGTGGACTGTCGAGGCGCTGTTTGTCACCCCGCCCGATCCTGCCGCCCTGACCGCGGCGCTGGATGGCGTGGCCGCTGCCGGCGCGGTCGAGGTCGAGGCGCTGCCCGACCGCGACTGGGTCGCCGAATCGCTGCGCGGCCTGGGCGCTGTGCGCGCCGGGCGGTTCCGGGTGGTCGGCGGCCATCTCGCCGCACCGCGCAACTGGTCGACCTTGCGGCTCGAAGCCGGCCCCGCCTTCGGCAGCGGCCATCACGAGACGACCCAGGGCTGCCTGCGCGCGCTGGACTGGCTCGGTCGGCGCGACGTGCCGCAACGAGTGCTGGACCTCGGCTGCGGCAGCGGCGTGCTGGCCCTGGCTGCGGCGCGGCTCGGCGCACACGCGGTGCTCGCTTCCGATATCGACCCGATCGCGGTCCGCACAGCGGCCGCCAACGCGCAATCCAACCGCGTCGCCGGCACGGTCCGGACTCTCCAATCGGTCGGCTTCGACGCGATTCCGCCGGGGGCGCGGTTCGACCTGATCCTGGCCAATATCCTGGCCGAGCCGCTCAAGGTCCTGGCCCCGGCCATGCGCGACCGCACCGCCACCGACGGCCGGGTCGTTCTGTCGGGCCTGCTGACGCGGCAGGAGGCGGCGGTGCGCGCCGTCTATCGCGCGCACGGCTTTGCCGTGGTCCGCCGCTTCGTGCTGGGCCAATGGCCAACACTCGTGTTGCGCCGGAGCTGAGCCGAGCCTAGATAGGGGCATGGCCGAAGCGGCGCACATCCTGTCCGACAGCGTTCCGGCGCAGCGCCTGGCGCTGCTGCGCGACGCGCTGGCGCGGCAGGGCCTGGACGGCTTCCTGGTCCCGCGCGCCGACGAGCATCAGGGCGAATATGTCGCGCCGTGCTCGGAACGGCTGGCGTGGCTGACCGGGTTCACCGGGTCCGCCGGGCTCGCGATCGTGCTGCGCGACAAGGCGGCCTTGTTCGTCGACGGGCGCTACACGCTCCAGGCGCGCGACCAGACCGACACCAGCCAATTCGAGCCCGTGCATATCGCCGACATGACGCCGGATAGTTGGCTACGCGGCGCGCTGACGCCGGGTATGCGCGTCGGATATGATGCCTGGCTGCACACCCCAGACGGCGTCCAGCGCCTGCGCCAGGCGTGCGAGCATGCCGGCGCCATGCTGGTGGCGTGCGAGGCCAACCCGCTTGACAGCGTGTGGCGCGACCGCCCCGCCCCGCCTCGTGCGCCGATGGTCGCTCATGACGCGGTCTATGCCGGGGAGGCGAGCGCGACGAAGCGTCAGCGCCTGGGACGGGAGCTGGCCGACGACCTGCTGGATGCCGCGATCCTGACGCTGCCCGATTCCATCGCCTGGCTGCTGAACATCCGCGGCGCGGATATTCCGCACACCCCGGTTGTCCTGTGCTTCGCGATCCTGCACGCCGACACAACGGTCGACCTGTTCGTTGATCCCGCGAAAGTAGACGACAAGGTGCGCGAACACCTGAGCCCTGAAGTCCGGGTGCACGAACCGGTGGCCCTGGTAGACGCGCTGCGCGACCTGGGCGCGGCCGGCAAGGCCGTGCGGGTCGATCCCACGACGGCGCCGGCCTGGATCTTCGATTGCCTGTCGGAGGCGAAGGCGCGCATCGCGCGCTGGCCCGACCCCTGCGCCCTGCCCAAGGCGTGCAAGAACCCGGTCGAGCTGGATGGCATCCGTGCCGCGCATGTGCGCGACGGCGCAGCGCTGACCCGCTTCCTGGCCTGGGTCGCGCGCGAGAGCGCGAAAGGCGGGATGGACGAGATCACGGCATCCGACCGGCTGGAAGCGTTGCGGCGCGAGACCGGCAAGCTGCAAGACCTGAGCTTTGACACGATCTCCGGTGCTGGACCGAACGGCGCGATCGTGCATTATCGCGCCGAGCCGCGCACCAACCGGGTGCTGGAGCCGGGCCAGCTCTATCTGGTCGATTCGGGCGCCCAGTATCGCGACGGCACCACCGACGTGACCCGGACGGTCGCGATCGGCACGCCGGATTCGGAACAGCGCGACCGCTTCACCCGCGTGCTGAAGGGCCATATCGCGCTGGCGCGCGCGCAGTTCCCGCACGGCACGACCGGATCGCAGCTCGACATCCTGGCGCGCGAGCCGCTGTGGCGCGCCGGCCTCGACTTCGACCACGGCACCGGCCACGGCGTCGGCGCCTATCTGTCCGTACACGAAGGACCGCAGCGCATCTCGAAAATGCCGAGTACCGTGGCCCTGATGCCGGGCATGATCGTGTCGAACGAGCCCGGCTACTACAAGGCGGGCGCCTTCGGCATCCGCATCGAGAACCTGGTGGCGGTGCAGGCGGCCGAGGCGGCGGACGGGTCGGAACGGCCAATGCTGTGCTTCGAGACGCTGACCCTGGCGCCCATCGACCGTGCACTGATTGACCCTGGCCTGCTGTCCGCTGACGAGATCGCCTGGCTCGACGCCTATCATGCGCGGGTGCACGGCACTCTGTCGCCGCTGGTCGACGACGTGACGTGCGCGTGGCTCGCCGACGTCACCCGGCCGCTGGGAAGCGCGATCGCGCTTACTTGATCGCCGCGGCGACCTTGTCGCCGAGCGCACGGATCTCGTCCATGTCGCCGCGCTCACGCGCATGGATTTGCAGCGGCACGCCCTCGGTGCGCGGGATGATGTGGACGTGGTAGTGCCACACCGTCTGACCCGCCGCCGCGCCATTGAACTGCGCGATCATGACGCCGTCAGGCGCCAGCACCGCGCAGATAGCGGTCGCGACCTTCTTGACGCTGCGTGTCACTGCGGCGGCGGCCTGGTCGCTGACCTCGAACAGATTGGCCGCGTGTTCCCTGCTCACCACCAGCGCGTGGCCGGTCGCCTGCGGCATGATGTCCATGAAGGCGAAGGTTTCGGCGTCCTCATAGACCTTGAACGAGGGCGCCTCGCCCTTGCAGATCTTGCAGAAGATGCAGTCGTCGCTCATCGCTAGCGTCCCGATTCTGTTCCGATTCGGCAGAGGCAAGTTTAGCGAGCCTCGGTTCCCTCGTCCTCGGCATCGCCCTGGACGACGCGGAACGGCGAGTGCTCGGCGAGGAACTCGATATCCTCCTCGACCGCGCGGCGCTCCTCCACCAGATAGCGCGCCACCGCGTCCTGGAAGCCTTCGTCGCGGAACCAGTGCAGGCTGTAGGTCTCGGCCGGCAGGTAGCCCCGCGCGATCTTGTGCGGCCCTTGAGCGCCCGCCTCGACCCGCTTCAGCCCGGCGGCGATCGCATAGTCGATGGCTTGGTAGTAGCAAACCTCGAAATGCAGGAACGGATGGTCCTCGATGCAGCCCCAATAGCGGCCGTACAGGGTATCCGCGCCCCGAAAATTGAGCGCGCCGGCGATGTAGCGGCCGCCCCGCCGGCACAGGAACAGCACGATGCAGTCCTTCATGACGCGCGTGGCCCGCGTGAAGAAATCGCGGGTCAGGTAGGGCGTACCCCATTTGCGCGCGCCGGTATCCATGTAGAACGAGAAGAATGCGTCCCAATGGGCGTCGGTAAGCGCGTCGCCGGTCAGCACCTCGACCGCGATGCCGGGGGCCAACGCCTCCCGCCGTTCCTTGCGGATCTGCTTGCGCTTGCGCGACGACAGGTCGGCGAGGAACGCCTCGAACCCGTCATAGCCCCGGTTCTCCCAGTGGAACTGCTGGTCGGTGCGCTGGAGAAAGCCGGCCTCGGCCAGCGCCAGCCATTCCGCGTGCGTCGGGAATGTGATGTGTACAGACGAGACCTGCAGTCGACGTACGACTTCCTGAAGCGCGCGCGCCAGAGCGAGCCGCAGTGCGGCCCGATCGGGACCCGCGCGTACCAGCAGGCGCGGTCCCGTCACCGGGGTGAACGGCACCGCGACCTGAAGCTTGGGGTAATAGCGCCCACAGGCCTGGCTATAGGCGTGCGCCCAGGAATGGTCGAACACGTATTCGCCGCGCGAATGGCCCTTCAGATAGGCGGGCGCGCAGGCGAGCAATTCATCATCCGATTCGAGCAGCACGTGGCTGGGCGCCCAGCCGGTCTTGGGCGTAGCCGAGCGGCTGTCCTCCAGCGTGCACAGGAAGGCGTGGGACAGGAACGGCTGGACGGCCGCCGCGTCGCCGCGGGCGCAGGCGTCCCACCGTTCGGCGTCGACCTCGTGGATCGAATCGACGATCCTGGCTTGCAGTCCGGCGGTCATCCGGCGCCTCCTTCTTGCCTATAACGCCTCGCCGCGGGGATCGAACCCCTCGAACAGGAAGTTGTCGGCGTTGCGGCGGGAACGCTCGGCACCGCGCGCATCGCGCACCGTCCAGGCCAGGATCGCCAGGCCGTCGCGCCGCGCTTGCCGTGTCGCCGGGTTCGGCAGGCCACGCACGTCGTAGGCGACGTAGTCCGGCCGCGACACCGCATTATGGCCGAGCACGGCGCGCCGCCAGCGTTCGGGCCAGGGCAGCCTGCCGCCGCTGGCACGGGTCGATTGGGTGGCGATCTGGCCGCGGCGGATCGCCGGCGCGAATTCGGCGAACCAGAACAAGATCAGCGGATCGAACGACTGCACCGCGACCGGCCCGTCATAGGGCACCAGCAATTCGGCGATGCGCGCGTCCACCGGGGCGGGGCCGCGGCGCCAGCTCTTGATCTCGATATAGAGCGGCACGCGCCCGGCGACGAGATCGAGCACCTCCGACAGATGCGGGATGCGCGCGCCGCCGCCGCCCTGCAGCCGTATCCGGCGAAGATCCGAGGAGAACCGGGCGGCGACCGGCCCGTCTAGCCCGGTCATCCGTTCCATGGTCGGATCGTGGAACACCATGGGCTCGTCGTCCGCCGAGGGCTGGATATCCAGCTCGATGCCGTAGCCGGCCTCGACCGCGCGTTCGAACGCGAGCAGCGAATTCTCCAGCGCGCCCCGCGCCGCGTCGTGCAGGCCCCGATGGGCGATCAGCGGCGCGAAGTACCACCGCTCGACCCGCGGCGTCGCGTGGTTCTCCGAAGGCTGGCGGTTGATCACGGTATCGCCGCGGCGCGCCCGGCTAGGGCGCGATCTCGAAAATGCCGTCCACCTCGACGGCCGCGTCGAACGGCAGCGACGGCGCGCCGACCGCGACGCGCGCGTGCCGGCCAGCATCGCCCAGCACCTCGACGATCAGGTCGGAGGCGCCGTTGATCACCGCCGGCTGCTCGGTGAAATCCGCGGTGCAATTGACGAAGCCCGTGACCTTGAGGCAGGCGCGCACCCGGTCGAGGTCGCCGCCGCATGCCTCCCGCAACTGGGCGATCAGGTTGAGGGCGCAGAGCCGCGCCGCCGCCTGGCCCTCCGCCACCGACAGCGCGCCACCGAGCTTGCCGCGATGGACGATGCGCCCGTCTTCGACCGGCACCTGGCCGGCGATGAACACCAGGCCGCCCGAAACCGTGAACGGCACATAGCTGCCGGCCGGACGGCCCGGCGGCGGCAGCACGATGCCGTGCGCGGCAAGACGCGCCGCGACCCGGCCCTTGTCCGTATCCTGATCCATCGTCATCGTCGCATCCTAGCAAACGGATTGTCGCGCGGAGAGCCGCTTTCGCCGTAGGCCCCGCACCCCGATATGTCGTGTCAGACGGCTTCAACAGATACCGCTTGTGGAGCATCGCATCATGACAACCGCCATCCAGACCAATCGGACCGCACGCCCGGTCACGCGCGTCCTGCGCGGCCAGCCGGCCAGCGACGGCGCCGGCGTGCGCCTGACGCGCATCATCGGCCAGCCGGCGCTCGATTCGCTCGACCCGTTCCTGCTTCTGGACGAGTTCCGCTCCGATTCGGCCTCCGACTATATCGGCGGCTTCCCGGAT
>JBDZUN010000099.1:0-11834 GCA_040255145.1 Hyphomicrobiales bacterium | reverse complement strand
GGCCGACTTCCTGCCGGGTATGCGCGTCGTCGCCCACCCGCCGTTCGGCGCGTATGCCGAATATGTCGCGGTCGACCAGCGCCGCGCCTTCCCGATTCCCGACGCGATGGACGACGCGACCGCCGCCGGCTTCCTGATCCCCTATGCCACGTCCTATCACGCGCTGAAGGACCGTGCCCGGCTGTGCCCCGCTGAGACCTTGCTGGTCACCGGCGCGGCGGGCGCCATCGGCCTTGCCGCCGTGGAGCTCGGCGCGCTGATGGGCGCGCGGGTGATCGCCGCGGCGTCGAGCGCGGACCGCCTGGCGCTGTGCCGGGAATACGGCGCGGCGGACACGATCAACTATGCTGAGCAGGATCTGCGGCAGGCCATCCGTACTCTGACGGATGGTCGCGGCCTCGACGTCGCCTATGATTCGATCGGCGGCACGGCCAGCGAGGCGATGCTGCGCAGCCTGGCGCCCTATGGCCGCCACCTGGTGCTCGGCTTTGCCGCAGGCGAGATTCCGGCGCTACCGCTCAACCTCGTGCTGCTCAAGCGCGCCGACGTGTGCGGCGTGTTCCTCGGCGCGTCGATGGACGACGACACTGCTGCCCTGAAGGTGGACGTGGCCGAGCTGTGTGCCTGGTACGCGGCCGGCAAGCTGCGGCCGCGCATCGCGCGCACTTATCCGCTTGGACAGGCGGCAGAGGCGATCCGCGATGTCGCGGAGCGACGGCTGGTCGGCAAGGCGGTGCTGACGATGTAGCCCTGTTACCAGGGAAATCCCGTAACCGGATCAGGTCATGACGTCCGGCCCGACCGCACTGTGTCGCCCGCCGCCACCGGGCCGACCTTGATCGCATCCTCGCGATAGGATTCCGGGAACAGCCGCGCCAGGTTCTCTACCTTCGGCGCGTCGTTGTAGACGATGTAGCCGGCGTTCGGGTTCCGCAGCATGTAGTCCTGGTGATAGGACTCGGCCGGATAGAAGCCGGTCAGCGGATCGACGCGGGTCGCGATCGGCGCGCGGAATGCATGGGCGTGGTCAAGCTGCGCGATATAGGCCTTGGCCGCGCGCTCCTGATAGCGGTCGGCATAGAAGATTTCCGAACGGTATTGCGGGCCGGTATCCGGGCCCTGACGGTTCACTTCGGTCGGGTCGAGCGCGACCGAGAAGAAAATGCGCAGGATCTGGCCATAGCTGATCTGGTCGGGATCGTAGGTGATCTTGACCGATTCGGCGTGGCGGGTTTCGCCGGTGCTGACGGTATTGTAGTCCGCGTCCTTCGCCGCGCCGCCGGAATAGCCGGCGACCACCCGTTTGACCCCCTTGACGTGCTGGAACACGCCCTGGATGCCCCAGAAGCAGCCCCCGGCCAGCACCGCGGTTTGCGGCCCGCGTGCGTGCTCATACGGCACGTCGACCTTCGGCGGCGGCAGCAGCTTGACGTAATTGTCGGCGACCGCCGCGCGCGCGCCGCCCTGCCATGCCGCGGCCGCCAGGCCGAGGCCGCCGATCAGCGCCGCAGCGAGCCAAAGCCCGTACCGGCGCGACGCAATGGTCCGCAAATGGCTCATGTCGCTTCCCTCAGGTCGATGCCGCTGGCGCGAAGCCAAGCGCCGCGCCGTTCATGCAATAGCGCAGGCCGGTCGGCGGCGGCCCGTCGTGGAACACATGGCCGAGATGGCCCCCGCAGCGGCTGCAATGCACCTCGGTCCGACGCATGAAGAAGCTGTTGTCGGCGCGCGTGCCGACGGCGCCGTCCATGGGCTCCCAGAAGCTGGGCCAGCCGGTGCCGCTGTCGAATTTCGCGGCGGAGCGGAACAGCGCCTGATCGCAGCCGGCGCAATCGTAGGTGCCGTTGCGCGTCTCGTGGTCGAGCGGGCTCGATTCCGGCCGCTCGGTGCCGTGGGCGCGCAGGATGCGGTACTGCTCCGGCGTCAGGAGGCGCCGCCATTCCGCGTCGGTCCGGGTCACGGCGAAATGCTCGGCCTCCGCGCCGGTCGCGCGCGTCTCGCGCAGCAGCGCACCCAGGCCGAGCGGCAGGGCGGCCAGCGTTCCCAGTCTGCAGAAGGTGCGTCGGTCCATCGGATGCCTCAGGGCGAACCCGCGAAAGCAGGCGGTGCGGTCGTGTCGCCGACATGCTTCTCTAAAGTGTATTCGAGTCGGGCGCGCGCAAGGTTTCATCGCGCTGGAACGCGGCGATCGGTGGCGATGTGGAGAGGGTAGTGGGGGCTTCTGTTGCCAGGTGCCCCCGAACCCCGCCTTGGCTTGGAAGGCCAAGGACTTAAGTGCGGTGTCTCAGGCTGCGTTAAGCAGCGAGAGCAACCTCCTGCATGTTGTCATTCGCAACTATGCTACGGCCCGATAACGGCGGTACCATGCCGGGCGAAAGTCGAACCTTTACACGTCCGTCGATCCTGGTTCGCCCCCGTAGGACAGTCGCCGACCCTGAATGTGCGGGCGGGCGACCGGGAAACTGGTGGAGGCGCCGGGTACTGCCCCCGGGTCCGATCCGCTTATTCCGAACAACGTTTATCGCCATAGCCGACCGAAGCCGACGTCCCTAATATAGGGCCTGACGCCGGGCGCGTGAAGGGCCCCGGCGGTCCGCCGAAAGCCGCCGCCCAGGGATGGTTCATGCCCGTTTCGCAGCCCCAGCCGGAAACCCACGACCAGATGCGCGCCGAGACGTCGCCGACCGCGCGGGTCACGGTGCCGGCGCTGGAGGCGTTGCTCTACACCGCGATCCCGGTGCTGGACCACGGCTTCATCCGCGTCGTCGACTATATGGGCGACGACGGCGCGGTGGTGCAGGCGGCGCGCGTCTCCTACGGCCGCGGCACCCGCAAGGCGCGCGAGGACGAAGGGTTGATCCGCTATCTGATGCGGCACCGGCACACGACGCCGTTCGAGATGTGCGCGATCAAGTACCACGTGAAATTGCCGATCTTCGTGGCGCGGCAATGGATTCGCCATCGCATGGCCAACGTCAACGAGGTGTCGGCACGCTACTCGATCCTCGACCGTGAATTCTACTTGCCGGCGCCGGAACAACTCGCCGCGCAATCGACCGCGAACCGCCAGGGCCGCGGCGCGGTGATGGCCGGCGAGGAGGCGCGGCAGGTGATGGACGTGCTGCGCCGCGACGCCGAGCAGGCCTATGCCGACTACGAATGGCTGCTGAACGAGGGGCCGGACGGCCAGCCTGTGGACCCGGCGCGGCAGGGTCTGGCGCGGGAGCTCGCGCGCATGAACCTGACCCTCAACACCTATACCCAGTGGTACTGGAAGACGGACCTGCACAACCTGCTGCACTTCCTGTCGCTGCGTGCCGACGCGCACGCACAGTACGAGATTCGCGTCTACGCCGAGGCGATGCTGGAGACCATGCGCCGCTGGGTGCCGATGACCGCCCGCGCGTTCGAGGATTATCGGCTAGGCGGGATGCACCTGTCGGCGCCGGCGCTCGCCGTGGTGCGGCGGCTGCTGGCGGGCGAGCCGGTCGACCAGGCGGAAAGCGGCCTCAGCCCGCGCGAATGGCGCGAATTGATGGCCGGCCTCGGCCGCTAGAATCGAAGAAACCACCAACCCCAGAACAGGAGAGGGAGAGAGCATGCCTGGCATGAAGGAAATCGCGACCGGCCTCAGGTTTCCGGAGGGACCGATCGCCATGGCGGACGGCAGCGTCATCCTGGTCGAGATCGAGCGCGGCACGCTGTCGCGCGTCACCCCGGACGGCAAGATCGAGGTGATCGCCGAGCCGGGCGGCGGCCCCAACGGTGCCGCGATCGGGCCGGACGGCGCCTGTTACATCTGCAACAACGGCGGCTTCGAGTGGCACGACGTCAACGGCATGAAGCTGCCGGGCCACCAGGCGAACGACTATACCACCGGCCGGATCGAGCGCATCGACCTCAAGACCGGCAAGGTCGACCGCCTCTACGATTCCTATAAGGGAAACCGGCTGTGCGGGCCGAACGACATCGTGTTCGATGCGAACGGCGGCTTCTATTTCTCCGACCTCGGCAAGGGGCGCGAGCGCGAGGTCGATCGCGGCGGCCTCTATTACGGCAAGACCGACGGCTCGGCCCTGAAGCAACTCGCCTACGGCCTGTGGATGCCGAACGGCGTCGGCCTGTCGCCGGACGAGAAGACCGTCTACGTCGCCGAGACCATCACCGGCCGCGTCTGGGCCTTCGACCTCAAGGCGCCGGGCGAGACCTCGGGCGAGGCGGCGTTCCTGACCGGCGGCGGCCGCATGGTGGTCGGCCTGCCCGGCTTCCAGCTTCTGGATTCGCTCGCCATCGATTCCGAGGGCCACGTCTGCGTCGCCACCATCGCCAATGGCGGCATCACGCGCATCTCGCCGGACGGCAACACGGTGAAGCACTTCCCGACCGGCGACCCGCTGACCACCAATATCTGCTTCGGCGGCAAGGATCTGCGCACCGCTTACGTCACCTTGTCGGGCCAGGGAAAACTGGTCACCATGGACTGGCCGGTGCCGGGCCTGCCGCTCAACTACCTCAACAAATAATCCGGCGGCTGCGGCACGCGGTGGAAACGCCCGTGCCGCCTCCACGCACGGGCTAGGGAGGATTTACTATGGGTATCGAAGACAACAAGAAGATCGTCGAACGCTTTCTCGACGCCTTGTCCAACAGCCGGGTGGACGAACTGGTCGGCATGCTGTCCGACAACGCCACCTGGTGGGTCGCCGGCACGTTCCCGCTGTCGGGCACGATGACGAAGCAGAAATTCGCCGAACTGATCGGCGGCATCGGAAACGAGATCGACGGCAACCTCAGCGTCAAGCCGAAGGCGGTGACCGCCGAGGGCGACCGCGTCGCGGTCGAGGCCGAATCCTATGCCAAGCTCAAGAATGGCAAGGTCTACAATAACTTCTACCACTTCCTGTTCGAGGTGCGGAACGGCAAGGTCGAGAAGGTGCGCGAATATCTCGACACCGAGCACGCCAACCAAGTGCTCTGCGGCGCCCAGCCGATGAAGGCTGCCGCCGAATAGGCGACCTGACGATCGGCCCCGCCGCCGTGCATTGCCGGCGGCGGGGCTTGGTCATTTGGGAACGGTGGAAGGGCTTTTCGGTATCGGCCCCTTCGAGGCGGCCTGTCGGCCGCACCTCGGGACGAGGCCAGCAAATCCCTACTGCACCACGATGCGCGGGGGCGCGCGGCCGGCGACGCCGGCCGCCTGATCGAGCTGCGCGGCCACCCGCATCGCGATCTGCATGAGCGCCTCGGCCTGCACACTGTCCGGGTGTGTCGCGACGATCGGCAGCCCGGCATCCGAGGTCTCGCGGATCGCGAGGTCGAGCGGCACCTCCCCCAGGAAGTCGCAGCCGAGCTCGGCCGCGGTCTCACGCGCGCCGCCGTGGCCGAAGATGTGCGCCTCGTGCCCGCATTCCGGGCAGATATAGGTGCTCATGTTCTCGACGATGCCGAAGACCGGCACGTGGGTCTGGCGGAACATGGCCAGGCCGCGACGGGCGTCGATCAGCGCGATGTCCTGTGGCGTCGACACGATCACCGCGCCGGTCAGCGGCACCTTCTGCGCCAGCGTGAGCTGGGCGTCGCCGGTGCCGGGCGGCATGTCGACGACCAGGACGTCAAGCTCGCCCCATTCCACATCGGTCAGCAACTGGCCCAGCGCGCCCATCACCATCGGGCCACGCCAGATGACCGGCCGGTCCTCCTCGATCATGAAGCCGATCGACATGCACTGGATGCCGTGCGCCGGCATCGGGATGATGGTGCGGCCGTCCTTGGTCTGCGGCCGGCCGGTCAGGCCCAGCATGCGCGGCACCGACGGGCCGTAGATGTCGGCGTCGAGCAGGCCGACCTTGCGGCCGAGCCGGCCCAGGCCCACCGCCAGGTTCGCCGCGATGGTGGATTTGCCGACACCGCCCTTGCCGCTCGCCACTGCGACCACCGTCTTGACCCCAGGCAGCACCGCCTTGGCCGGCTGCGCCGGTCCGTGGGCGTGCGCGTGGCCGGGGGCGTGCGAATGTGCGCGGGCCTGCCCGCCGCCCGGCGCCGGCGCGCGCGCCGCGGGGGCGGGGCGGTCGGAATGGGCGGTCAGCACGCCGGCGACCGAGCGCACGCCGGGCAGCTTGGCGATCGCCGCCTCGCACGCTTCGCGCAGCGGCTCGCGCCGGGCGCCCTCCTGGGGCGAGACCTCGAGCGCGAAGCGGACGCGGCCGTCCTCGACCGTCAGGCCCTGGATCATCCCCAGGCTGACGACGTCCTGTTCGCGTTCCGGGTCGATCACGGCATGCAATGCGTCGCGTGCGCGATGGGCGATCAAGCCGTCCCGCCTGCTCATCGGTATCCTCCTGCCGGCTCGGGGCGCGCGCGGCCACCGGGTAGGTCCGCCGCGTTGCGCGGCCCCGCCTTGTGTCATATAACCCGGCGGCTACAGAAGCCAAGCCGATTGCGCAGGCGGCCCCGGGCGGGCCGATGGCTTGGTCGAAGGGGCGGAGCGTCCGCCGCCACCGCTTTCCGGGGAGTCCGCCAGCCTTATGCCGTGGAGCGATAAAGGGGGCGGTCGGCCCGGCGGCGGCCCTTGGGGACAGGGGCCGTTGGGGCCCAGGCCCGGCCGCGGCGGTTCGACGCCG
Source organism: Hyphomicrobiales bacterium (assembly GCA_040255145.1). Taxonomy (GTDB): domain Bacteria; phylum Pseudomonadota; class Alphaproteobacteria; order JBDZUN01; family JBDZUN01; genus JBDZUN01. Next base: position 5,214 of record JBDZUN010000099.1, on the reverse strand, counting down.
CCCGATCTCGACGAATTGCTGCGCCGCGGACGCGAGCGCATCGGCGCCTGGCTCCCGGGGCCCGGTCACAGCGACCGCGGCCGCTTCCTCGTGCTGGTGCTGCTGCTCGGCGTCGCCGTGTGGCTCCTGCTCGGCCTCTACCGGGTCCAGACCGAGGAGCGTGGCGTCGTGTTGCGCTTCGGCCGCTTCGTCGAGCAGACCGGCGAGGGCATCCATTATCACCTGCCCTATCCGATCGAGCATGTCGTCAAGGTCAAGGTCACGCGGCTCAACCGCGTCGAGGTCGGCTATCGCTCGGCGACCGAGGGCACCCGCTCTGAGACCGCGCGCGAGGTGCCCGAGGAAAGCCTGATGCTGACCGGCGACGAGAACATCGTCGACGTTCATTTCGCGGTCATGTGGGTGATCGACAACGCGCCCGACTACCTGTTCCACGTCCAGGATCCCCAGGACACGGTCAAGGCGGTGTCCGAAAGCGTGATGCGCGAGATCGTCGGCCGCATGGCGCTCCAGCCGGTGCTGACCGAGGCGCGCGACGACATCGAGCTGTCGGCGCAGAAGATGATCCAGCACGTGCTCGATTCGTATGGCGCCGGCATCGGCATCCGCAGCGTCACCCTGCTGCGGGTCGATCCGCCGAAGGAGGTGATCGCCGCGTTCCGCGACGTGCAGGCGGCGCGCGCCGACCTGGAACGTCAGCGTAACGAGGCCGAGGCCTACGCCAACGACGTGATCCCCCGCGCCCGCGGCGACGCGGCGCAGATCGAGCAGGAGGGCGAGGCCTATAAGCAGAAGGTGATCGCCCGTGCCCAGGGCGACACGCAGCGATTCCTCAAGATCATGGTCGAATACCGCAAGGCGCCCGCGGTGACGCGCGAGCGTCTCTATCTCGAGACGATGGAGGACGTGCTGGGCTCGGGCGCCAAGATCATCGTCGATCCCGACGTCGGCCGCGGCGTGGTGCCCTATCTGCCGCTGCCTGCGCTGTCCGATTCGCCCCCGTCGGTGCCGCCGAAGAAGGCCGCCCCATGAACCGGGGCTTCGTCATCGCCGCCCTCGCGGTGCTGGTGCTGGTGCTGATCAGCGCCGCCAGCGCCCTGTTCACGGTGCCGGAGACGCGCCAGGCGGTGGTCCTGCAATTCGGCGCGCCGCAGCGCGTCATCACGCAGGCCGGCATGCACGTCAAGCTGCCGTTCATCCAGAACGTCGTCTACATGGACAAGCGCATCCTGGTGTTGGACACGCCGCCGGAGGAGGTGATCGCCGCCGACCAGAAGCGGCTGGTGGTTGACGCGTTCGCCCGGTTCCGAATCACCGACCCGGTCCGCTTCCGTCAGAGCTTCGGGTCCGAAACGGTGGCGCGCTCGCGCCTCGCGACCATCCTCAATTCCAGCCTGCGGCAGGTGCTTGGCTCGCAGAGCTTTTCGGCCGTGCTGTCCGAGCAGCGCGCCGCGCTGATGGTCCATATCCGCGAGCGGATGAATACCGATGTCGCGGATGACGGCATCAAGGTCGTCGATGTCCGCATCCGCCGCGCCGACCTGCCCAAGGCCAACAGCCAGGCCATCTATCGCCGCATGGAGACGGCGCGCGAGCGCGAGGCGCGCGAAGCACGCGCGCAAGGCGCGGAGATCGCCCAGCGCATCCGCGCCCGCGCCGACCGTGAGGTGACGGTGCTGACCGCCGAGGCCAGGCGCGACGCCGAGGTCACCCGGGGCGAGGGCGACGCCGAGCGCAGCCGGATCTATGCCGAGGCGTTCGGCCAGGACCCGGTCTTCTTCCGCTTCTTCCGTTCGCTCCAAGCCTATCGGAAGGCGCTGGAAAAGGGCGCGACCACCTTCGTGCTGTCGCCGGACAACGAGTTCTTCCGTTTCTTCGGCAGTCCGGGTACGGCGCCGGATGAGAAGGCGGCGTCCGCGCCGGCCGCATCCGGGGGCCGATGACCGCCGGTTGCCCGGATCGGGTGCCGGGTCCGGCGTGCCGGACGTTCCATTGCCAAGGTGTGGCGGGCGTGCTTCTGTGCGGGCGCTTCGTCCGGGCGATCGAAGGAGGCGTTGCGTGCGTATGAGTTTCGGGTCATCGATGCGGGGACGGGGTCGGGCGCGCGTGTCGCCGCGTACCGCCACGCTTGCCGTGGTCGGGCTGCTGGCCGTCGCGCCCGCGGCGTTCGCGACCAACATCACGGCCACCGTCAACCCGCGCGAGCACGACCTGCCGGGAAGCTTCGCCGACCTCGTGGAGAAGCTGGTGCCGGCGGTGGTCAACGTCTCGACCACCCAGACCGTGACGGACAAGTCGGCCGGCGACGACGGCGGCGACCAGCCGCAGCTTCAATTACCGCCGGGCTCGCCGTTCGAGGACTTCTTCAAGGACTTCATGGAGCGCCACGGCGGCGCGGTGCCGCGCAAGGTGACGTCGCTCGGCTCCGGCTTCGTGGTCGATCCCAAGGGCCTGATCGTCACCAATAACCATGTCATCGCCGACGCTGATGAGATCAAGGTGACGTTCACCGACGGCACGACGCTGAATGCCACTGTCGCCGGGCGCGACACCAAGACCGACCTCGCGGTGCTGCGGGTCAAGACCACCAAGGACCTGCCCTACGTCCAGTTCGGCGATTCGGACGCGGCGCGGGTCGGCGACTGGGTGCTGGCGATCGGCAACCCGTTCGGCCTGGGCGGCACGGTGACCTCCGGTATCATTTCGGCGCGCAGCCGCGACATCAATGCCGGCCCCTACGACGACTTCCTGCAGACCGACGCGGCGATCAATCGCGGCAATTCCGGCGGGCCGCTGTTCGACACCAGCGGCCGGGTGATCGGCGTCAACACCGCGATCATCTCGCCGAGCGGCGGGTCGATCGGCATCGGCTTCGCCGTGCCGGCCAACATCGCCTCGCCGGTCGTGTCCCAGCTGATCAAGTTCGGTGAGACGCGGCGCGGCTGGCTTGGCGTGCGGGTCCAGACGGTGACGCCGGAAATCGCCGAAAGCCTCGGGCTCGGCAAGCCGCGTGGTGCGCTGGTCGCCGGCGTCACCGGCGGCGGCCCTGCCGCCAAGGCGGGCGTCGAGGCCGGCGATGTCGTCGTCGCCTTCGACGACAAGCCGATCGCCGAGATGCGCGACCTGCCGCGCCGGGTCGCCGATACGCCGGTGGGCGACGCCGCGACGGTCAAGGTGTGGCGCAAGGGTCAGACCAAGACGTTCCGCCTGACGCTCGGCCGGCTGGAGGAGAGCGAAGACAAGACGGCGGAGAACGCGCCGGCCCCGGAGCCCGCCAAGACCGCGGTGGGCGAGCTCGGCGTGTCGCTGGCGGCGGTGACGGCCGCATTGCGCGACCGCTATGACATCGGCGCCGACGTCAAGGGCGTGCTGGTCGTGGACGTGACCCGGAACGGTCCGGCCGCGACCGTCGGCATCGCCCCCGGCGACGTGATCGTCAAGGTGGGTGTCGCCCAAACCGACGTAGCCTCGCCGAAGGACGTTATTGTGGGTGTCGAGGCGGAGCGGAAAACGAAGAAGTCCGTCCTGCTGCTGCTCAACCGCGGCGGCGACCTCCGCTATGTCGCGGTACGGCTGAACGCGAACGGTAAAGCCGGGGTCGGGGCCGACACCGACGACCGCGAGGCGTCGCCTGACGCCACCGAGGGCGCCGCGCCCTGATGCGCGCGGCGGGCGGCTTCAGCCGCTGACGATCTCGTCCGCCCGATAGCCTTGCAGATAGAGCAGGGCGGTCAGGTCGCCGTGGTCGATCCGCGCGCCGGCCGCCGCGGCGACCACCGGCTTGGCGTGAAAGGCGACGCCGAGCCCGGCCTCCTGCAGCATGCCCAGGTCGTTGGCGCCGTCGCCCACTGCCAGTGTGTCCACCGGGTCGACGCCGCGTTCGGCGCGCAGGCGGCGCAGCGCCGCGAGTTTCGCGTCGCGGCCGAAGATCGGCTCCCCGACCGTGCCGGTCAGGACGCCGTCGCGGATGCCCAGCCGGTTGCCCGAATGATGATCGAAGCCCAGCAGCGCGGCGACCCGCTCGGTGAAGAAGGTGAATCCGCCGGATACCAGCGCGGCATAGGCGCCGTGGGCCCGCATGGTCGCGATCAGCGCGGCCGCGCCGGGGGTCGGGCGCACACGTTCGGCCAGGGTCTGTTCCAGTACCGCGACCGGCAGGCCCTGGAGCAGTGCGACGCGTGCGCGCAAGGCCGGCTCGAATTCCAGCTCGCCGCGCATCGCCTGCTCGGTGATCGCCGCGATCTGCGGCTTGATGCCGGCGAAGTCGGCCAGCTCGTCGATGCACTCGACCTGGATGATGGTCGAATCCATATCGGCCAGGATCAGACGCTTGCGCCGGTGCGCGACCGGCTGGACGACAAGGTCGAGATCGGGCAATGCGGTGCGCGCTGCGCTCTCGGCCGCGGCTGGCGCCGGGCCGGCGAACGGCAGGTCGACCGCGCGCTCCGGCGCCAGGATGTCGGGCGCGCCGGGCGCGGCGCCTGCCTGCGCCAGCGCGGCGCGCGCCGCGTCGATGTCGTGCCGGCCGAGCGGCCGCCACGCCGTGCCGATGAGCGTGAGGACGTGTGACATGTCGGGTGGCAATCGGGCGGATGGCGGTTCGGTGCGGGCGATCCTTATTGCAGGGCCGACCGCCAGCGGCAAGTCCGCCCTGGCCCTGGACCTCGCCGCGCGGCTGGGCGGGGTCGTCGTCAACGCCGATTCGATGCAGGTCTACCGGGAGCTGCGCATCCTGACCGCCCGGCCCGGCCCGGCGGACGAGGCGCGCGTGCCCCATCACCTGTATGGCTTCGTCTCGGTGACGGAGGCGTTCTCGGTCGGCCGCTGGCTGGATGAGGCGCGTGCAGTGCTCGACGCCGCTTGGGCCGGCGGGCGGCTGCCGATCGTGGTTGGCGGCACCGGCCTCTATTTCCAGGCGCTGACCACGGGGCTTTCGGCCATTCCGGACGTGCCGGTGGACATCCGCGCGGCAGCGCGCGGGCTGCTTGATCGCCTGGGGCCGGGCGGCCTCCATGCCCGCCTCGCCGAACGCGACCCGGCCGGCGCGGCGCGGCTCAGCCCCAGCGATCCTCAGCGCATCGCCCGCGCCTGGGAGGTGCTGGAGGCGACCGGCCGACCGCTGGCGAACTGGCAGGCGACGACGGTGCCCGGCCCTTTGGCGCGGGGCGTGCTGGGCCTTCTGCTGGCGCCGCCGCGCGGGCAGGGTTATGGCCG
>JBDZUN010000352.1:0-2369 GCA_040255145.1 Hyphomicrobiales bacterium | reverse complement strand
GACGCTCGCCGGCGATCTGACCGAGGTGATCGGGGCGTCAAACCGGGTGGTCGCCGCGGCGCGCACGGCCGGTGCGCCGGTCATCCACACCGTCGTCGGCTACGACCCCAACCGGCTGGAGGATGCAGGGCTATGGGCGAAGAAGGCGCCGAGTCTGTCGCAGCTTGCATTGGGCGGGCCGATGGTCGAACTCGATGACCGCCTGGACCACCGGTCGGACGACCTGGTCCTGATCAAGAAATACGCCTCGGCGTTCTTTGGCACCCACCTCGCCTCGATGCTGACGGCGCAGCGGATCGACACCGCGATCGTCACCGGTTGCACCACCTCGGGCTGCGTCCGCGCGACGGTGATGGACGCGCTGTTCCACGGCCTCCGCCCGATCGTGCCGGCCGAGGCGGTGGGCGACCGCGCGCCCGAGCCGCATGAGGCCAACCTGTTCGATATCGACAGCAAGTACGGCGACGTGGTGTCGGTCGCGGAGGCGGTCGCCTATCTGGACGGCCTGGCGCGCACGCCTGCGCCGCAGCGCCGACCCGAAGCGGCCCACGCTTGAGCCAAAGGTCCGGCGCGGACGGCCCGGTTGGGACGGCGCGCGCGCGTTCCGGCGGGTGGCGGGATGGCCTGCGCCTGTTCGTCGAGCGGCGCACGCTGGTCATGCTGGCGCTCGGCTTCTCCGCCGGCCTGCCGTACCTGCTGATCTTCGACACGCTGTCGGCCTGGCTGCGCGACGCCGGCCTGTCGCTCGAGTTGATCGGCTTCTTCAGCCTCGCGACGCTGGCCTATTCCTTCAAGTTCCTGTGGGCGCCCCTGGTCGACCGCACGGTCGTGCCGGGGCTGACCCGGCTGCTCGGCCATCGGCGCTCGTGGATGCTGGTCGCCCAGGCGGTGATCACGGTCGGCTTGTGGCTGATCGCCGGCGCCGATCCGGCGGCGCATCTCGGCCTGGTCGCGCTGTTCGCGGTCGGCACCGGCTTCGCCACGGCAACCCAGGACATCGTGATCGACGCCTGGCGCATCGAGGTGGCCGAGGACGAGGAACAGGGCGCGATGGCCGCCGCCTATCAATGGGGCTATCGCGTCGCGATGATCGTCGCCGGCGCCGTGCCGCTGATCCTGGCGCAGACCCGCGGCTGGCACTTTTCCTACGCCGTCATGACCGCCCTGATGGGCGTCGGCATCGCCGCCGTGCTGCTGGCGCCGCGCGAGCGGGCGCACGCGATCCGCCCGTTCGCCGCCGCCGGCATCCGCGCCGTGCCGGCATGGGAGGCGATGGAATGGGCGGTGCGGCTCGGGCTGCTGCTGGGCGGCGCGCTGCTGCTCGGCTCCGGCCTCACCGCCGACGCCAACCTGCTGGCGGCCGTCGTGAACGGCGTCGGGCTCGACGGTGGCCTGCTCAAGGCGGCGTGGAGCGGCGCCGGCGCGCAATTGGCCGGGGTGGTCGCCGGCTTCGCGCTGATCGCCGCGGCGGCCTGGCCGGCGCCGGGTGTGCGCACCCGGCCGGGCGTCTATCTGGGCGCCGCCCTGGGCGCGCCGCTGGCCGATTTCTTCCGGCGCTTCGGCCGGGCGGCGGTGCCGATCCTGGCGCTGATCTGCCTCTATCGGCTGTCCGACTTCGTGCTCAACATCATGAACCCGTTCTACCTCGACCTCGGCTTCAGCAAGGTGGAGGTGGCCGAGGTGCGCAAGGTGTTTGGCGTCGTGATGGCGATGCTGGGCGTGTTCGCCGGCGGCTATGCGGTGGCGCGGATCGGGTTGCTGCGCGCCCTGCTGGTCGGCGCGTTCGCCGGGCCGATCACCAACCTGGCCTTCGCCTGGCTCGCTTTGCGCGGCCCCAGCCTGCCGGCCTTGTTCGCGGCCATCGGCGTCGACAACCTGGCGTCCGGCTATGCCGGCACCTGCCTGATCGCGTACATGTCGAGCCTGACCAGCGCCGGCTTCACCGCGACGCAATATGCGCTGTTCTCGTCGCTCTACTCGCTGCCGGGCAAGCTGATCGCCTCGCAATCCGGCCGCATCGTCGAGGGTGCGGCGCGCGCGGCCGAGGGCGGCGGCGCCTTCGCCGGGCTGATCGCGCTGGTCGACCTGCCGGCGCGCTCCTACGTCCAGGGCGCGGCCAAGAGCGGCGTCACCCCCGCCGCGCTCGGCATCGGCTACGCCAGCTTCTTCGTCTATTCGGCGCTGATCGGCGCGCTCGCGATCGGCCTGGCGCTGTGGGTCGCGGCGTCGGAACGGGCTGAACTGGCGACTCAGGCCGCCGACTGAGCCTTGCGCCCCAGGCGGCCGGCGGCGTCGGCGCCGGCATATTGCCCGATCAGCTGCTTGCCGAGGGGGGCCATGTGCACCTTGTGCGGCCCATCGGCGATGGG
>JBDZUN010000002.1:47618-56379 GCA_040255145.1 Hyphomicrobiales bacterium | reverse complement strand
GACGGCCGGCCGGTCTACGTGTTCAACGATTTCCCGGGCCGGCGGCGCTACTTGCAGCTCGCCGAGCAGCACCCCGGCGTGGATCTGCTCTGGTGGCCGAGGGAAGGCATCACGGCCGAGCGGATGTATCTGGCGCCGATCGCGCGGTGCGTGGTCAGGACCGAGCCCTGGGGCCTTTGGGAGGCGTACCGCGCGGCTGGGTTGATCGATGCGATCGCCGGCTGGCGGCTCCAGAACAAGGTCAGCCTCGACGCCGGGACGCATGACGCGCTGCTGCTCGAGGCCGGGCGGATCGAGGGCTGGATCGCGCATTTCATGGCCGGGCGGGCGATTGCGCCGGGCACCAACCAAAACAGTAAGGGGGAGGCGGGCATGGCCGCACGGCGCGGCGCCGACATGGGCAAGAGCAATGTCGTGGCGGCTTAAATGGCCCGGGGGAAGCGCAAGACCGGCCCCGGGCTGGGCGAGACCGGGCACGTCAACGGTCACCACCATGACGACTGGCGCGACCTGCTGCTCATGGCCGACGGGAAGATCCGCGAGCGGTGCGCGCAGAACGCCCTTGTCCTGTTCGAGCACCATCCGGAGGTCGGCCCAAGCCTCGGCTTCAACGTCTTCGCGGGCCAGGCCGTGGCGGTCGCCGCCCTGCCATGGGACGATCGCGGCCTCGCCTACCCGCGGCAACTCAACAACGAGGATTCGATCCGGTCGTTGGGGTGGCTTGAGCGCCAAGGTGTGTTCAAGCTCAGCGGCTCGACCGCATGGAGCGCCCTCGTCGCGGCCGCCTCGAGACGGCGGTTCAATCCGCTCGTCGATTGGCTTCAGGGCCTCTCCTGGGACGGGACGAAGCGGATCAATCACTGGCTCTCCTACTATCTGGGGGCCGAATTGACTCCGTACATAGAGAGCATCAGCGCCAAATTCCTGATCAGCGCCGTGGCGCGCGCGTTCAAGCCGGGCTGCAAGGTGGACACCATGCCGGTGTTCGAAGGCGCTCAGGGCATCAAGAAATCGACCGCTCTGCGCATCCTTTTCGGTTCGGAATACTACTCCGATGAGCTTGCGGACTTCGGTTCGAAGGACGCCGCGCTCCAGATGCAGGGGAAGTGGTGTATCGAGGTTGCCGAGCTAGCCACGTTCGGCCGCGCCGACGTGAGACGCGTAAAAGAGGTATTGAGCCGTCAGGTCGATCGGTTCCGCGCACCCTACGACCGGGCGGTCGCCGAGCACCCGCGGCAGTGCATCCTCGCCGGCACGACCAACCCCGTCGATGGCTATTTCAAGGACCCAACAGGCGGCCGCCGCTTCTGGCCGGTGCCCTGCGGATCGATCGACGCAGAGGCCCTTGCGCAGGACCGCGATCAACTCTGGGCCGAGGCGGTAAGCCGCTATGAGAGCGGAGAAAAGTGGTGGCTGCAGGGCGACGAGATCCCGGCGGCGAAGGTCGAGCAGGAAGCCCGCCAGGAGAGCGACCCATGGGATGACATTGTTGCTGACCACATCATCGGACGGGCCGAGATTACCGCAACCGAGATCCTCGCTGGCCCGCTCAAGATCGAGATCGCGAAGCAGGGGAAGATGGAACAAATGAGAGTTGCAAATATCCTGACACACCTCGGATGGAGGCGGACGACGGTGAAGCGCAACGGAAAGGCCAAGAAGGTTTGGCTGAATACAGGTGAGTTACCACTAGGCGATGGTGGTAACCCAGGTGGTAACGGGGAAGGCGTTGATTGATATGGGAAGTTACCAGTTACCACCAGTTACCACCTATTTTACTCAAACCCTATGGCGCGCGCGCTACTCACGTTTAGGAAAACGGTTTTTGGCGGTAACCGTGGTAACCGGCCGAGGTGGTAACCGACCCCGCGTCATTGCCGGCGGCAAGCCATGAACGCCCTGACCAGCCCGCTCAGCCGCCTCTGCGCCCCGTCGCCGCTCACAGCCGCGGAATGGCACGAGCTTGAGCGCCGGCTCTGGAGGCTGCACCGGCGGATCCTGGTCGGGCCGGGTGATGGGGATCTCAGGCCGGAGCAGGCGAGCGTGGTGCAGGCGATTGGGGAACAGCGGTTCGGGGAGCGGTGAGGGGATCATGAAACTGGTAACAAACCGTAACTTCAGCATTTTTTCGGTACGGCCATGGGTCATCCGTTGCGCCGTGCTGCTGGCGCCCGCGCTGCTCTCCGGCTGCGGATGGCTCGGCCAAGCCGTGATTCTGGTGCTGCAGTGACGGCGCGCCGCGTCAAGGGCCGCGCAAAGCTCCTGGAAGCGGTGCCGGCGACCGAGGTCCGGGTCGGTCGCGGCGAGGTCGAAACGACGGACGTTGCGGTACTGGATCCGCGCGGCAAGGTGACCGGGATCGCGAAGCAGTACCGGGTGCTCGACTACCTGACCCGATACCGCAATCTCGGCGTGGTGAGCGACCTGCAGTGGCTGGCCGGGCGCCGGTTCGCGCGGGACGCGGAGACGTCGATCGTCGGGGTGCCGAGCCAGCTTGACCCCGCACGGCATCACGGCGGCGATGGGTTGCGACGAATGCTGAGGGAGGGGAGTCTAGCCAGCGGGGCATCCTGGCGTGTTCGTGCGGCGATCCAGGCCATGGGCGATGCCTGCGGCGCGGTGATTTGGGTCGCGGTGCATGGCCGGCCGATCGCGGAATGGAGTGACCCGACGATATCGCCTGAAGGCAAGGCCGGATTGTTCGGGCTTGGGCTTGACCGGCTCGTGGCCCACTATGGGTTGGATCGGGTTGACGGCCGGGGGCCGATGTGAGAAAAAGGCGCACTGTCCAATGTGTGCGCCCGCGCCGATCCGGCCGGGCGTTTTCGATTCCAGGACCCCCCCCAGCAATGTCGAACAGCAACCGCATCATCGACGCCGACGGCAAGCTCGCCCCGCGCGTCGATCTGTTCTGCCGCGAGCTGATCGTCGATTTCATCGGCGCCAAGGCCGCTGTGCGCGCCGGCTTCCCGGAGAAAAGCGCCAAGGTCCGGGCCTGCGAGATGCTGGCCGACGAGCGCGTGCAGGCGAGGGTCGCGGAGCTGATGGCGGAGCGGGCGGCGCGGGCCGAGGTCAGCGCGGATTGGGTCGTTTCCAGGCTCAAGACCGTCGCGGAACGCTGCCTGCAGGAAACGCCGGTCATGCGCGACGGCAAGCCGCTGCTGGTCGAAATGCCGAACGGCCAGCTGGCCGCGGCCTACACGTTCGACGCGGCCGGCGCGAACAAGGCGCTCGACCTGCTCGGCCGCCATGTCGGCATCTTCGAGGCGGACAACCGCCAGCGGGGCCAGACCGTGGTCGAAGAAATCATTCGCGCGCTGGACGAGCGGGACGGCGGCCCGGTGAGCGACAAGCCGGATCAGGATGCAGTCACTCGCCACTAGCCGGGACGAGGACCGGGACCGCCGCGAGCAACTGATTGCGAGGCTCCGGAGCGACTTCCCGGGCTATGCCGAGACCTGCATCCGGATCAAGGACAAGGACGGCAGGGTCGGGCCGCTGATCCTCAACCGAGCGCAACTCGAGATCCACGCCAAGCTTGAGGAAATGCTGGTGCGGCGCGGTCTGGTCAGGGCCGTGATCCTGAAGGGCCGGCAGCTCGGCGCATCGACCTACATCGGCGCCCGGTTCTACCGGCGGACGACGCTCTGGGGCGGGAAGCGGACCTACATCCTCACGCACGAGGACAAGGCGACGCAGAACCTGTTCGGCATGGTCAAGCTGATGCACGACCACATGCCGGCAGACCTTGCCGTCACGGCGACGACAGCGAACGCCAACGAGCTCGACTTCGGGGGAATCCAGGCGGGCTATCGGGTCGGCACCGCGAAGAACGTCGCGGGCGGCGGGCGATCGCAGACGATCCAGAACTTCCACGGCTCCGAGGCCGCTTTCTGGCCGCATGCCGAGACGCATTTCTCCGGCGTCTACCAGGCGCTGCCGCTCAGGCCGGGCACCGAGGCGGTTCTGGAAAGCACGGCAAACGGCGTCGGCGGCCTGTTCTACGACCAATGGAATCTCGCGGTCCGCAAGGAAAGCGACTTCGAATCGATCTTCCTGCCCTGGTATTGGGGCGAAGACTACCGCCGACCCCTGGACCGCGACTTTGCGCCGGGTGACGAGGAACTGGAATACCAGCGGCTGCACAAGCTGGACGACGAGCAGCTTTGCTGGTTGCACTTCAAGAACATCGAACTCGGCGGTGATCCCGGCGTCATCTGCGGGCTGTTCCACCAGGAATATCCGGGCACGGCGGCCGAAGCGTTCCAGGCATCCGGAGCCGACAGCTTCATCAAGCCCGGCATGGTGCTGCAGGCCCGCCGGTTCACCGCGCCTGACGATCGCTATTCGCCGCGCGTGCTCGGCGTTGACGTGGCCCGCGGCGGCGATGACAGGACGCGCCTGTTGGACCGCAAGGGCAGAGCGTGCGGCCGGCTGATTAACGAGACGATGCACACCGACGACCTTTGGAAGGTCGCCGATCGCGTGGCGCTGCACCTAACGCGGACGCCGGATCTGGTCAGGGCGTTCATCGACATCACCGGCCTTGGCGCCGGCGTCTACGACATCTTGCGCAACAACGGGCACGCCGAGCGCGTCGCCGGCATCAACTTCGGGTCCGCCGCTTCGGACGAGGCGAAATACCAGAACCGCCGCGCCGAGATGTGGGCTCGCGGCAGGGAATGGCTGAAAGATCCGGTCGGCGCCGACATCCCGGACGACGACGAGTTTCAGCAGCACCTGATCGCGCCGAAGTTCCGTTACGACGCCAACTCGCGGCTGATCCTGGAGCCCAAGGAAGCGATCAAGAAGAGGCTCAAGTTCTCGCCGGATATCGGCGACGCCTGGTGCCTGACGTTCGCTGAGATACTGCCGATGGTGAACCCGGCCGATGCGACTGGTACGCGGTCCGATGGCTGGAGCGACCAGGAAGAGCCCGAGGAAATCGACTGGATGTCACGGTAGGAGCGGAGCGATGGCATTGCATGAATCGACCTACGAATATCTGAAGCCGACCGAGGCGCAGATCGAGAAGATGGCGCGTGTCCGAGCGGCAGCGAAGGCATACAGCGACGTCCTGGATGCGGAACTGCCGGACGGTCCCGATAAGACGTTCGTGCTGCGCGCGCATCGGTCGAACGCGATGTGGGCGAACGTGGCGATCACTCGGCAGCCAGATGGGACGCCGCGTGAGGATGGCGCCTGATGGCACGGGACAGCTTGGTCGCTGCGTTCGATTCTCCTGAGGCTCGAAAGGCAGCTCAGCGCGCAGCGGATGGGGTGAACGCTCCAAACACCGCCTACACGCTGCTGGGGCCTCACGGCATTCGGGGCGATACGCCACTGGACTTTCATCCGCTGCATGGGCTCTGCGGCTGGGTAGATGGCAAGATCATCAGCGATGATGGCTGGGTTGTCGGCACGAAAGCAGACCCCGACCTTCGCTCTTTCGATCTCGCTTCTGCCGAGGCTGCGCCGATTCTCGACTGGATGAGCGAGGGCGGACGGTGATCGAACTCGGCACCAAAGTCTTCCACCGCGCAGCCCAAGCCGACGGCGGCGCGGTCTCGATCGCCTTCATCACCGGCTGGACCGAGGACGGCAAGGCCAACCTCACGGTTAAGCCCGATCAAGCCGCTTGGTTCGAAGCCGCGGCCGTGTCCCAGCGTGGCGCCGAGGAAGATGGCGCGGCCTGCTGGAGCGCCTGGCTCACCGACCTGCAGAGCGACCCGAACACCTGAAATCCGCCGGCATGGCCTGAAGGGCAGCCCCGGCTGATGGGGTGCGCAGCCGCGCGCCTCGATCCCGCCCCTCGCAACAGCGACCCGAAAAGGATCTGAACCATGTCCGCCGCAACCGTTCTCGCCGAACTGAAGCGCCTGCTGGGCTCGGCCTGGCACGTCAATTCCGACGCCGTCCTCAGCTATCTCTCGACCCCGATCTCCAACGTGAACGATCTCACGGCGACGCCGGATGAGATCAACCGCGCCGCCGACATCTCGGCGCGCATCGTCACCCTGGCCGTCACGACCGCGATCACCGAGGCCGCGCATGAAGGCCGCACGATCGTCATGACCGGCGCCGGTGCCGCGCGCACCTTCACACTCCCGGCCGCGACGGGCAGCGGCGGCCGGTATCGCTTCGTGGTCGGCGAGGTCAACACGTCCAACTACCTGATCAAGGCGGCGGCCGGCACGCAGCTCTTCAAAGGCATGATCATCGGCCAGTCCGCGACCGATTCCGCGACCGACGCGGCCCGCACCTGGACCGCCGGCTCGACCGACGACACGATCACGCTGAACGGCACCACGACCGGCGGCGTCAAGCTCGGCGACTGGATCGAGTTCGAGGACTGCGCCGCGACCCTCTGGGCGGTGCGCGGCTTCATCACCCAGTCCGGCTCCGAGGCCACGCCGTTCTCCGATACCGTGACCTAAGGGCCGCCACCGCCCATGTCCTTCCTTCGTCATCGCCCGCTGCCGCCGCAGGACTCCGGCAAGCTGCTCTTGCTTGCCCAGAGGTACCAGCGCGCGGCGGCGGCGCATGCCGTTTGGGCGGAGAAGGCGACCGAGTGCGTCAACTTCCGGGAAGGCAAGCAGTACACGCCGAAACAGCTCGCCGACCTCCGGGCAGCGGGCCGTCCGGCGCTGGTCTACAACGAGATCGCGCCGCTCTCCCGGCTCGTGGAAGGGTATTTCAGCGAGAACCGGCTCGACACGACCTATGTGCCGGGCCAGGACATGGTCTCGAACGAGAACAGCGCGAAGGCGCTGACCTTCGTCCGGAAACAGATCAGCCAGGCCAACCACGAGCCGGACATCGACGCCGACGTGTTCCTGGACGGGCTGCTGACCGGCCGCGGGTTCTGGGATCTCCGGCCGTCCTACAAGCGGAACCGCCTGGGCGAGGCGAAGCTCGACGCCAAGGATCCTTTCCGCCTCTGCATCGACCCCGAGGCGGACCGCTACGAGCCGGACACCTGGGGCTACACGGTCTACACGCCGCTCATGTCGCTGGACGAGATCCAGGACACCTGGGGCATCGACGCGGCCAACCTGGTGGCGCCGATCGCGCTCGGCCAGACCCCGTCGCTCCCGATCGGCATGATGCCGATGGAGACCGGCCCTGTTCCGGTCCGCGGGTTCGGCCAGTACGACGGCGACACGGTCGGCTGGATGGACCAGTACTTCAGCCTGCTCGGCGATTTCGTCGATCCCTATCGCCGGTCGATCCGCGTCCTGGAGTTCGAATACTGGGTCACGGTCCCGGGGTTCGAGTTCGTGGACCTCGAGACCGGGGAATCGAAGCCTGTCCCGGAGCATTGGGGCCCGGCCAAGGTGCAGCGGGTCCTGACCTGGGCCAACGAGATCGAGGGCGCGCATGTCGAGGTCGTGCCGGCGCAGATCCGCAAGGTGCGCTGGACCACGATCATCGGCGACCTCATCGTCTACGACGCCTGGTCCTCGCAGCCGCATCTCTCGACCGTCGGCTTCTTCCCCTATTTCCGCTGGGGCAAGACCATGGGCATGGTCGAGGATCTGATCGACCCGGCGCGCGAGACCAACAAGAACCGCTCGAATTTCGCCGACATCATCCAGCGTTCGGCGAACAGCGGGTGGAAGTACGCGGACGACACGTTTACCCCGCAGCAGGAACGCAATCTCAAGAAGTTTGGCGCCATGCCGGGCGTCAACGTCCCCTACCGGGCCGGCAAGCAGCCGCCGGAGCGGATCGAGCCGGGCGTGCCGCCGACCGGCCTCGACAAGCTGGTCCTGGAGGGCTCGCAGAAGCTGCGCGACATTTCGTCCATCAACGCCTCGGCGCTGGGCGAGATCGACCGCGTGCAGTCCGGCAAGGCCGTGTTGGCGCGGCAGCGTCAGTCGGTGGTCGGCATCCAGCCCTACCTCGCCAACTACGCGCGCTCAAAGCGCATCATCGGCGAGAACGTGCTCGACCTGATCCAGAACACCTACACCGAGCGCCGCGTGATCCGCATCATCGGCGAGAACTCGAAGCTGGTGCAGACCATCATCAACGACGAGCAGGCCGACCCGACGACCAGCCTGAAATCGGTCCTGAACGACGTGACGCGCGGACACTACGAAGTCGTGACGGACGATCAGCCGCTCTCCGCGACGTTCGCGGACGGGCAGTTTCAGGAGATGCTGGGCATCATCGATCGCGTCATGGCCTCGCCGGTCGTGGCGCAGTTCGGCGATCTCATCATCGAAAACTCCTCGCTGCCGAACAAGGAGGAGTGGAAGAAGCGGTTCCAGATCATCCAGGCGGGCATGGGGATCAACGCCGGGCCGACGAGCCCTGTACCGCCGCAGGGCGGGCAGCCGCAATTGCCGCCGCCGTCGGCTGCGGTGCCGATGGAGCCCCCGGCACCGGCGACCGCGGAAGCGCCGAGCAATGTCATTCCGCTGGCGAGATAGGAGCGAAGTATGAGCAGCGAAGAGCCGAGCCTTGACGAACTGAGGCGGAAAGCCGCACTGGAGATCGCGAGCGAGGCGGGTGGGAACGCGCATGACGTGGTGAAGCGCGCTGCCGTCTATGCCGAGTTTCTGCGCGGGCCAATGGTCGTCAAGCTGTCCGATTCCGACGTCGAGAAGATCAGGGCGACGGGCCCGGGCCAGATTATCGGCATCAGGCCAGACCCCGCTGGCGCCGCCGAAACCGCCGCCGAGCAGCCCAACAGCACCGCCGCCGACGTGGCGGCGGCCGGACCTCGGGGCTGACCAGGGCTGACTTGCTGGCG
>JBDZUN010000002.1:12790-47608 GCA_040255145.1 Hyphomicrobiales bacterium | reverse complement strand
AGCCCACCGCCACCGCCGCCGCCGTGGCGGCGCCCGCCGCGCCGGCCGCCGCCTGATAGGAGCGAGAACGTGGGGAATGATCCGAACCTCTACCCGAACGAAGAGCCCCTGCCGGATGGCCCGCTGATGAGCGCCGAGGCGGAAGCCGCCATTACTCAGGCCATCCACCGGGCGGCAACGCGGGAGTTTACGCCCGAACAGCAGATGCAGTTCCGCGCCGAGTTGTGGCGGCGGATGCACGGGGCCGCCTAATGCAGGTCATGGAGCAGGGCACGGTCTACCGAGACACGAAGAGCACGGATCTGTGGCGCTGCGCCGGGATCGATCGCTCTTACGGGGAAGCAACCTGGATCATGGAGCGGCTTCGCGACGGGCACCGCTTCTATCCCGGCCTTGACAGCGACCATCTTCAGCGATTCTCGAAGGCCGCCTGATGCACCGCGTCCACGACCGCGCCCTCATCACCGAGGAGCTGCTGGCGCGCCTCGCCAACGAGGCAAGCTTGCGCACCGAGGAAGTTGTCACCGGCTACACGGCCAAGCGTCACCAGCCGATCAAGGAAAAGCGCCTCGTGCCGGGGCCGTTCCGCGCCGTGATCCAGGCCGAGAACGGGCTGGCGATGGAGTTCGGCACCGGCCCGCAGCTCTGCATGGTGCAGCGGATGGTGGCCGAGGACATGGTCGGCGCGCTGAACAAGCATCTGCACCACGACGGCTGCTGGCTGTTCAACTTCGCGGCGCCCGAGCCAAAGCCCGAGATCGTGGTCGAGGACGGTCGGCGATACGGGCGCTTTGCCATTCTGTGGATGGATGAGGACGGCGATATTCAGTTCGCCATCGATTGCGAGCGGCCGTTCGAGAAGACGATCGAGGAAGGGCCGGACGCGCTGATCGAGAAATGCGCGAAGGCCTTCCAGTGGTGGCAGATGCAGCGCGAGTGGCTCGAGCTGCGGCCCGGCGAGACCTACAAGCGCGCTCTTGGTGAGCGCGCACCGAGCCAAACGAGACACTGAGTTGCCGATAGCCCCCGAACCGGTGATCGCAAGCCGGGCGCCGTAGCAGGGGGTATCCGGCCAGATCGGCCACGAGTTTCGCCCGCCCGGAGCGACATCCGGGCAACCGCCAGTCAGCCGCGAAGGACTGACCCCGCCGCCGGGGACCCGGGCGCATCCGCATGTCAACGCGATAGGAGACGCACATGGCCGATCAGGGCCAGGACCAGGCACATCTGGACACCGAAGAAGGACAGGATACAACGCTCGACCGGCTCGTCGCTGAAGCCAGCAAGGAGCCGGATGCGAAGGAAGAGCCCCAGGTCGATCCGAACGACACCGACGCCGTGGAGGAAGCCGCTGCCCTGAAGGCACTGGCGGACGAAGAGGCGAAGGAGAAAGCCGAAGCCGACAAGGCCAAGGCCGGTCAGGCGGAAGACCAGGGCGCCGGCGATGGTGACGGCAAGACCGCCGACCAGCCGCAGGACGGCAAGAAGCCCGGTCCGATGATCCCGAAGGCGCGTTTCGATGAAGCGCGGCAGAAGGACCAGGAGAAGATCGCCGAACTTCAGGCCGCCGCCGCGTACTGGAAGGGGCAGGCCGACGCCCGCAAGGAATCGGGCGCAACGCCCGAAGCCGAGCCGGAGAAGCCGACGCCGCAACAGCAGATCAGCGCATTGCGCGCCGAAGCCAAAGCACTGGCCGCAAGGGTCAGCGCCGGGACGCTTGACTTCGAAGAGTACGAGGACAAGCGGCAGGCACTGCTGGACCAGGAACTGGCGATCCGCGACGAAATGCGGAAACCACCCGAGGCTCCGCAGTCGCAGGCCAGCCTTTCGCTCGAGCAGATGACGGCCAAGCTTGAAGAGGACCACCCCTATGTGGCGCACCTCTCCAAGTCGCAACTCAGCTTCCTCACGGTCGAGGCGGTTGAGAGGCTGGCCGCGGAAGGCGTGAACCTTCCGCGCGGCAACCTCAATGAGCGGGAGCAGTACCAGCTCCGCGCGAAGGTCGCCGAACTGTCCGATACCTACGGCCCCGCGATGACGGGGAAGACGATCCAGAAGCCTGAGCCCCAGCCCAACGGCCGCCCGGCGATGTCCAAGCAGGCGCAAAACCTGAAGCAAAAGCTGCAGGCCGCCCAGGACGCCCCGCCGGACCTCACCGCTGCCGGTCGTGGTGGTGCTCCGATGGAATACACGGACGCACAGATCATGGCGATGAGCCAGGAAGAACTCGACGCGCTCCCGGTGAGCGTGCTCGAGAAGATCATGGCACGCCAAGCACAGTAACGGCCCGGCAGCAGACATAGGCCCTCAAGCACGAGGATACCCCGATGGCTGCCACCGATTTCGGCATGAACACCGACGCGCGCAAGCGTGTCTGGTCCACCATGGTCTGGCGCGCTCAGCGCGACGCCAGCTTCTTCTTCTCCAAGGGCCTGGTCGGCTCCTCGCAGAAGGACACCATGTCGGTCATCAACAAAGTGACCGACCTCCAGGAGACCGATCGCGGTCTCGAATGCGTGATGCAGTTGATCCAGCCGATCGCCGGTGACGGCGTGGTCGGCACCAACACCCTGAACGGGAACGAGGTGCCGCTGGTCAACAACGCGATCACGATCCGCTACGACAAGCTGCGCCAGGGCGTCACGTCGAAAGGCGAGATGGCGGAGCAGGCGACCGTGATCCGCTTCACCGACCAGGCCAAGACCGAGCTCGGTCTCTGGCTCGCCGACCGCATGGATCAGCTCATGTTCCTGACCCTCTCGGGCCGGGCCTATACGCTGAACCTCGACGGCACGACCCGCGTCAACTCGCAGCTTCCGCAGCTCAGCTTCGCGGCTGACGTCGCGGCGGCTTCGACCAACCGCATCGTCTATGCGGGCTCGGCGACCTCCGAAGGCACGCTCACGGCCAACGACAAGATGTCGTGGAACGTGATCGTGGCCGCGAAGGCACGCGCTGGCCGCAAGAACATCCGCAAGATCCAGGCGGGCGCCAAGGGCTACTACATGGGCGTTCTCTCGGAAGAGCAGATGCGCGACATGCGGATGGACCCGACCTACCAGACCATCGCCCGCACCGCCGCGGAGACCGGGACCAACAAGAACCCGCTCTTCACCGGCGCGGATATCGTGGTCGAGGGTGTGGCGCTCTACAGCCACAACAAGGTGTTCAACACCTTGGGCCTCTCCAGTGGTTCGCGCTGGGGTTCGGGCGGCACCGTGCACGGCGCGCAGGCGCTGCTGCTCGGCGCCCAGGCCGGCGGTCTGGCGCTTCCGGGCTCGGTCCAGAACGGCACCCGCAAGGACGACGACTACGGCGACAAGCCGGGCATCAGCATCGGGCGCAAGTTCGGCATGCTGAAGCCGCAGTTCCCGTCGCCCTTCGACAGCAACGCGACGGAGGACTTCGGTCTCCTGTCCATCAAGACCGCCGCGGCGGCCTAAAGGAGGGCTGAAACATGGCCAGCAACACCCAGTACGGCTACAAGATCCCGCTCGCCGATCTTCGCGACGGCTCCGCGATCATCGGCGCCGGCGGCTCCTATATGGTCTGCCAGGCCGGCACGGCGACCAAGCAGCCGATCTACAACAAGGCCGGGACCCAGCTCAACTCGACCACGGCCTTCGTAGCGCTCAACTACGGCGCCATGGAGTTCTACGTCCCCGACACGGTCAACATCGCGAACGGCGTCGATATCTACGGTATGGCGCCCGACGGCCAGTTCTTCGTCAAGCGCGGCGTGGTCCCGTCCGGGCCGAACCAGATCATGGTCGATCGCGGGATCCGCGAGCAGGTGGCCCTGGTCCCGTTCTCGGCCACGGATTCGACCGCGGCCTCGGAGAAGGACACCGGCCTCGATCTCATCGTCAACTCGGTGGTCAGCCCCTTCGTCGGGGTCCGCATGCTCACCGTGGATGCGACCGAGACGATCGATGTCGGTATTCTCTCGACCGAGACCGGCGATGCCGACGGCTTCCTCGCCCTGATGCCGGTCTCCGGATCCGGCACGGCAATGGCGAAGTCGGCCTCGACCAACACCCGCGGCGCTCTGCTGGGCGGCGCAACGCTGGACCGCGGCTATGTGGTTCTCTCGACCGGCGTCTCGGTGAGCTACACGCTCACCGCCGGCTCCGACACGGCGGATGGGCTGATCATCCTTCCCTACACGCTGCCGTTCGGCTTCTAAGCCTCTCTCCTCGCCTGATTTCGGCGACGGGCCGCCCCTCCGTGGGCGGCCCGCATTTCTCAGTTTCCTGATCGCTTTTCTCGCAACCGCCAACAGGAGCAAGCCATGGCGAAGCCCGCAACCGCGGCACAACGGACCACGACCGAGCCGGAGAACGGCCCGGCGAACGAACATAATCTCGCAACGCCCGATACCCTGTTCGTGCAGGACACGACCTGCCCGGCGGGCCTGGAATCGGACGGCAAGACGCCGATCACCCGGACGCACTGCCAGATCGTGGACGGGGTCGAGACGCCGTTCACCTTCTACCACGGCAAGAAGACCGAGATGCCGACCGGCGTCGCGATGAAATTCCTGAAGATCCCCGAGTTCATCGTGACCGGCCACGACGGCAAGCGGGTCGAGCGCACCCCGGACCAGCCCGACGAGCACAGCCGCAAGCCCTTCATGCTGCGGGACGACCAGGTCGTGGCCGATCTTTCCGAGCTCGCCGAGGAGGCGCTCTGGAAGCGATGCCAGCAGGCCGTGGGCGGCGAGAAGATCGGCCGCGACACCAGCCGCGGGATCAAGATCGATTTCCTGATCAAAGCGCGGCAGGCCGAGCAGGCGGCGCGGCGCGGTCCGGGCGATGGCTCGGCGCCGGCCGGTGCAGCGCATGCCGGTGACGTGGCGGGCGACTGATGGCCTTCCTGCGGACCGCCAACCAGCTCGCGGAGGACGGACTCCGCCGCATCGGCGCCTATGCGATCAACATGGCCGCCGCGCGTCCGCAGGATCTCGACGTCGCACTCAACGCGCTCGACAAGCTGGTCTCGGAACTGGCCGGGACCAACGAGTGCTTCTGGCTTCTGACCCGGACGCTTTCGATCTCGCTCACCGCTGACACGACCTCCTACGACCTCCGGACCGCGCTCGGCGCCGACTGGCCGTCGCAGGGGATCGAGTATGTGAGCGAGGCCTGGATCGAGGATGCGAGCGGGAACCGATACCCGGCCGAGATCGTGACCCGGTTCAAGTTCGACGCGGCGAGCGACGCCGACACGTCGGGACGGCCCGAGATCATCCATATCGACCGGGTCGTCCCGTCGCCGCTCATGCGCCCCTGGCCCATCCCGGCCGATACCTCCTGGACCCTGAAACTGGTGATCCACACGTCGAGCCCGACGATCTGGACGCAGCGGCCCGGCGGCAAGACGAACGCGGGCGCGGCGGTGCTGTCCGGCTTGCCGTCCGCATGGGCCAGGTGGGCCGAATACGCGCTCGCCGCCGATATCGGATCGGGCCCGGTCCGCAAGCTGCCCAGCGCCGAAACCAACACCTGGCGGGTCATTGCCGAGCAGGCCCGCGAGCGGCTGCTCGCATTCCAGAACCGCGAGCACGAAACGACGCCGCCCATCACCGGATCGATGGACGTGATCGGCGGATCAGACGATTGGGGCTACCGGGGCCGCTTCTACAGCGACGAGGCCTGGTGATGGCGACCCGGACCCTGCTCCGCGATTTCCAGCTCGCGAACATTGGCCTGATCGGCTGCACGCTCACGGTCTACACCGTGGACGCGGCTGGTGCGAAGACATCGACCAAGGCGACGCTCTACGACTCCCTGACCGGCTCCGGCACACTCTCCAACCCGCAGGGTCTCGACAGCGAGGGTAAGGCCGAGCGCCCGATCTACCACGATGTCCCGGTGGTCTGCGAGGTCACCGGCGCCCATGTCGCGACGGTCAACACCGGAGCAATCTTCCCCGGCGGGTCCTACCGCGGCGACTGGGTCACGGCGACGCTTTATCTGCCCGGCGACTTCGTGACGGATGGAGCGAACGGCGACGGGACCAATGATTTCTACCGGGTCGCCAACTATCACACGTCAGGGATCTGGGCGACGGACAAGGCCAACACCCAGAAACTGGTCCGCGCCATCGACATGTCCACCCTCACGGACCAGGTCGTGGACAGCGCGACGGAATCGCTCGCCGGCATCGCTGAGATCGCCACCCAGGGCGAGACCGACGCCGGCACGGACGATGAGCGATTCATCACCCCTCTGAAGCTGGCGAACAAGGCCATCAGCAATATTGCGGATGCCATCGTCACCGCCGCCAAGCTCGCGTCCTCGGTGTTCAGCGGCCTGACCGCAGTCGCGCCGGCGGCCGGCGACTATGTCGCTATCTCCGACGTGTCCGACAGCGGAAACCCGAAAAAGGCACTGGTGGGCGATCTCTTCGCGACCCAGCCACGGTTCTCCGCCAACAAGAACGGGACAAACCAGACCGGGGTCACTTCCGCGACCGAGATCAAAGTCACGTTCACGACCGAAGTCACCGACGTTGGCAGCTACTACGACGCAGCCAATTCCAGGTTCACCCCGCCGGCCGGCACCTACCTATTCACGGCGCGCGTTCCGTTCACGGTCAATGTCGTGGACCAGGCCGCCTATTACTGCGCCCTCTACAAGAACGGCGCGGCTCATCTTTACGGCCCGCACGTCAATGGTTCCGGCACCGGCACGATTGCGCCAGGCCTTGCGTTGTACGCAGAAGCTGACGGCGACGACTACTTCGAGCTTTACGCATACGGCGCCGGGGCAGGTGACAAGACGATCTCCGGCACGGTCGGGGCCGCCTATTTCCAGGCGGCGAGGGTCGCGTGATGGATCTCGACGGCAACTTTACCCCAACGCTGTTCTTCACCGCCGGCCAATCCGATGCGTCGGGCGATCTCGCCTGGACAGCGATCACCGAGCAGGACAGCGGCGGCAACCCGGTATCTCGGATGTGGGCCGAGTTCTCGCGGCGCGGCAACATCGTCAATCTCTGCTTCTGCATCGAGGCGCTGATCACCTTCTCGCCCCTGCCGGGTGTCCCGGACGCCGCGCGCATTCTGAACGTCGGTGGCTTCCCGGATTCGATCCGGCCGGGCCGTGGCGACGGCACGTCCTACGGGACCGGCATCGGAGCCTGCTTCTTCTCGGCCGACGCTTCCGTTCCGAACTGCATGCCCGGGTTCGAGCTGGGCTGCGCGACGCTTGTAACCGTCGTCACGCCGACGCTGAACGCAATGCGGTTCCAGGGGTTCAAGGTCACCGCAAACGGCCCCGCGGTGCATATGGTCAAGGCCTCGCATCTGGTTTCGGAGCGTCGGTACTACATGCGCGGCAATGCCACTTACTACACGGAGGCTCCGGTCGCCTGATGCGCATCGCTGAATGGGATATCTGGCGCCCAGGCTATGACGGCGCGACGGTCTACGTCTACCGCGCCGGCACGACCACGCTTGCCAGCATCTTCTCCGACCCGGCCTGCACTGTTGCCGCAGCAAACCCGCAGACCCTGACGACCGAGACCAGGAACGGCGTTGCCGGCGGCAAGTTCACCGCACCGCGCTACACGCTCCAGGATTACGAGACGCTGGCGAACAGCACCGACCAGACCGGCGAGGTCGACGTCCCGCTCACCGAGGTGGACGGCGAGGACATCTCTGCAGCGGTCGCGACTGCAACCGGCGGCTCCACCACGCCGACCATGGCGAGCGTGCTCGCGCGCACGATCTACGCGACCGACCACGGCGCGCTGGGGTCGAGCGCTGCGACCAACAACGCCACGATCTCGGCCGCGATCGGCATTGCGGCCGGTCGGGGCGGCGGGGATGTGGTCATTCCGGCCGGCACCTGGCCCTTCACGCAACTGACGCTCTCGCTGGGCGTCAAGCTGGTCGGCCAGGGCAGGGGCGTCACCGTGCTGCAGTCGCAGACCGGCGACGACGTCATCACAATCAACGGGGCCAGGGCCGGGCTGCACAATCTGACCCTGGACGGCGTCTCCAATGTCTCCGGCTCGGTCGGGATCTACTCGGTCGGCACCGACGAGATCAGCCTCTTCGACGTGCTGATCAAGAATTTCGAGACCGGCATCCACCTGAAGGGCGGGCAGCGTCTCCCGTTCCGCGAGCTCTACATCGACGCCTGCGGCCGCGGTGCGCGCTTTGTCGGCGATTCCGACGCCGGCGACAGCGGGGACGGCGAGCAGCTGTCCGACCTGCAGTGGATCGGCGGCAACGTCACGAACTGCACCACGTCCGGCGTGGAATTCGAATACGAGGACGAACCCTGCGTCGGCAATAACCTCCTCGGCGTCGGGTTCGAGGACAACACCGGGACGGCGGTCAAGGTGATCGGGGCGCAGATCCTGCGCCTCGACGGGTGCCATTGGACCGGGAACACCGGAAACCTCTCGGTCGAAGATGATTCGACGTCGGCCGAGAACGAGGACAATGTCGTTGACGGCCTGATCGTCTCCAATGGCCGCATGACCGAGGGGACGATCACGATCGAGGATACAGCGCTCAACATCCTGTTCGACCGCATCACCTTCTCCGATGTCGATGTCACGCTGACCAGCCCGGAGAACGCGATCCTGGTGCGCGACTGCATCGAGGACAGCCAGGTCACGATCTCAGGGACCGGTGTGCTGTGGACCCGGAACCGATCGATCGACGAGGGCGGCGGGTTCGGCATCACGACCGACGCCGTGGCGACCAAGGCGTGGGAATGCCACCTGGACCCCGGCCAGACCATCGTGGCCACCGCGCTCGTCTCCGGCAACCAGCAGAACGGCACCAACAAGGCCGCGTATATCCTTGGCGTCTCGGCAAAGCGCGCCGGCGCGACACTGGGCTACGACGCGCAGAGCGCAAACTTCACGGTCGGCGCACTCCTGACCGGGCAGACCTCGGGGTGCACAGCGCGGATCATCGGCGACAGCGATTCCGGCGCGACCGGCACGCTGACGGTGCGGTCCATCGTTCCCGGCGCGAACGGCTTCTTCCAGGACAACGAGCCGATCACCGACAGTTCCGGCGGCGCCGCGACGGTCAACGGCACGCTCTCGGTCCCGACCGCTTCGCTCAACGGATCTTCCACGTCACTGCGCACCGACTTTGAAGACGACGCGGCATGGGCCGCCGCATTCGTCGCGAATGGGCAGAGCCTGGAGTTGCAGGTGACCGGCAAGGCCAGCATGACGGTCGAGTGGGTTCTCAAGGTCGACAAGGTGCTTGGCTGATGGCGGATAGGCCGTGGACTGACTTGCCTCTCGACGGGAAACTCTACCTGAACAGCGACGAGACCCTGCTCAGCGCCGCCAATGCCAAGGCGGAGAACACGTACACGAACGACGCGGGCGGGCATTCCAGGTTTCCGGGCCTGAAGCCATGGCTGCAGCTGCCGGACCGCGGCCGGGTGTTCGGCGGGTCCTGGCGCGACGACATGATGGCCGCGACCTCGACCGGCAGGCTGTTCCGGATCGATCGCTCGAAGAACGCCGAGGATGTGACGGGCGTCGCGGTTTCGGGCGGGAAGCGGGTCATCTTCGGCGAGACCGAATCGGAACTGTTGCTGGCGGCCGGCGGGCAGATCGCGCGGTTCGCCGGCTCGAAAACCGAGGTTCTGTCTCCCGACGCGCCGCTTACCACGCATGTCGGCTCGATCGACAGCTATGCGATCGCGCCGGAGCGGGACTCGCACCGTTGGAAGCACGCCAACGCCGGTGACGCCCGCACCTGGGATGCGCTGGACGTGTTCAACGCGGACGGTAAGCCTGATCCGATCACGGCGATGCTGATCACGCCGTTCCGCGAGATCATGCTGTGCGGGCCTGATTCGATCGAGCAATGGGAGCGGTCGCTTTCCGGCGACGTACCGTTCATCCGGCGCTGGGCCGTGGGCGACGGGCTGAAGTCGCCCTATGCGCTGGGCTTTGCCGACAACGCGGTGTTCGCGGTCAACAAGGCGGCGGAGTGGGTCAGGTTCTCCGGGCAGACCTCGCAGCCGGTGGGCGACGATATCGGCGCGCTGCTCGCGAACGTGGATGATTGGAGCGAAGCCTGGATCGGCGGGTATCCGGACCAGCCGATTTCGTGGAACGGCCAAAAGTTTCTGCTGCTGCAGATCCCGAACGCGACCAATGCTTACGGCACGAAGGGCATCACGGTCGGGCTCGACATCCGGCCGAAAAACTCGCGGTTCTTCCTGCTCTACGGCTGGGACGAGGACAAGGCCCGCCCGATCCGCTGGCCGGGCTGGTCGCATTGGCCGCTCTGGGACCAGACCTTTGTCGGCGGCGACGACGGATGGATTTTCGTTCTGGACAAGAACACCTACACGAACAACGGCGCGACGCAGCGCTGGCTGGTCAGAACTGGGCACTGGGACCAGGCCGGCGAGGTCTCGGTCGATGATGTGAGGCTCAGGATCAAAAGAGGCGTTGGAAGCAACACTGAGGCGCCGAAGATCCGTATCAGGTGCAACCTGGACAACCTCAGTTTTGGCCCCTGGGTTGAGGGGTCCTTGGGCTTGGCCGGGCAGCGTGAAATGTATTTGAGCTTTGGCGGTTTTGGGATCGGAGGCACCGTGCAATTCGAGATCGAGTGCACGGATGCCACATCGATTGAACTCGTCAAAGCGCAGGCGATCTTGAGCCCAACCGGCCATTGACATCGGATGCGCATGGATTACGTTGCTCTCTGTAAAGGCGGCGCGGTGGGAGCGTCGGCCCGCTTCGGCGGGAGTGAACTTGGCAAGGCCGGCGAGGCGAGGCGGGTCTGGGCATGTCTGGGCACGTCCTGGCGAGTCAGCGCAGGGCTTGAAGAAAGGACTCCTCCGGGGGTCCTTTCGCTTTTCGGGCTTGGCTGATGGCCGGCGTCGCATCGGTCCTCGCTCCTCCGCGCGCCACAGGCAACGCCGAAGCCGACGCGCAGGCGCTCGGTCAATACCTGTTCGAGATCGCGAAGATCCTGGCGTCACAGCAGGAGACGATCACCGGAACTCTGGGCGGCGAGGCCGGCGAGATTGATGTAAGTGACCTGCCGGATCCGGCTTCTACCAATCTTCCAACCGCGCAGCAGACCGCGAACGATGCATATCTGCTGGCGGCGCAAGCGCAGACCCGGGCGCTCAAGTTCCGGGCGGCTGGGTCTGTCACGATCTCGGAGACGGACACGACGGCAGATTTTACGTTCCCGACCGCCGAGGCTGACACGTCGTATTTTGTCGTGGTCACGCCGACGGCTGTGTCCGGGGCCGCCGCAGCCGGGTCCAACATCATCGAATCCGTCACAAAGACAACGACCAAGATCACGCTGACCATCAACACCGACCCCGGCGCCGGCACGTCGCGCACGTTCGACGTCGCCGTGTTCCGAACCCCGGCTTGAAGAAGGACTGCCCATGGTTGACCTCACGCTGAAGAATCTGACCGCGCCCGTCCAGGACCCGTCGATCTTCATCCCGCCGTCCTCCGGCGCCTATCGCAACTACCTCTATCCCGGCTTCTTCTCAGGCGGCAATCCATCGACCACGCCCAACCCGGTACTGGGCAACGACCCGGTCGCGGCGCCGGCGGCGGGCGAGTTCGGCTTCACCCCGCCGCCCGAGCCGGCGGCGGCCACGACCGGCGGGCTTTCCGGCATCACATCGATCGACTCGTCAGGTTCGACCCTCGGCGAGCGGCAGGCAAACAGGCTCGCCGAAGTACGTGGCGCGGGCGAAGTGACCGACCCCTGGGATTTCGCACGCTCGGTCAATCTCGGGCTGCAGCTCACCGGGCCGATCGGCATTGCAGGGTTGGCTGCGGGCGAGGGCCTGATCCAGGCCGGCGTCGATCCGTTCGGGATCGGGTCGGCGTTCGATTTGAAGTCGAACATCAATAAGAGGCCGGGCTACACCGAGGCTTTCGACGACGCGATCCGCGGCGGGGCATCACCGCAGGGGGCGTTGGATGCGGCGCGATCGGCGACAGACCCGGGGTCGAACACCTGGGGCGCCAAGGGCTTCGGCACGCAGCCGCGCGATCCGAGCGGGACGGCGCCGGCGCCGTCGGGGCCGACCGATGTTACGAGCTTGAACGCGCGGACCGGGTTCGGTGGGCAGGGGGGAGCAAATGTTGGCGGCACAGGCAACGCAGCGCCGGCGCCCGCAAGTAAGCCGGGCACGGTCGCAGCCCCCGCCGCCCCAACCGGTCGTCCATCCGGCTATGTCCGCGGCGGTGGCGCCGGAGCTAGCGGTAGCTCCGGTCGCGGCGGCAACGTCTCTGACGGCCGTAGCGTCGGCGGCGACCGATCGCATGGCGGCGGCGGGCGGCGGGCGATGGCTAAGGGCGGCGTCGTCACGATGAAGCCAGAACATCGCAGCGCAGCGCGCGAGAACCATGCGCTGATGCGACAGGTCGCAGAGCGGACCGGCATGAGCGTTCCACAGTTGATCATGCGTCACGAGAGCGGCTCGGGTCCCTTGGCCGCGCGCGCGCGCCTGGCCGGTCACGTCATGCGGCTGGCCTGCGGCGGCGTCGCGAAGAAATACGCCGGAGGCGGCGTCGCAACTGACGACATGCAGTATGACCCGCCGGCCGAGCTGACCGAGGGCGAGGGCGATATCGTCGATGCCAAGCTGACGCCGGGCGAGATGGTGCTCACGAAGCCGGCCGCGCAGCAGTATGACCCGCGCGTCCTGGCGGCGCTCAACGACCCGGAGATGGCGGCCGAGATCAACGCGATGATCGAGCAGTTCCTGGCCGACGAGGAGCCGGAGGACGGGATGGAGGACGCCGACATGCCGGAGATGAGCGACGATGAAGTGGATGACCAGGGCGGCCTCGGCGTGTTCGGCCGCGATCGGATGGCGAAGCCGTCGGTCCTGGGCAGCATCAGGAGGGCGGCTTAATGGACGCTTTGGGCCGCTGGCTTGTTGATCTAGCCCGCCGCCTTTCTAGCGGCGGCGAGA
Organism: Hyphomicrobiales bacterium; assembly: GCA_040255145.1. Taxonomy (GTDB): domain Bacteria; phylum Pseudomonadota; class Alphaproteobacteria; order JBDZUN01; family JBDZUN01; genus JBDZUN01. The sequence goes on along the minus strand of JBDZUN010000002.1, from coordinate 34,649 downwards.
AACTCGGCGACATCAAGACCGAGTGCCCCTGTTTCAGCGCCGGCCATGCGCTTGGCATGGGCGTTGGCGTCGCCAAAGATCCTGTCGCACGCCGCAGCATCAAGCGCGCCAGACCGCCGAAGCTCGGCAAGAAGCGCACCGAGAAGCGCCGCTGTTCCTAGTAGGGCGCCCGCAACCTTCTGATCCATCTTCCCCTCCCTGGCTTGACTTCCGCCATCGTGGGTGCAACCTATGGGAGAGTCCACGATGGAGGGAGCGATGCGCGTATTAACCATTCTGGCTGCGGCGGTGCTGGCAGCTTGCGCCGGGCAGGCCGGGGCTGAGGGGAAGCTGACGATCAGCAAGGCGGTGGCGGCCGGCTTCAGTGACTACAAGGCGTCACTGACGGGCGCCGGCAGCGGAGCCTATGCGGTCACCGAGGACGGGCTCGGCGGCGCTGGCGCGGGGTGCGACGAGGCAAACTGTGTAAGCCGAGCCGGCGCAAAGGCTGTGGCCGATTGCGAAGCGGCGAATCCAGGGCGGAAGTGCATTCTGTTCGCCCGCAACGGCGAGCCCGTGGTCGAGTATCAAGTTGGCGAGTGATTGCGCTACCGGCTGAACCCCATCATTGCCCACCAAAGATGGGCTAGCCAGAGTGCAGTTGCCGCAACGTAAAGCCACCCCGACAGGTCGAAACCGTAGATCAGCAGGCAGGCGATAAACAAAGTCATTGGTCACCCCCATCGGGGCCAATGCTCAAGTTCAACGCGCACAGTGTCAAGGCTCGCTCCGGCGGGCCTTTTCTTTTGGAGAAATCCGCAATGTCCCTTTACACCGCCCTGATCCCGGCCGCCGCCTCGCTCGGCGGCGCCGCGCTTGGATTCTTCGGCAACAAGAGCGCGTCGAAGAAACAGGTCAAGGCGCTGAAGGAAGCAAATAAACTGCAAGAGCGCGCGATCGCTGAAGCGACGCGGATCTACGACGAACAGAAGGAACTGGCAGCGCCGGGCGTCACCTATCTGCGCCAGCTGACCTCGGTGCCGGTTTCCGGCCTCTACCCCGACCAGGTCGCGGCACAGGAAGAGCTCCGCCGCCAAGGCCTCAATGACATCTCTCACAGCGGATTGCGTGGCTCGGGCCGCGCCGTCACCGCGGCGCTGAAGCGGATCGACAGCGATTTCATGAACGAGGCGCTGCGGCAGAACCGCGGCACGAGGCAGCAGGCCGCGAGCACCTTGGCCGGCCCGTTCTTCAATGCCGGGTCCAGCACGGCCGGCGCGCTGCTCGGCGGCGGCAACGCAGCGGCCGAAACCGCGACCAACATCGGCAACGCGCAGGCCGGTTCCACGCTGGCGAATACCGAACTGATCGGCAAGGCGCTGGGCGATATCTCGTCGCTCGCCGCGTCCGAGATCAAGGGGCGCGACAGCCGGTATGCCGACTTCGGCGACGCGATTGCCAAGGCATTCGCGGAGATGAACGGCGAGAAGGCGACGATCTGATGGCTTACCAACCGCTGCGCTACATCACCAGCAACCCGGTCAGCGACGCCTATAACGAGGGCCAGTCGCGCCGCGCCGACCAGGAAGCGGCCGATCTGCGGAACAGCCTCGGGCAGGCGACGCTGTTGCGCACCGTGAAAATGTTGCCGCTCGAGGTCAAGGGCGCCGAGGAAGGCTTGCGCGGCCAGCGGCAGACCAACGACTTCAACGAGCAGGCCAACCCGAGCCGTCTATCCAGCATCCAATCCACGGCCGATGTTGACAAGACCAAGGCCTATGTCGCCGGGCAGACTGCCGATGCCGACATCCTGACCGGGCTTTCCAATGCCAAGGCGGCGAGCGCCAACGCGAAGGTCGCGGCCGGGACAGCGGACGCCCGCATCGCCGAGGCCGGGGCCAACGCCGCGACGGCCGGCGCCAACGCACAGGTCGCGCAGGGCACGGTCGGCGCCAGGATCGACGCCGCGAAAGCCCAGGCCGCGGTCGCGCAGAACGGCGCGCAGTACGACAAGGAGGGCCGCTGGTTCGACCTCTTCTCGAAGAACCCGCAGCTCGCCCTGACGCGCGCCGCCGAGTTCGGCGTCCCGCAGGAAGTCGTGGCCGCGGCGCAGGACCAGAACACCGCCGCGTGGTTGTCGCAGGCGTGGAAGACGGTCGAGACCCAGTATCCAGGCGACCAGAACGCCGCGATGCGGGCCGCCGTGTTCGAGCAGATGGTCGAGGCCGCAGGCGCCAACCCGAGCGCATCCAGCGCCATGGCGGTGCCGAGCGGATCCCCGGCGCCGAAGACCCGGCAGGACGAGTTGCGCGAGATGGCGCAGCAGCTTGGGCTCAAGGTCGGGACGCAGGACTATGTGAATTTCATGGGCAGCGACGGGAAGACGCTGCCAGGCGATCGCAAGATCATCACGCTCTATGACACCGGCGGGATGCCGAAGTCGCTCTACGAAGACGATCCGGCCGTTTCGCAGATGTTGAAAGATGGATGGACCGCAGCGGCGCCGAAGTCGGGCAAGGTCATGACGCAGACCGGGGTTGACGATAAGGGCAACCCAATCTTCGAATTCCAGGACCCGGCGCCGAAGCTGACCGAAGATCAGTCCAAGGCCATGAACTTTGCGGCGCGCATGGGGGCGAGCGAGCCGACGATATCCGAGCTCGAGCAGCAGGGGACGGACTGGTGGGCCAGGGCCAAGCAGCAGTACGGCGGCGACCTCGCCAACTATTTGCAGTCGCCGGACTATCAGCGGTTCTGGCAGGCCAAGGAAGATTTCATGCGCGCGGTGCTGCGCAAGGAGTCCGGCGCCGTCATCTCGCAAGAGGAAATGGCGGGCGGCGATAAGCAGTATTTCCCGCAGCCGGGCGATGGGCCGGACGTGATCAAGCAGAAGCAACAGAACCGCCGCGTGGCTCTTGAAGCGATGAAAACCGCGGCTGGCCCTGGTGCATCGCTCATTCCTGGCATCATCGACCGTGCGAAGAGCCAGCCGGCACCGCAGGGCGGGCCGCCAAACCAGAAGCAATCGGCCGCTCCTCAGCCTCCCGCGGCCCTTGCCGACCGGCCGCTGCAATGGTCTCCGTCGCGCGAACAGTGGCGCGATAAAGACACGGGCGAAATCTTCGACAAGAACGGATTCCAGGTCCAGTAAATGGCTGACGATTGGGTTGACGTTCCACGCGCCGCCGCTCCCCCCGCAGCGGGCGCCCCGGACGACGACTGGCAGGACGTCCCGGCGCGGCGCGGCGCGGGCGGCGATTTCCTGCAAGGTCTCGGCGCCGGCACGCGCGAAGTCATAGAAGGCATCGGTTCGGGTGCCGGCATCGTCTACGACCCGGCGGTCGGCGTGCTCAATCTCGCCTCTCGTGGGCTCAATGCCGCCTACGATGCGGTGACGGGGCAGGAATCCGACCCCTACCTGTTCAAGCCGCTCAAGGAGCACGCGACCGCGGCGGCTGACGCAATGGGGCTCCCCATGCCCGAAACGCCGCTGCAGAAAGTCGCGGCACCAGTCGTGGAGGCCGCTGCAACGGTGGTTCCAACCATCGGCGCCGGCATCATCGCCAAGGGAGCGCAGAGTGCGCCTGCGGCAGTAAAAGAAGCCGGAACCTTCCTTTCTGCGGCGCCCGACATCCAGATCGCGAGCGCGGCCGGAAGTGGCGCAGGCTCGCAGGTCGCAGGCGCGGTGGCCGAGAAGATGGGCGCCGGCGAAGGCGGTCAGAAAGCGGCCGAGATCGCGGGCGGCGTCCTGGGCGGCCTTACCGCGGGCGCCGGGTACACCGTCCTCAAGGAAGGCATCCCGGCGACCGGGCGTCTCGCCAAGCAGCTCTGGGAAGACATCGTCTCCGGCTCCGGCGTCGAGAAGCGCGCCGGCGAGGCGTTGCTGCGGAACAGCAGCGACCCCGCGGCGCTGCCCGGCAGGCTCACCGATGCGATCGACGCCCCGTCAACGCCGGGCGCGCAGCCGACCACGGCGCAGGCCGTTGCCGACCCCGGCCTTCTCGCGGCCCAGAACGCGCTCCAGTCCACCGACCCGCGCGCCGCCGGCCTCATCGCGAACCGGAACGCCGCGAACAATGCGGCATGGCAGAGCACCCTGGACAGCATGGCGCCGCAGGGCGCCGGCGCGGACGCGGTGCAGAGCGCGGTGCGGCGCGCGTTCCAATCGTTCCAGGGCTCGACCGACGAGATGATCCAGCGCGCGACGCAGCGTGCGCAGCAGGCGATCCGCGACGTCGGCCCGGACATCACCCCGGAACGGGCCGGTCAGATCATCCGGGAGGCGGTCGGGCAAGAGTATGCAGCCGCGCGCGCCGCCACAGGCCAGGCCTACCGAGCGATCGACCCGGCCGGGCAATCCCAGATCCCGACCGCGCCGCTCTATGCGCCGGCGGCCGAAGCCGTGAACACGCGGTTCAGCACCTCGACCTTCGGCACGCCCCCGGACATCAACCGCATCCTGACCCGGATGCGCGATACCGATTTCGCGTCCCTGGACCAGATCGACGGGATCCGGCGTGACCTGGGCGACATCGCGGGCGACATGGCCCGCTCAGCCTCGGAGCGCGGCATCGCCCAGCAGCTCCGCGGCCAGATCGATGACTATCTGGCGCGCGTCGCGGAGATGGGCGCCGACGGCAGCAACCTCTCGCCGGAGCAACTGGCGGCGATGCGCGCGGCACGCGAAGCCCGCACGCTCCAGGGCGAGACCTTCGAGCGCGGCGCGGTCGGCGCCGTGACCAAGACCAAGGCGTTCGGCGCGCCGGCGGTACCGGATTCCGGCGTCGCGGCCGAGTTCCTGTTCCGCGGCTCCGGGTCGCCCGAGGCGGTGCAGCAGTTCGTCGCTGCGGTCGGCAATCGCCCCCAGGCCGTGCAGGCGCTGCAGAGCTACGCCGCGACCGCGCTTCGGCAGTTCGCCACGGACGCCGACGGCGTGGTCAATCCCGCGAAGCTTCAGCGATGGGTCCAGGATCACCAGGCGATCCTGCAGCAGTTCCCGGAACTCGCCGGCCGGGTCAATACCGCGATGCGCGCCCAGGGGCTGGTGGACAACCTGGTCGGGCGGCAGGCCCGCGCGATCGACGACGTGCAGCGGTCGGCGCTGGGCTATTTCATCGGCGACATGAACCCGGACGCGGCGGTCGCCAAGGTCATGAACAGCCCGAGCTCGCAGGCCGACCTCGACCGGCTCGTCAGCGTGGTCGGCCGCGACCCCGAGGCGATGGGCGGCTTGAGGCGCGCGATCGTGGATTTCCTGACCGGCAAGTCGCTCAATGCCGGGACCGACATCGCGGGCAACAACCTCCTGTCGCAGGCGAAGTTCGGTGCCAACATGGACCGCTACGGCCCGTTGCTCGAGCGCGTGTTCGCGCCCGAGCACATCCAGGCCATGCGCCAGATCCAGGCGGACCTGGACGCGCAGCAGCTTTCGACAGCGGCAAAGGCGCTGGGGTCGAACACGGTCCAGAACCTCAGCGCAGCATCGCTCCTCTCGAACGTGTCCAAGGGCACGATCGGCATGGAGAATCCGATCATCCAAACCCTGATGCGGCCCTATTCGTGGATCCTGAAGCTGCCGGAGCAGCAGGTCCGCGACCTCCTGACCGACGCCATGCTCGACCCGGCGCTTGCGCTCCGGCTGGTCCAGGGGGTCAGCCCGGCCAACTCGACCTCGCTCAGCCTGGCGCTGCGCGAGCGTGCCGCAGCTCTCGGCATTGGCGTTGCGGAGGGCATGCAGTCGGAACCGCGCCAGATCACCGGCCCGGCGGTCGGCACTGCGATCGGGGGGCAGGGCAACTACTCTGCCGGCGGCGTCGTCACCAAACCCACCCTGAAAGAGTTCCTGGCCGGCGACCCGGTGCCGTTCGCGGAGAAGATGCGGCGGGCCAAGGAGGCGCGGCGCGCGCAAGAAGCGGGCGGGGAGGTCCAGCACTTTGCGGATGGCGGTGTGGTGCTCAACATCAGCCAGCCGACCGGCCGCCGCGATGATCCGGTCAAGGTGACGCGTGCCGACGATGCGGCGAAGGCGGGCGAGCGCGTCAATCAGAAGCCGACGCCGGGGCAGAAAGAGCAGGGCAACTACGAGAAGGGCCACTGCACCTGGAACGGCCTCGCCGTCACGCTCGAAACCCCGAAAGGCGGCACGCGCAAGGCCAAGGACGGCTCCTGGGAGGTGAAGGACTTCCCGGCGCACTACGGCTACATCAAGCGCACCAAGGGCGCCGACAACGAGCACGTTGACGTGTTCATGGGCGATCACCCGGAGAGCAAGCGGGTCTGGATCATCGACCAGATCGACCCGAAGACCCGCCGGTTCGATGAGCACAAGGTCATGCTGGCGTGCTCGAGCCCGAAGCAGGCACGCGATCTCTACTGCGCCGCATTCTCGGACGGCTCCGGCCCGAAGCGGATCGGCGCGTTCACAATGATGTCGATCGACCAGTTCAAGGGCTGGCTGAAGCGCGGGAAGCGCACCAAGGCAGTGGGCAAGCTGCCGTCACCGACCTCCGCAGCGAAAGCCGCGTGAAGCCCGGAACTCGGGGTCCGGTGGTCGCTCCCCATCGGCCCCGAGGACCGCGGGACTAACTCGTTTCAACCCAGGCTGTTGCGGGATGCCCGCCACGGCCGCGCACGCCTTGAGGAAGCAACATGGCAAGCAAGCTTTTCATCGCCGAGTATGAGCGGCTCACCTCGCTCCAGTTCGGCAATACCCAGGCGCAATGCCCGGAGGAGCCGCCGATCGCAACCCAGGTCGTGGACTTCTCCGGCGGCGTCGCGCCGTCGGCTGCGTTCAACGTCAGGACCAGGTTCGTCCGGCTCAAGGCGGATTCGGCCTGCCACTTCTTCTTCGCAGCCGCGCCCACGGCGACCGCGAGCCATCCTTATCTGGCCGCCGATGAAACCGAATACCACGGCGTCGACCCGGTCCGGGACGGTGTCTACAAGGTCTCGGCCATCGCAAAGAGCTAGCAGTGAGCCTCCTCCGCCCCGGCCACCTGATGGGCTCGCCCCGCATCGTGGGGGCGGCTCTGCATGACGTGGCGTCGCTGCTGGCGGCGCGCGGCTCCAATCTCACCTACAGGGAGTCTTTGTAATGCCCAAGCTGTTCGCAGTCGGCAGGCTGATGGGGGCGGGGCGGGGCTACCTGCCGCAGACACGCGCGTTGATCGCCGCGATGACGACACCGCCAACCGCGGCGCGGGCGGCCTTGATCGACCAGTTGATGGTCGCTCTGGTCAATTCCGGCATTTTTGCCAAGCTCGACCTTTTCTACATGCTCTGTGCCGCCGACAGTCAGGCTGCGCGGCTGAACTGGATTTTCCCCGGCACCAACACAGCAACAGCGCAGAACAGCCCCACGTTCACGGCTGACCACGGATATACGGGAGACGGCATAGCGGCCTATCTGGATTCAGGGCTCGCCGGCAACGCCGCCGCTTTCTACAAGCAGGCCAGCGCGACAATCTTTGTTGTTTCTCTCACGGACGGTCAGAGCAACCTCGGAGACGCGGGCGCAAACGCCCAGAGCAACACAGGCAATCTCGGTTGTCGGGATACTTCCAACCGGGTTATTGGCCGGATCGGCAATACCGCCAATGTGACAGGGCCAAACACCAACGGCATTGGCGTCTTCGCTGTATCGAAACTGGGGACAGTGCAGACAGTCTACGCGAACGGATCAGAGGCAGGTTCTGCCGATGGTGCTGCTACCGAAACCCCGATTCTCACTGGCACTCTTTCTCTTCTGCGCTCGGGCGGACTTTCTTCCCGTCAAGAAGCAGCCGGGGGATTTGGGGCGAACCTGTCCGCCGCACAACACGCAGCCCTCAATGCGGCGGTGAGGCAATACATCAATGGCTGCACCCCAGGGCTTCTCCCATGAACGAAAGGACAGACCGATGCTCAGCTCGATCTTCGCAACCCTCATCGTATGGAGTTCAGCCGTGCTCTGTGTGATCTTTACCCAGCAGGATATCGGCGATCTCAACGCCCAATGGCCCGGCGGTCATATCAGCGAGGAGTGCAATCTCTCGCCGCGCGGCCCGCTCTGGGACCGCGACACCCACGATCTGCTCGACAAGTACGTGGTCGGCGCGCAGGTGCTGAACGATCCATCCTGCGCCGATGCGCACGACTTCCTGAGTCAGTTGCCGGTTGAAGATATCGACCCGGCGCTGGATTTCCCGCCGGTCGAGTAGGCCATAGCAGGACGACGGGTGCGCAAACACCCGCCGCCCCTGACCACAGACCACGCGTAGAAGAAGGATCGCGCCATGCCTGACCAGTCGTCATTTGGCCGCCGTCAGTCCGACCAGGTGGTGATCGCTCAGGGGCAGACCCTCGCCGAGCACGGGGTGACGATCCGGTCGCACGCGGACGAGATCGAGAAGATGCGCGTGTTCAAGCACGAAATGAACAACTTCACGCAGAAGCTGGCAGCCGACGTGGATGGCCTTGTTCAGGACATGCGGACAGTCGTCGGGCTCTCGGAAAGGGTCGGCGAAGTGGAAATGGAACAGGCGAAGCACACCGCGACGTGCGACGAGCGCTATGGGCGGATCGCGGAGTACATGGCGGACAGCAAGGACGACAGGAAGTCGATCCGCAACACGATATGGCTCTCCGCACTCGCCATCATCGGGCTTCTGATCGGCATATGCGGCTATTTCCTGATGCGCTTCGGCTTGCCACCGATGGGGGGCTGAACATGAGCCGTCAACAGAAGTTCCTGATCGCCGGACTTGTAATCCTCGCCGCGATCGGCGCGGCGATCAGCTTGGTGCTCAACTCATGAAAGGACTGATCCGATGCTCGACTATGTTCTCAACGCTCTTGTGGCGGGCCTGCCGATCGCCTTTGCCGCTGTCGTCCTCTGGTGGATGGCGCTCCGGTTCCTCGATCTCATCTCCAAGGTCGGGCCAGGGTCGTTCCGCAGCGAAGGCATTCTCGGCAAGCTGCAGGGCGACGCTCGCGCTGCTGCTCTGTATTACGGCCTGCGCTGCGTCGCCGCGGCCATCGTGGTCGGATTCGTTCTCGGGGCGGTTCGATTCTGAGTTCCGCCGCGCCGCCGATCGCTGGCTCCCGGGCGGACCGGATTGGCGGTGGCTGAAGGCGCAGGGTGTCCAGGAAAGCGCGCTGAAGCCCGAGGCCGTGTCTCCGGTCGGCGCGCGCGGGGTGATGCAGGTCATGCCGGCGACGTGGACCGAGATCCAGCGCGCGATGGGCTGGCGCAACGTCTCGCCGCACTCCGCCCCGCACAACATCTTCGGCGGATCCTGGTATCAGGCGCGGATGGCGCGGATCTGGTCGGGCCGGAACCGGCCGTTGATGGAGGCCTGGTCGCTCGGGCTCGCTTCCTATAACGCCGGCGCCGGCACGATCCTGAAGGCGCAAGGCCTTTGCGGCGACGCGCTGCTGTGGTCGGAGATTTCGCCCTGTCTCTTCCAGGTCTCGGGCAAGCACTCCAAGGAAACGATCGGCTACGTCCGCAACATCGCGCGCTGGCGATCGATGATGCCCGCCGCGGTCAACTACGTCTGCCCCTGGACCGGCCACCGCGGCGGCTGCGGGCCGGTGAGATAGGAGAGCGCAATGGACCTCATCATGCTCATCGGCATCGTGATGGCGGGAGCGGTCGCCGCAATTGTGATCGGCCTCGGGATCTGCATCGTCGTCGCCCTCGTCCTGTTCCTGCGCAACCTGTGGTGCGTGGCGCGGGACGCGTGGCAGGAGATCGGGCGCGCATGAAGATCGTCGGCTACATCGCGGGGGCGGTCTGGGTTGTTTGCGACGTCGCCCGGTCGCATTGGAAGCGCGCGATCCGGCGGTTGCGAACCACGATGGGGGAACCCTGATGCCCATCCCCCTCGCATTCCTCGCCAAGCCGCTTTACGGCTGGATCGCGGCTGGGGTCGCGGTCGCTGTGGCGGGCGTCGTGATCGTCGTCCTCTGGTCGCGCCTTGAAGCGAAGGACGCGCAGATCACCAGCCTGACGGAACAGCTCGGGATGGCCGCGGCCGACGTGGGCCGCTGGCAGGACAAGGCCGCTGAGCGCAAGGGCATCATCGACCGCCAGGCCGCGACGATCCGGCGGCTGGAAAGCGACGGTGAGACAGCGCGGGCACTCGCAGCCGAGAAGGCCGAGCGCGACCGCGAACGGATCACGACGCTGCAACAGCAGCTATCCCGATGGAAGGATGCCGCCCATGCAAGGCCGGAAGATGTGCGCGAGCTTGGCTCTGTTGTCCGGGATGCTTTGCCAAGCCTGCAGCACTGACCCCTACAAGCCCGCACCGCTCCCGCCCGATACCGAGACGGTGACGGTCTACCGCGATCTCCCGGACGCGCTGCTGGAGCCCTGCAGCAAGCCCGCATGGGAGCCAGCGGAGATCGAAACGGACGTGGATCTGCTGGGTCTCACCGCGCGCATGTCGGACGCGCTCGACCGCTGCGCCGACCAGGTAGAGGCAATTCGCACCGTCTACCAGCGTATCGGCGCTGGCAGCAAAGGGATCGACAACCAATGAACTGCGCAGATTACAGCGGCCACCTGGTGGCGGCCTTCATTTTCGGCGCGATAGCAGCGACGGTCATTCTGGCACCGATCTTCATCTGGCTTAAGGGCTACCGGCCCGGGCTCAACACGTAATGCGCCTGTTCTGCCTCATCCCCATGGCGGGCGTGCTGGCGCTCGTGCTGGCCGTGGCAAGCAGCCTCTCCGGCTGCTCGGACCGGGAGCGCGATCCGCTCGCGGCCTATCACGTCGATCCGAAGGCGTTTTCAGTTGTGGTGATCCCCTGGTGACGCACATCCGCAACACCCGCATCGGTCCCGCCTGGTGCGGTGCCGGCCTCTTCGTTCGCCTGGTCTCGTTCCTGCGGCGCGACCTGGTCGACTGCAAGCGATGCCGGCGCATGGCGAAGGCGCGGGGGTTCTGATGCTCTGGACCGCGATCCTGGTCGCCTGCCTCGCCGGCAGCACGGCGCCGACCGATTGCCGCACGCACGAGATGCTGATCATGGGCGGCGCCAACCCGATTTCGGCTTTCGTCGAGGCGCAGGTCAGGGCCTCGCGTTGGCTGGACGAGCATCCCGGGCTCGAGCAGCGGTCGCTCACGATCCATGCGGGGAGGGCGGCTTGAGGCTTCACCTCGGTTGCGCGGCGTGATATAAGCCAGCGCATGAACCTGGAGACACGCCGAACGCGAACTATCTGACCGCCGCTGCAAAGCGGCTGGCTGTGTGCGCTGGCGTAGCTCAATTGGTAGAGCGGGGTTCTCGTAAAGCTCAGGCTGTTGGTTCAAGTCCGACCGCCAGCACCACACGCAAGGGTAATTCCGCCATGTCATCACGATCTCGCAGTATCAGCCGGAAGGGTGACAGAGCGGCAATGTGTCGGCTTGCTAAGCCGTAGCCTACGCCAGTCGTAGCGGGTGTTCGATCCACCTCCCTTCCGCCAAATCGATCAACGGAAGGCGCCGCTGAATGGCCGGCAAGTGGTCCCGAAAACCATGGTGACACCTCGGTAGGGTCAGGGGTTCGATTCCTCCGCCTTCCGCCAAGCTTCTAGAACGCCCGCCCTTCACCGGGGCGGGCGTTTTCGTTTGTCCGCTGCCGATACCCTTCCGCCCCCGATCGCGGCGCCGGCTCGATCCAGCCCACGGCGCGCACCGGCTGACCTGGCCGGCTGCAATCCTGGCAGACGCGCCTGGTCACATAGTCGATCACCAGCATGTCCGCCGGCAGCTCCAGCGCGAGGTCATAGCACTGCCGGCCGACCAGCTTGCCGCAGGCCGGGCATTCGATCGAGAGGCGCTCGCGGTGGTCGAGGTCGCGGATGCGGAGCGAGGGCGGGATGGGGCGGCGCGCGAACATGGCCGGAACAATACGCCACACGCCCTGAGAAAACCTGCATCAAACCGTGCAAACCCGGGCCGCCGGGTCGCAGTTTTCCGCGCCTTTCTGTTCTCCGGTGGACAATGGAAGGCCGCAGAAATCCAGGGTCGGCCAGGTTGGTTTGCAGCGGTTTGCAAACCCGGTTTGCATCTCACCGCGGGAACCCCACGACCTTCGAATCCGGGTCCATCGCCGCGGCCCATTTCCGATAGGCCCGTTCGGCCAGCTGCCGGGTCACCGTCTTGTAGTTCGACAGCTGCGACCGGCCGCCGCCAAGGCTGTGGCCCGAGATCGCGGCCTGCTCGTCCTCGGTGCACCCGGCGTCGCTCAGCGCCTGAATGCAGGTCCCGCGCAAGTCATGCCAGTGCAGGTGCGACAGCCCGATCCGGCCGCGCAAGTCGTGCCATCGGCGCTTGATCTGGTGCGCCGGCCAGGTCTTCACGGCGCCGGGGTCAACGACATGGCGCGAGAGATAGGTCAGGATCTCCGGAGCTCGCCGGGGCGCGGCATCAAGGGCGGCGGCCAGCGGCGGTAGGGCGAAGGTCGGCAGCCAGATCTCGACGTTGGTCGATTTCCGGGTCTTGGACGGGTTTACGTAGAGCCAGCCCTGCGCGTCGATATCGGCCCATCGCAGCTTGACCAGGTCACTGACCCGGATCCCGGTGTAGAGCGCCAGCCGGAACGCCAGCGCGAAGTCAGGGTCCATCGCCGCGAGCACGGCCGCTTGCTGGTCGGCATCGAACGAGATCCCGCGGCGCGTTCCGACCGGGGCCACGCGCTTCATCTTGTGACCGTGGTTGTAGGCGATCTTGCCGCGGTCATAGGCGAAGCTCAGTACCCGGCACGCGGCGCGGAGATAGGCGTCTGCAGCGTGCAACCGGCCCGTCGCGGCGATCTCGTCGCGAAGGGTGAAGATTTCATCCCGGATCGATCGGTGCTCTAAATCGTCGATCACCATCCATGGCCATCGGGCGATCAGCGCGCGCGCCATGACGTCGAAGGTCTGGCGGGTCTTCGGCGCCAGCGCAGCGTATTCCTGCGATCTCTGGTAGGCCTCGACCAGGGTGGCCCAAGCGCCCCCGGTTGGCTCAGGCGCCGCCGCGGGCTGCCTGCCGACCCTCTCCGCTTCCCGCCATGACGCGTCAAATTCCTGGCTCCCGGGTTCGCCATGAAGGCGCCGGCCGGTGGCGCGGTGGTAGAGATAGACGGCCGTGGTGCCGTCGCTAAGCCGCTTCGTGACCCTGTTTACGCCGGGAAGCTTCGAAGGCTGCACGCCTGGCCTCTCTGGTTTCTGCGAAGGACTTTGCCGGGGCGCCGGGCAGGGTGTCAACGCCGTGGATATCGGCCAGATGCCGGTCCAGCACCGACCTATGCCACCGGACCAGCCGCGTGCCCGGAATCTGCTTTCCCGCCTCGATCTTGCCGGACCGCACCAGCGCATGAAACTGCGACAGCGAATAGTCGCAGTACCGCGCGGCGAGCGTGTCGCTCATCTGCGCCGGCCAAGCGTCGGGGATGCGGTCGGCTTTGCTCATCCGCCCATCGTCCTGGTCTGTATCGCTTCCGTCACTGCCGATAGACCTCCAGCGCCGTCCCGCTCTTGATGTAGAGCGGATGCTTCGGAGCGCCATCCTTCGTCCGGCCGAAGCACATCGCGGCAGGGCGGGCGGAGCGGATCGCGCCGAACACCGCCTTACTGCGGTTGTAGGCCAGCTTGTGATTCCCCCATGCGCAGATCGGCATGTCGCAGCGGGCAAGCGCGGCCTCGATCGCGCCGTCATTATCCGGGCCGATCGGGTCCGGCGCCTTCGCCATGTCCTCGGGCTTTGTCGCCCGGAACGCGAACAGGTTGACGACCTCGAAACTGCCGTACCCGATAGCCGTCACCAGCCGGACGCAGCTCTTGATCGTCGGATCGTCAATCGAGGCATCCGCCGTGCTCGGGTTGAGCATGATGAACAGCGCCCGCGGCTTCTCGTGATCCCAGGTCCGCCGGAGAAGATAGCGGTACTTCTGGCACTCGGAAATTACAGCGTCACGTTCCATCTGCATCCCTTCCTGCCGCTCTGTCATGGCGGGGGTGGTCAAGCCGGAACGTCAGCGAGCGCGAACACGATGCCCCGGCAATACTTGTCGTCGTCTTCCAGGATTTCGAACGTCGCGTGTGGGATGGTCGTGTCGCAGATCCAGGAATAACCGCCATCGTCCCACCTCGCCTCAACGATGGTCGCGGCCTCTTTTGCCTTGGCGAAGTGGGGACAGTCCTCGTTCTCGCAGTCGTTGACCAGGAGACCGGCCTTCGTAAAGTAGGCGTCACCGCCGTCGTAGGCGCCGACCTCGTCACATACTGCGCCGCGGAACTCCATCAGATCGTCGCTGGCACCGAACACGACCACTAGACCGGCATCCGTTGCCTGCTGCTCCTCCGTCTTTGTGATCTCTTTTCGGTACTGCCTGCCGTTCAACAGCGCGGCCAATTCTTCCTTCGTCATCTTCCTTGCTCCTATCCCTTATCCTGCATGCTGGGGTGTGCCCGGAGGGGCGGCTACATGCTCTGTCGCCTTCAACAGCGCGATCAGCCGCGCCAGTTCCTCGGTAGCCGCGCCGTCGCCGGTATGGTCAACGTTGTCCGGCGTCGTGACACACGCCCATGGTGCGTTGTCCTCATTGCAGTTGCCGGAGGAGATTTGCCAGTCGGGATGGGCGAGGGGCTTTTGGGCGTCGAGACTGCCGGTGTAGGCGGGGAGAAACTGCCCCAGGCGCTCATAGGCCACGGTTGACCCGAAGTCCCGCGGCTCGCTCCAGATCATGCAGTCCTCTGCCTTGTCGTAGGTGGCCTCGGGGTCGCAGCGCTTGAGCGCGAGTTCGATCTCCGCATCCAACTCCCTGCTCGGGCAGCCCGCCGCCTTCAATCTGGTGAGTATGTCGGGTGTCATTTGCTGGTGACCTCGCGGATTTCTACGCGGATCGCCCGATAGCCATAGTAGTGCCAGTACCGCCATTTGCTGCCGGTGCCGCTCTTGGGCGCGTAGGTATCCATAAAGCACTTGATGGCGCGCCGCTTCGTCGTACCGCCGCTGATGTGCAGGCGGCTGCGGTCAAGGTTGCTGACCATCCAGCCCTTCACCGGCTTCATCTTCTTACCCTTCGGCATTATCTGCTCCCTTCGTGATGGCGGTGATGACGGCGCGGGCGTCTCCGATCCACCTTGCGCGCACGGTCGGGGCGACGTCATCGAAACTAAGCATCGGCTGTGCCTGTCTGCCTTCAGTCTGGCGATGAGGGTCATGATTTCACCTCGCGGGGGTCCTCTCGTAGCACGCGCGCCCAACGACGCCCGTAGCTATAACCCCACCGTTTCGCGTGGCCGTGCGCCTGCTTGGACCGCGCACAGCCTTTGCAATTTACCTGGCGCGCGGTGCCGATGATGGGCAACTGACATTCATCAACGAAGCGCCCACACCATGTTTTGCGCTTGCCGGTTCCACCGAACAGGCCGGCCGCATGGACTCTCTTCGTCGTCTGGCTCACGTCGTCTCTCCCTTCAGGGCGCGCATTGCCAACGCCGATGCCTTGTGCTGCGCAAGCCGTGCGGCTTCGGATCGTGTCATCGTCATGATGGGTATGCGGTTCAGTTCGGCTGCGCGCTCCTCGTGCCACTTCGCCGCCTCCTCCAGCCCCGCGTTACGCGCCTCCTGTGCGGACTTCAGGGCGCGGGCTATGTCGGTGCGGTGGTTGAAGCACCAAGCGATGAAGGCGGCGTTCTGACGCGCGATCTGATCCCACGCTTGCGTTCCATCCTCGTCGTGCTCGACATGGACCTCGCCAACGTCGCTGTTCAAGGCGTCAACGATGGTCTTTCCGTTGGCATCGACCACGG
This sequence comes from Hyphomicrobiales bacterium, assembly GCA_040255145.1. Lineage (GTDB taxonomy): Bacteria > Pseudomonadota > Alphaproteobacteria > JBDZUN01 > JBDZUN01 > JBDZUN01. The sequence goes on along the minus strand of JBDZUN010000002.1, from coordinate 18,896 downwards.
CATAGGTCGTAAAGCCATGGTGGCAGTCGTCACCGACGCCATATGCTCCATCGCTTTCGATGGTGTCGAAATCGACAGGCCCCTTCGTCGCCTTCTCCGCCAATCTCTCGAACTCGGCGGCCAGTCCTTCAGCGAGAGGCAACGGCTGTTGACCGGCCGCCACGTTCGCATCCCGCTCAAGCGTGCCGGCGCAGAAATCGTGCAGCGTTTCGATCTCGCTGAACCATGCCACGTCATCGCAGACCTTGCCCTTGATGGTGGCGAGGCGGATATTTTCGAGGGCGGCCCGCAGAAACTCTATGCGGTTGCTTTCCAGTCCGTCAGCAGGCGCCTCCTGGGCGGAGAGGGAGAGGGATTCCAGGAGCGTGGCGGCGCGGTCTGCTACCTCTTTGTGGTGCGCAAGACTGCGCAGCTTCTCCACCACCTCCCGCACTTCAGCAGGCGGTGCCGAGCGGCGGAGGTGGTCGCTGGCGGCGATGAGGTCGCTAGCGGCACAATCCCAGCCGGTGATGCCGCCAGTAAGCTTACCTAAGCGCGGATCAATCCTGTCCGCCAGCTCTGCCGCCGATAGGGTCCTGGTGTCAGGCATGCGGGGCTCCTGTGCTATGCCGAACAGTGCTTCTCGGTTGCGCTCTCTACGTGCGGCCATGCGGGGCTCCTGAGATGCGCTTCAATATCGCGCGTAGCTTGATGGTGTCGTGTATCCAGGCCAGCCGTCTGGGCTTGGCTTCTGCCAGATCGCCGTCAAGCAATTCCAGATATCGCCGCTCCTCCTCGGTCAGCACCGGGGCGGCGTGCTGGGCGAGAAGGGCTGTGAACTTCTTCCGCAAGGTCTGATAGTTGTAGGTGTCTACAGGCGTCTCGCCTTCGTCATTGCCGTCATGGTGCAGCACCGACATGGCGGCGTTGATCAAAGCTTCAACCAGGTCCCTGGCCGCATCGCCCGGCGCGGGCTTCGGGGCGGTGGAGCGGGCTTGGAGTCCGTCGCGAATGCAGTGCAGGTCGTGGCTTGAGACGACGCGCCAGCCACCTTGCTCGATCAGATGGTTGACAAGCTCAAGCGCCTGTCTGCGGCTGGCTTCAAATCGATCTTCCGGCGGAATGTAGGGCTCGGCGTCCCCGCTCTCCGGGGATGCGGGCTGGGGGTGGTTGAGGGCTGTGACGATCAAATCGGCGTCGGCGCGCTCGAAACATTCGCAGATCGTCTCGAACTGCGGTTCGCCGTCACGGACGTATTGCCTGCCGCCAACCATGTCAGGCTTGTGCGTGTCAACGACGGTGAACTCGAAACAGCAATGCGCTGATTTCGAGCCTTCAACAATCTTGTAGCGAGGCACGCTCACTTCCTCCCTCCCACATCATGCCGAGACGCCTTGCCCTCTGTGTTCAGCTCGGGGCAGTCCTTCATCGCGCCGGTCTTCGGGCAGTCCGCGCGCTGGCACGGCTGCAGATGCCCGGCACACAGCCAACATGGCAGCCCGCAGTAGACGCGGCGGCTCTCGGCTTCCATCGCGTCGAGCGCGTCGTGTGCTGCGGCGAGGGCGGCGGGGGAGGGGAGGGGCATGGTCAGTCCTTCCACTTCCCCGTCACCATGTCGAAATCGCGAAGCTGCTTCTTCATCGCCTTGAGCGCATCGCGGTTGCGCCAGTCGCTGGCATCCACGCTGCGAAGGCGCGGCGCAGCTAGGCGGATCATGTCGGCGGTCACGTCGTCAGCGGCCCGCAGCGTCTCCTTGGATTGCTCTACGGCCCGGCGGATATCGTCCCAGATGTTGCTCACGCGCTTTCCCCTTGTCGCTGTGGCGGGCTATTCGGCGGCCTTGTCGTCGTGCCGGATGATTGGCGCATCCGCCGCGTTGAGCCTGCCGGGGCTGCTGGCCGCGACGTAATCGCGCTCGGGCGGCTGGTAATTCTCGGGGAACGTGAACCGCGGCAGCGAGAACTTCGCCACCTCCGCATCGAACTGGCTCAGACGCATGAACTCGCTGGCCTGTTCGCGCAGAATCTCGCGTTCGGTTTCGAGCGCCTGGAGCCTCGGAAGCGCCTGCGATTCCTGGTGAACGCGGGCGTTGTAGTCGTCGAGCTTGGCGATGAACTCTCGCATTGTGGTCATGATCTCATCCTCGCTTGTGGTGCCGGTCTCTCCCGGCTTCAGGCGGCAACGGCCGCAATCTGCTTCGCCAGCTTCTCGACCTCGCCCTTGACGTAGGCGACGTCGCGATACCGCTCGTAGCCGTCGGACATGACCGAAAACTTGTGGCCGGGCGAGAGATCGCCGCTGTGCGCGCAATCGAAGCCGAACCACCAGACATGCGGCGGGCGGCCTTCTGCAGCGACGTGGCAGATACCGCGCGATTCGTCCTTCGTGTCGGCGCAGGCGCTGGCGAAGGTAAGTCCGCCGTGAACCTCGGTCAGGCCGCCGGGGCTGTGGTCATAGTGCCAACAGTCCTCCTTCGAGCATTCGCCGATCGCCGCGTCATAGTCCTTGCCGTGCCAGGGGTGGCCCGGCGCAACGCCGACATAGCCGCACCAGTGGCCGCCGGTCGGGGTTCGGTGCATCAGGCAATCCAGGCCGGTCGCCGGATCGATCCACTGGATCTTGTCGGGCTCGTCATCCCATTCGCCGCTGCCCCATGCCGCGCGATTGGTGGTCGTCCAGTGCTTGAAGTTGGCTGCCCCTTCAAAAAGATTCTCGATCTGCATTTGTCGTTCTCCTGTTCATTTGCCCTTGGGGGGTTACGCGGTTTCGGCCGCCTTCAGCGCCGCCTCGATCTCGGCCGCCAGCTTCCTGCTCGCCTTCTCGATCCCCGCGAGCTCGCCCTGATGCGCCGCGCGCCAGGCAGCAGCCTCGCCAGCCGACAGCAACCCGATCGCCGGCATGACCAGGGCGTGCCAGGATTTCCAGATGGGTTCGCCGTCGGTCGTGGTCGGGACTTCGATCTTGGTGATGGTGGGCGGCGGCGCGTCCTGGTCGGCTTGACCGCCTTCCTCCCTCTGGGGGGTGGGCGATCCGCTGGACTCGCCGTCAATGACCTCCCCCGTCTCGCCATCCACGGCGGTGCTGGCCGGCGCGGAGAGCGCGGCTGCGGCATGGGCAATCGACTGCGGCTGCGGCGGCCCCTTCACTTCCTCGAACTCGGCGTCTTCGTGGTTGTCGCTGAAGATGCGGCGATCCTCGGCGCTGAAGGGCAGGTACTTCGACAGGCGCCGGATCACGGTCTTGCGCGCCATCTCGCCCCAATGGTCCTTCCACGGCCCGCTATTCGCCGCACGGCTGATGGCCCGGATCTTCTCGACCTCCGCGACGGTCATGACCTCGTTCTGGATCGTGCCGTCCTTGAGGCGCGCGGTCGCATAGACCAGCGCGGGCTTGCCGCGGTCGCCCAGCAGCATCGGGGCGTGCGACAGCTTCTCGACGCCATCCTCGACCACGTAGCGGAACAGGCCGGCCTCCAGTTCCTTCTCGTAGACAAGTCGCGCCGTCACGGCCGAAATCTCGCCGGACTGCCGAAGGCGCTTGATCACGCCCGCAACCATCGGCATGTACTGGACCTTGTTGCTGAACATGACGAGCGCCGCCTCGCGGCCGTCCGGCAGCAGGCCGTCGGACGCGCACTTGCTGCAGGCATTGAGCAAGCTCCGGCGGTCGGCGGTCGCCAGCTCGGGCGTCAGATTGGCGGCGGTGACGATCACCCGGTTGAACTGATCGGGGTCGATGTGCGCCGGCAGGATCGCCTTGAAGTGCGGCTTTACCTCGTTCAGGTTGCGCGCGAGATCCTGGGTCGGCGTGAGCGCCCGGCTCTGTCCGTTGCTGTTACCCGGCGCGGAGATAGCGGGCTGGGTCGTCGGCTGCTGCTTCGCCGCCGTTGCTGAAGTCACCATTTTCGTTCTCCATTTCCTTGCTGATGTAGAAGGGCGTCTCGAAATACTGCGGTTCGGTCGTGTAGCCGGGCCATGCCACGCGCGGCGGCTTGCCCGCGAGATGCCGGCTCCAGCACTCCGCGAAGATCCGCAGCGCCTTCCGATAGAGCAGGCGGCCATAGTCGATCTGCTGCGGCGTGAACATGCGGAGCTCGGCCAGATAGGGTGCTTCCTTCTCCTGGCAGATATGCGCGATGCCGAGCGGGTCGATGCCCAGCACGGCCTTGACCGCATCGACCTGCATCGCGGCCTGCAGGTGGTATCCGTATTTGAACGCATCGGCGCTCAGCTTCCGCGGCAGGATCGAGACCGACGTCTTGTAATCCTGCAGGAAGGAGGCGGCCGGATCGTCAGGCAGCCAGTCGGGGCGCGACTTCAGGTAGACGCCGGTCTCGGGGTCCAACCAGATCAGCGAGACCTCGGGCTTGCCGCCGGTGAAGGCGCCAGCGACCTGCGGCGAGCGGCGCAGCGCGGCGGCCATGGCCTGCACGTCCTTGAATGCATCGGCGCGCACCAGCGTGCGGCTCTCCTCGCCGGCTTCGACCCGGCGCTTCCATTCGATGTTCCAGTCATAGCCCGGCTTCTTCGCCAGATTGTCGTAGGGGCAGACCACGAAATTCGCCGCGAACTCCGGCTCGCCCAGCGCCAGGGCATGCGCGGCCTTGCCGATATTGAGCGCCTTCGACGGCTCGTCGATCGTGGCGGCGGGATTGAGGTAGGAGGCGTCCCAGAACTTCGCCGGGCATTCCGAGAGCAGGGTCCAGAGACCGGATGCCGAGACCGATGGGCCATCGGCCATGCAGTCGCTGTGGTAGTCCGCCATTGGCAGGTCGAGATAGACGCCTGGGGCAGATAGCTTTGTCATCACGCCGCCCTCTCCCTCTGCGCCGCGACCCAATCCTCCGCCGCCCGCATGGTCTGAAACACCGGCGCCGGATCGTCCGACCGGTTGTCCACGACCACGAACCGGCTCCGATGCGGCACGATCTCGTACCGGAACCGATGCGCCGGGATCTCGCCGGCCGGTGGCTCCAGTCCCGCCCTGAGACACGCGAGCCGCAGGAACGGCCGCACGCCCGCCTTCTCGTGGCACGCCTGGTCCAGCGCCATGGCATGCTCCAGCGTGATGTTGCCGGGGCGCGTCTCGTCGCTGTAATCGCGGATCGTCTGCGCGCCGCGGCCGATCACCTTGCTGCAGGTCTCGGCGCCGATGAGGCGGATCGCTTCCAGCACGGCGAAGGCCACGCTGTCGGGGTTGCGGGGGTTGGTCATGATCCGATCCTTTCCGCCGCCACTGCGGCAAATACCGCCAAACTCACCAGCGCGACCGCAATGCCCGCGCCGAAACCCTTCCACCACGCGACCGCGACGCTCTCGGCGTTGAGCGCGAGGAAGTTGGAGCCGTCGTCCATCGCCAGGAACTCGCCGGGCTCGGGGTCGCGCCAACCGGCGCCTTCGCTCACCTGGACGCCGGCTTCTGTTTCCATGATCAGGCGCATCACATCGCCCCCAAAATCCCCGGCGCGCACAGCAGCAATGCCAGCGCTAGGCCGATAACGAAGCCGTCGAGCATGGTGAGGGGGCGAGGAGTGCTACGCTGCATCGTTCGGCCCTCCATAGACCATCGGCGCCATCACCCCGCCCCGCTGCAACGCCTCAATCGCGCGCAGCCGGATCTTCAGCGTGCCGCCCCAGACCGCGTAGGCCTTCAACTGCCGGTGCGCGTTGTCGATCACTTCGCGCTGGGCGGTCGGCTGGCGCATCGCGTGGAGCGTGCGGAACAAGCATTCGACCTGGGTTTGCGTGCGGGTGCGGGTCATGCTGCTTCGCCTCCCTCGTCCTTCTCCGTTCGGGACAGCAGCGCCGCCAGCAACGGCTCGCCGTTCACGCCGAGCGCGCAGCTCTGGCAGACCAGCCCTTCCGCTGGCGTACTCACCACGGACGCCATGTCCTCATCCGGCCCCATCACCGATGCGAGCGGGCCGATCATCATTTCGAGGCCATGCTGTCGGCGGATCACGTTCGGGTTCAGGATCAGATGCTCGACCTTCACGCGGTAGAACCCGAGATCCCCGGCATGCGCGACGCCCTTGCCGCAGCCGATGCACTTGGTGAATTGCTTCTGTTTCACGCTGCCTCTCCATTCGGCTGCTGCTGCGGCACACCCCGCCCGTCACCAGCCGCCA
>JBDZUN010000002.1:0-12551 GCA_040255145.1 Hyphomicrobiales bacterium | reverse complement strand
CGCGCGAGGTTGGCGCCCGCGAGGTTGGCGTCCGCGAGGTTGGCGCGCGCGAGGTCGGCGCCCGCGAGGTAGGCGCCCGCGAGGTTGGCGCCCGCGAGGTTGGCGTCCGCGAGGTTGGCGCGCGCGAGGTAGGCGTCCGCGAGGTTGGCGCGCGCGAGGTTGGCGCCCGCGAGGTTGGCGTCCGCGAGGTTGGCGCGCGCGAGGTTGGCGCCCGCGAGGTAGGCGCCCGCGAGGTTGGCGCGCGCGAGGTTGGCGCGCGCGAGGTAGGCGTCCGCGAGGTTGGCGCGCGCTTTAACAGCCCACTTCACGGCAAGACCTAGTTTCACCGATTGCAGCGCGCCTTCCTCGCAATCGATCTCAGCGGTGAACTGCACCGCACCAGTCCAGCGGTTCAGAACGTCGAATTTGATCATGCTGCGGTCTCCTTGGGTTCAGGCTGCTGCTGCGGCAGGGCAGCGTCGATGCGGGTGAGAAGCGCGTCCGGCTTTGGCTGAATGCCGGGGAGGGCGATGAAGGCCCGCGCCTCGACCAGCAACCCCGCCAACCGATCCCGCTCGACCTCGACCAGCTCCCGCGCCGGCCGGTTCAGTTGCGCGCTCGTCGCTGGCGAGAAATCGACTTCGACCCGCGCCTCGGTGCGGTCCGGCACGGCTCGGCGCAGGCGCTCCAGCGCTTCGAAGTCGCGGGGGCTGGATTCGTCGAAGGCCCAATGATTGACGGCGCCGGTCGGGATTTTGCGGGTGCGGACCAGGGTGAGGCGGGTCATGCTGCGGCGCTCCGTTGCCGATCAAGCCACCAAATCTTTGGGCAATCCCACTCCGGCTTCATCGGCTCAAGCTGTTCGTGTGTCTCGTACTGCGTCAGCGCGAACTGAAGATGCGGCAGGTACCGAGCGGCGATCGCCGCCAGCACGTCATGCCGGATCTCCAGCCCGAAATAGGCCATGTGCTTGAACCAGGGCTTGCTGGCGCGCGGATGCTTGGCTGCGTGCTGGAGATCGCGCCGGACGTGACTGCTGGACATATCCACGAAGCTGACCGGCGAATAGCCGGGAGGCGGCGAGCCGTGCCACGGTCCGCGCAGGACCACTTCCTTGCCGCGCAGCGGATGAACGCCGCCCAGAACGATCGGATAGTGTCGGCCGGCATAGCCTTCCTGCTGCGTCGTCGCGTATGCCTCATATTCCTCGTCGCGCCATTCCATGCGGCCGGTGCGGACGCGGCGCTTCATCGTCGTGATGCTGATCCTGCCGCTGTGATAGTGCGTGCTGGCGCGACCGTCGGCATGGGTCGCCATGTAACGGTGACCATCCTGCACGAAGCGCATGTCGGGCCACGAACCCACGTTCTCGCTTGCCTTCAGGATCAGGTTTGGCCAGTTGCCGTAGCCATCCATCCATTCGACATGCAGGCCCTTGGCCCATCGCGGGATTGGATGCGGGCCAACCGGCAATTCGTATGGGCGCCAGGATCGATGAAAGGTCATGCGTTGCACCCCGCAGCCCTGAGGCGGAACACCTCGCCCGCCTCAATCGCATCGGCGAGAGTGAGTCCTGACGCTTCCTGGATCGGATCGGCGCCGTCCGGGTCATAGAGGCAGACCATCCATTCGGCGGCGTTCGGATCGCCTTCCGCGCTTGACCCGTCCTCTCCGCAGGTGATGACGAGATCGCCCGCGCCGAAGCGGAGACGCCATGCGGTGATGTTGCCGCCCATGTCGGTCAGCGTGTAGCCGGCGGCGAGAAGGGTGTTGCGGCCGGGCTGGCGACGCTGCGCTTTGACCGGCACGCGCGCGGCTTCGGTGGTGGCGCGGGTCGTGTTCATGCTGCCGCCTCCTCGATCTGCCGCTCCATCGCCCGAAACCCCGCCCAAGCCTCAAGATGCTCAGCCGCGATCCGCCGCTGCTGCCGACGAAACCGCCGCCAGCCATCCGACCCGCGCGGGCCATAGCTGTTCCAGACGACGTGCCGGAAGCATTCCTTCGCCATGTAGAACTCGAACGCGGCGCGCTGGCGCAGGGTCGGGCAGGGACGGGGCGCGACGCGGACCAGACCGTCGCGCTCTTCGCGGGCCTGGGTCTCGATCGCGGACATGACGTCGTGGGGGATGGCGCTGTCGTAGAAGAGCTCGGCTTCGTGGCGCAGCTCCAGGCTCGATTTGGCGACGAGGCGCGGGGTCAGCGCGAGACTGGCTTCGAGCGATTGGCGAAGCGTCGAATTGTCGTTGATCGCGGTCATGCGGCGACGCCCCGCTTAGTGGCGCGCCGAGCCTTTCGGCGGGAGATCATGTCGGCTACGCTTTCGCCCTCAACAAAAACGGGGCCCTTACGGAATGCGCTGTCTTCGGCGAGAGCTTCGCGCGCCGCCTTGACCGCCGCAGCGAAGGGCGCGCCGCCGTGGATGCCGTTCTCGGCAGCGAGAACCAGCGGCTTCAGCAGTTCGCGAAGCCTGGCGTTCTCCTTGGCGACGATCCGGTATCGCTCTTTGTCGGTCATCTCGTCTCCCTCTCCCTTGAGCCCGCCGCCCGGTGGCTTTCGTCGGCTCGTCCGGGCGGCTCGCGGCTCAGTGTTCATGCTGCGGCTCCCTTTGCCGTCGGGGCCTCGCGCCAGCCCTTGGCCCATTCGGCGGCTTCATCGGTGCCAGCCTTGAACGGATTGGCGCTCTCAGGCGCGCCGAAGTGCCAAGCTTCGTCGCCGAGGTAGTAGGGATCGGCGCGCAGCACGGAAGCGGTGTTGCGGCTGGCGCGCTTTGCTCTGAGGGCTTTCCTGGCGGCTCGGCTCAACATCTGCTTTCCCTCTCTCCTGACCGACCGGCGTTTCGCTGCGCCGGCCGGTGCTTCGCCTACTTCATGGCCAACCTCCCAAGGGGTTGAGGGCTGGTCTTTCCTGCTCTCTCCTGCCGGGCGCCGATGTGGCGGCGGCGGGACGAGGGGAACGATATTCAAGCAGCCTGAATTAGTCAACAGAAAAATTCAGGCAGCATGAATAGCGCCGCAAACGCATAAGAACGTTTTGCAACCGCAAATACCGAACAGGTTTTCGCAGGATGGGAAATCGATGGGCGGAACGGCGGCTCAGCCGCGCCGCGAAGGTGTGCCCGGGGCGTCCTTACCGAGGATTATCGGGGGTCAGCAGTGGCCGTTGAAGCGATACCCGGAGATCACGCCGCCGCGCGCCGTGATCGTCTCGCTGCACTGGAGCATGCCGCCCTGGTAGGCCTGCTCACGGCGCCAGGTCAGCGTCTCGGCGCCGTCGGTGGAATAGCTGGAATCGGGCGCCCCGGCCGCGCTAAGGGCCGCGGATACCGGCTGGCCGATCATGCTGGGGCCGAGCTTCGCCTTGAGATAGGGCGACGTGATGCAGGCGAGAAGGCCACAGCTTCGCTCGCCGTAGGGGGTCCGACTTCCGGCGGAACAGCCCTGAAGCAAGGGCAGGGCGGCGCCACAGAGTGCGATGATCGCCAGCTTGCCCACGTCTCCCGCCCTCCTATCGCCGCTGCCCCATCCGGAATATCTGGGCCTTTGGCGCCTCGGTGGCCTTTCCGGCAAGGCCCTTCCGAAGCCCTTCGTCGTATTTTTTCTCTGCCGCTTCGAGCTCTTTTGCTCTGGTGCCGGTCAGAAATTCGGTCTTGCCCCGATAGATGTAGTCGAGCGTCACGTTGAACGCCTCGCAGAATCGGCACATGGCCTCGACATCGGCCCTGGCCGCACCGGTAAACCACTGGTTCAGCGTCGATGTGCCGACGCCGATCTTCCGCGCGACGACCTTCTGATCGATCCCGGCGGCGGTCAATACGATATTCAGCTGCCTGCCGACCGCGCGGCGGAATTCGATCTGCTCAGGCTTTATCGCCTTCTTTCCCATTCAGGCAATCTGAATTGCTTTCTGTTGTAGATCAATACGTTAGTTAGCTTTCGGCGGGTTGAGTGGAATTCAGGCGGCATGGATATTGACGAATTCAGGCCGCTTGAATTATGCTGCGGCCATGACGAACTCCCGCACCGCTTCGCAAATCATCGACGACCTCGGCGGCACCAAAGCGGTTGCCGAGAAAATCGGCTGCCTGCAATCGGCGGTCTCCAACTGGCGGCGCGGGCGCATCCCGGCTGATCGCTGGCCCGCCTTCGTCGCGGGCTTCCCCGGCAAGATCGCCTACGAGGAATTGGCCGCGCAGTTGCCGCCCGCAGAGGCCGCCTGATGCCCGCCGCCGGCACATCGCGCCGCGGATTCTTCGGCATTCTCGCCGGCGCGGTTGCGGCGCCTGCGATCATCGGCGACCGCATCGGCATAGCAATCTGCGACCTGCTCGGCGCGCCGGTCCGCCCGACCGGCTTCGTTGCGACCGGCGGACAAAAGGGCTCGGCGATCGTCATGCGGATCGCGGCGGTCTCTGCCGAACACGCGATCCAGATCATGGAGCGCGGCGGCATCGCGACGCCGGTTGAAGCGGTCTACGACTACCGCAGTCCGGCCGCGCTGATCGATTGCTGCGGCGACGCGGCAGCCAGCCTTATCGCTCCGCCGTACGCCAGCTCGTTTCTCGCGAGGGCCGCATGACCGCTGCAACGGCGCGCGCCCTGACTGACCGCCCGCACCCGGCGCTGCAACGCCGGAGCGCGGAACTTCATCATCATCACTCGACCAGAAGGTTTCACGTTCTCGTCTCCGATGCTCCGTCTCAACGCAACGATGATTGCGCAGAGGCGGGGGCGAGGGTGAGCCGAACGATCCATAGGAATGCAGCAACTCTCAGGAAAGAAGTCGAGCAGCAGTTATCCGACGCGCTGTCGGAAGCGATCCCGACCTATGTAGCGCCGGCAAAGACGGTCGCGCGCGAGATCGGCACAAGCACAGGCACGGTCGAGAACCTTCGCCAGCGCGTGCCGGATGCGATGGTGACGCTGGTCATGTTGGGGCGCGCGTACCCCAAGCTCGGCAGCCAGGTCGCGCGGTTGATGGCGCTCGACGCGGAGATGGATCCGGGGTTTCAGCGGGAGTTCGCGGAATTTCTGCGGCGGGCGAGGGAAGCGTGAGCGAAGACACATGGTTCTTGATCAAAATGCTGGCGTGCATCGTCGGCGTGATAGTTGCAGTCGTCGCCGGGTGTGCTGCGCTCGACCGATGGGCTTGCGGCAGGGTCGCCGGTGAGATGGACCGCGAATATCGCTGGTCGCTCGCTGCCTGCATGATCAAGACATCAGACGGCCAATGGATGCCGCTCAACACGATCCGCACGGTGACGCCGTGAGCGGCCGCCCGTATCTCATCGGCTTCCCGACATGGGCCAATCGCGCGTTCGGCTGGCTGATGCAGAGCGACACGTTCGCGGATCGCTTCGGCTGGCGCTTCGTCCGGTGGCTTGACCGGCGCATCGAGCGGAGACGCCGCGCATGATCGCCCTCGCCATCCTAGCCGCCGGGCTGCTGATCCTGTTCGGCGCCCTCATCGCCCTGCTCGCCGTGATGCCCGCGAAGATGAACCCGACGCGCGAGACGCCGGTCGTGCAGCGGCACGCGGGGCGGGTCGTGCGGTTGCGCGGCGGCAAGATTGACGTGGTGGCGTGATGCGCGCCGCAACGATCATCGCCCTGGTCGCTCTTCCAGCCGCAGCCCTGGCGCACGGCGACGCGCAATGGATCTTGGACGGCGGCTATCGGTCCGCGATGGGCACGACCTGCTGCACCGATCATGACTGCCACCGCGGCGGGGTTTCGAATGTCGCGCCGGGTGCGAATGAGGGGCTGGACTTCGACGCGCTGATCGACGGCAAGACCTACCGCCTGCACGCGCCGAAAGAGAGCATCCACACGGCGCCGCGCTCCGATGCATGGTTCTGCGCATTGCCGCAGGACTATCTCGCCGGGCGCGCTCGCTGTCTGTTCCTGCCGGGGAGCGTGTAATGACCGAGTTCGCCCTCGCAATCCTCGCCCTGGCGCTGGTCGCAGTCGGCGTGCTCGCACTCATCAGCCGCCGCGCGTACCGGCAGATCGACCAGGACTTTCCGCATAGCGGCATCGGGGCGATGGATGCGGCCACAGCGACGAGATACCGAGCCGAAACCGAAGCAACGCGAAAGCCTGAACGCCGGAAGCTCGCAGCGACCGGCCAGGATCGGGAGTAGGGGCGAGGGGCGGCGCCGTATACCGCCTCACCGATTTCGCGAAAGGACCAGGGATGCCGTTCGAATGGGCCAAGCCGGGCGTTAAGTGCGTCTGTGTCGATATCGAAATGATCGACGGGCTTGAACTCGACCGCGTCTACACCCTGGCCGAAATCAGCATCCGCGGCGGCGTGTTCAAGGGCCGTCATTTCCCGCAACTCGTTTGCGCAAGCCTTGCCGAAGTCGCCAACCCGAACAGCAGCGACCGAGACGGCAGTTATGCGCTCCAACGGTTCCGGCCGCTCGTCACGCAGCCGGAGCAGAATTCCATCCGCAAAAAGGAGACCGAATATGCTTGAGCAGAACCCGACCGGCGAGCCCGGCAAGGCGCCGCAGAAAGACCTCAACCAAATCTTCGATCTCGACCGCAAGCAGCTCACGCGCAAGATGGTCGACCGGTTCGAAGAAATCTTCCGCCAGCAGCAATCGGCGGCCGATGACATGAAGGTGCTGGTCACCGAATGCACCGAAGCGGATTTCAAGCCGCGCGACATCCAGTCGATGAAGAAGCACGCCAAGCTGCGCCCGAAGGACAAGGCGCTGGACGCCCGCGAGCAGCTCGAATCGCTTGACCGCATCGGCAAGATCATCGGGCAAGATCTGTTCGACTTCGCCGGGGTCGACGACTGATGACCGAGGCCGCGCTCCACGCCCAGGTTGCCGCCTATCTGGCGCTCGCGATCCAGCCGCCTTCATTTTTCACGACGTTTCCGGCCGGGCATTTCAAAGGCAAGGCGGTTGGCGGGCGGCTGAAGGGCGCCGGGCTCAAGGCCGGTGTTCCCGACGTGCTGCTGATCCAGGGCGGGACGGGGCGCGCGTTCTGGATCGAATTGAAGACCGACCAGGGCCGCGTCTCTCCGGTGCAGGCCGAGACCGGCGCGCTACTGATCGCAGCAGGGTCGCCCGTCGCGGTGTGCCGCTCGCTCGATCAGGTGCAGGACATGCTCAAGCACTGGGGCTTCGCGCTCCGGGCCAGGGCCGCATGACGACGCGCGGGTTTCGCAAGGAATGGCGCCGGCGCAAGGCCGCGTACCGGAACAGCCGGGGCGGCGATCGGACCCGCGCATGGAAGCGGCTCCGGGATGCGGTGACGGCGGAACTGCGGCGGGAAGTGAGGGCAGCATGACGGCACAGGCAACCCAGCCCGCCACGAACCGAGGCCGCCCCAGCATGCGCGATCAGGTCGCGGCGCTGCTGGTCAAGCGTCCGCCGCTCACCAACCAGCAGATCGCGGCGCGGCTCGGGTGCAGCGCGAACACGGTGAATGAGTGGCGGCGGAAGATTGCGGCCGCGGGGAGCCAAGCATGACCGATCACGCCTACCCCTGGCCCGACCACATGGACGCCAACACCCGCCGCAACGCCGCGCTGATCATTGACCTGATCGCCGATGCCGCCGACCGGGGCGAGCGATGCCCGACCACGCAGTATTTCGTCAGGCGCGGCCTCAGCAGCCCGCCGGTCGCGTTACTCGCCGATATCGGCATCCTGCGGACCGAGGTCTATGGGCGCAACTTCAGGCGCGTTTTCATCTGCGCCGGGCCGCATCGGGGCAAGAGCACCAGGCCCGCGCCGCAGGGTGAGCCGTACAAGGTGATTGGGCCGGAGAGGCCGGGGGTGGGGCTGTGAGCATCCCCGGTCGCCTGGAAGCCGACACGTTCGACCTTGTGCTCGGCGGTGACTACCCGGTCCGGCTCAGCGTCGCCCGCGACAAGGCGGGCGTGCCGGTTGAGGTCGTGCTGAAACCGAGCGGTGCTGCTGGCAAGTCCGGCGGGTCGCTGGATCTCATCTTCTTCGATCTCGGCATTGCCTTGAGCCGCGCGCTGCAGGGGCGGGATCCGGAGACGGGCAAGGTGCTACCCGGCTTGATCGAGGCAGTTCGGGCGGGAGGTGGGCGGTGAGCGACCGGTATCGGCAGTTCATCGAACAGAAGTCGCAGCTCTCCGGCGAGTTCGGCTTCAAGCCGAGCTTCCATCTGCCGCAAGCCTATGACTTCCAGGCCTTCCTGATCGATTGGGCATGCCGGCAGGGCAGGGGCGCCATGTTCGCCGACTGCGGGCTAGGCAAGACGCCGATGCAGCTTGCCTGGGCGCACAACGTGAACCGTCACACGAACAAGGCGACGCTGATCCTGGCGCCGCTCTCGGTCTCGCTGCAGACCGTGGAAGAGGCTGATAAGTTCGGGCTTGAAGCGCGGCGATCGCTGCATGGCGAGGTCCATGACCGGGCCGGCATCGTCACCACGAATTACGAGCGGTTGCACCATTTCGACCCTGACGACTTTGCTGGCGTTGTGTGCGACGAGAGTTCGATCCTGAAGAACTTCGACGGCGAGCGCCGCGGCCAGATCACCGAGTTTCTGCGGCGGGTCAAGTATCGGCTCCTTTGCACCGCGACCGCGGCGCCGAACGATTACACCGAACTCGGCACGTCGAGCGAGGCGCTCGGGCACCTGGGCCACATGGACATGCTGGGCCGGTTCTTCAAAAACGACCAGGACAGCCTGCACCCGGCGTTCATCGGTTCGGCCTGGCGCTTCAAGCGGCATGCCGAGCGCGATTTCTGGCGCTGGATCTGTTCCTGGGCCAGGGCCTGCCGCAAACCGTCCGATCTCGGCTTCGATGATGGGCGTTTCGTGCTGCCGGACCTGCTGACCGAAGAGCATGTCGTCGAAAGCGCGGTCGCGGACGGTGCGCTGTTCGCGCTGCCGGCCGCCAACCTGCAGGAAGAGCGCGAAGAGCGGCGCTTGTCGATCCAGGCGCGGTGCGAGCGCGCCGCGGAACTCGCCGCCGCGCAGGAATGCAGCGTGTCGTGGTGCCAGTTGAACGACGAGGCCGACCTGCTGGCCGATCTCATCCCCGGTGCCGAGCAAATCAGCGGGTCGGACAGCGACGAGCGCAAAGAGGAACTGTTCGACGCGTTCCGTCACGGCCAACTGAAGAAACTCGTGACCAAGCCGCGCATCGCAGCCCTTGGCCTGAACTGGCAGCACTGCGCGCACACCACCTATTTCCCCGATCACAGCTTCGAGCAGTTCTATCAGGCCGTGCGGCGCTTCTGGCGCTTCGGCCAGACGCGCCCGGTCAAGGTGGACATGGTGACATCGCAGAGCGGCCGCGGCGGGCTCGACAACCTGAGGCGCAAACAGGCCGCGTGCGAGGCAATGTTCGGCGCGCTGGTCGAGCAGATGAACAACGCGCTTCGGATCAACCGTTTCGAAGAGCACCAGACCAAGCAGGAGTTGCCGGCATGGCTTTGATCGACCAGCGCATCACCGACCGATATGCCGTCTACAACGGCGACTGCTGCGAAGTGACACCAGGCCTGCCGGATGCGCGGACGCATCTCAGCGTCTATTCGCCCCCGTTCTGCGGCCTCTACAACTACAGCTCGTCCGACCGCGACATGAGCAACTGCGCGACCTACGACGAGTTCTTCGAGCACTACGGCTTCCTGGTCCGCGAGATCAGCCGCATCACCATGCCGGGCCGCATGTCTGTCGTGCACTGCATGGACATCCCGAACCCCGGCCAGCGTTCCGGCTATTTCGATCTGCCGGGCCACATCCGGGCGCTGCACGAGCAGCACGGCTTCGACTACTTCGGCCGCGTCGCGATCTGGAAGGAACCGCTCAAGGTCGCGATCCGGACACGCCTCAAGCACCTGACGCATAAGCAACTGGTTAAGGATAGCTGCGCGTCAACGATCGCGGCGGCCGACTTCATCCTGATCTTCAAACGGCACGGCGAGAACCCGGAGCCGGTCACGCACGAAGAAGGCCTCGCCACCTACGCCGGCGCCAGGGCCGTGCCGGAACACCTCTGGCAGTACCGCGGCGAGCGCGACCAGAAGAAGAACCGGCTCTCGCATTGGATCTGGCGGCAATACGCGTCGTCGGTTTGGGATGACATCCGAATCGATCGCGTGCTGCCCTACCGTGCCGCGAAAGAGCCGGACGACGAGAAGCACGTTCACCCGCTGCAGCTCGACGTGATCGAGCGGGCAATCCATCTCTGGAGCAACCCCGGCGATGTGGTTTTCACGCCTTTCATGGGCGTCGGCTCCGAGGCCTACGGCGCCTTGACGACTGGCAGGCGCCCGGTCGGTGTCGAACTCAAGACCAGCTATTTCAAGCAGGCGCTGCGCAATCTCGAGATGGCAGGGCTTCCGGACCAGGAGGGGCTTCTGTTCGGCGGCGAAGAGCCGGAACCGGATGAGGCCGACGCCGCATGACCGCCGCCCCCGGAATCTCCACGCCCACGCTGTTCGACCTGCTGGATGGGCAGGGGGAGGCGGCGGCGTGGAGATGATCGACCTCACCGGCGCTCGATTTGGTCATCTCGTCGTAGTCCGCCGAGACAGCAGCCCGGCGCGCGCGAGGGTTTATTGGGAGTGCCTTTGCGACTGTGGGGCGACCGTTTCAACCAGCGGCGAAAACCTGCGATCTGGATGCTCGACGTCGTGTGGCTGCTCGCGCACCGAAAAGCGGTACGGCACGCCGATAGAGCGTTTCCATGCTTCCTACGATATCGTTCAGGGCGGGTGCTGGCTCTGGCGGCATCCCACCGTGCACGGGTACGGCAAGCTCTCAATAGACCGCCGCGAGATTCTCGCTCATCGGTTCTCTTACGAAATCCATATCGGCCCAATCCCGGAAGGCCTGTTGGTTTGCCATCGCTGTGACGTTCGCGCGTGCGTAAACCCCGAACACCTTTTCGCCGGCACCTACGCAGACAACAACCACGACGCTTACTTGAAGGGGCGAGCGCGCAACCGCGGTGAATTGCACGGCATGTACGGGCGATCCAACATCAGCATTCAAGGCGAGGCGCACCACTGCGCCAAGCTTTGTGCCGCAGATGTCCGCGCTATTCGTGACCTGCTTCAGCAAGGCCACAAACAACAACAGATCGCTGATCGCTTCGGGGTGGCGAAATCCGCCATTTGGTCGGTTGCCACCGGCAGGACGTGGCGCCATGTCGAGTAACGGCCCGAGTTTTTACGATTCCAGATGCGAGCCCGCGGTCAACGAGACCGCCGCAGCCGCGATCGACTTCATCAACCAACTGCATCGCGAGCAGGCGCGGCCGGAATACGACCTGGCGACGGTGTGCTTCTGGTCGGCCCAGGCGGTGGCGCCGGATGCAGGTCTCGCGCGGCAGTTGGAGATGGCGCGGCTCGCCAAGGGGCAGGTGATGGATGTGATTGAGCGGCTTAGGTTTACGGAAGGGCGGGCGGCATGAGGGACGGCACCAATGACCCCGGCAATGTCGTAAGCCTGGACGATCACAGGCGCGATCCGGAGACCGAGCGCCTGCTGCTGATCGCCGACGCCCGCGAGTTCGTGGAATGGGGCAGGGATGGCCTCGACGATACGCGGTGCGTGAAGGATCTGATCCGGCGGCTTGCGGATGCGCTGGAGGGCGGGCGATGACCGACGAAGACGATATCGCCCTGACCGAACCGCTCGCCAATCTCTTCGCGCGCAACGACGCCGCGGCGAGACAGAAGCAGCCGCGCGTCGAGCCGAAGCGCCAACCGCATGGCGCGCTCAAGAAGCGGTGCCGAGACGCGCTGGCGAAATGGAGCGGCGCGCGCGGGGTGCTTATCCCGATCCAGAACCTGAAGATCGAGATCGGCCAGGGTGCTGCGCGCAAATCCTTCATGACCGGCCGGGTAGGCTGCGCGGACGACATCTATCTGATCGACGGCCGCGCGGTCGGTTTCGAATACAAGCACGGCCATGACGATCAGCGGCCGAGCCAGATCGTGTTCCAGCAGCGATGGGAGGCGGCCGGCGGCATCTATCTCATCGTGCGCAGCCCGGAGCAGATGATCGCAGGCCTCGAAGCGGCGCTGAAAGCGAGGGCCGCTTGATCGACGCCCGCGCCCTGCTCAACAGAACGGACCTGGTGGCGCTGATCGGCGAGACGATCCGGCTCACGAAGCGCGGCGCCGAGCACTATGGGATCTGCCCGTTCCACGCCGACAAGGCCCCGACGCTCAGGGTAAACGGCAAAAAGGGGTTTTGGCTCTGCCCGGCCTGCCAGATCGGCGGCGACGCGCTCTCGTGGCTCGACAAACACGACGGGTTGCGATTTCGGGAGGCCGCGGCCGAGCTCGCGAGGCGCGCCGGCATTACGCTCGACCAAGCGCGGGACGAAACCCCGGCGCCGTTGCGGGCACGCTTCCCACACCCGGAGCACGAGCCTGCGACACCATGGGGCGGCCAGCACCTGATGGCGGGAGACGGCCGGCCGGTCTACGTGTTCAACGATTTCCCGGGCCGGCGGCGCTACCTGCAGCTCGCCGGGCAGCACCCCGGCGTGGATCTGCTCTGGTGGCCGAGGGAAGGCATCACGGCCGTGCGGATGTATCTGGCGCCGATCGCGCGGT
>JBDZUN010000098.1:0-11942 GCA_040255145.1 Hyphomicrobiales bacterium | reverse complement strand
AACGTCGCGCGCAAAAGCTTCGTCGAGGTCGAGGGCGTGCCGCAGCCGGCGCCGACGCCGCGCTTCTCGCGCACCGTGCCGGAGATTCAGCGCGCCCCGGTCGAGCCGGGCGCCGATAACGAGCCGGTGCTGCGCGACTGGGGATTCGCGCCGGACGCGATCGAATCCTTGCGCGCCGCGCAGGCGATCTGACGCCGGCATCGCTGCGCATGAACGCGTTGCCCGGCACGACCGGCCGCCGGCGTGTCTATCTGATGCGCCACGGCCATGTGGATTACTTTGCGCCCTCGGTCGGGCTCGGCGCCGGCATGCGCGCCGTCGACCTGTCCGAGGTCGGGCGCACCCAGGCGATCGCCGCGGGCGATGCGCTGGCCGAGGTGGTGTTCGACCGCGCCGTCTGTTCCGGGCTGCCGCGCACGCGGCAGACGGCGGAGCTGGTATTGGCCGGCCAGCACACCGGCGCGGTGCCGGAGCTCGAAGTTGACGAGGCCTTTGCCGAGATCCAGATCGGCGCGACGCCGGGGGTCGCCAGCCGACGCGAACTGGCCGCCGCCTTCGCCTTCCTGTTCGACTCCGCCGCCGATCCCGGCGCATGCATGGGCGAGGGCGGCGAGGCGTTCGAGGTGTGCTACGGCCGCGTCGTCGCCGGTATGCTGAACTGGCTGGCCGTCCCGGACTGGAGCACCATGCTGCTGGTCGCGCACGAGGCGGTGAACCGCATCCTGCTGAGCTGGACCGCCGGCGCGGGCCTGCGCGCCGTCTCGGCGTTCGAACAGGACCTCGCCTGCGTCAACATCCTCGACTACGACCTGGTGCCGGCCGCGCAGGGCGACGGCGTCGAGATCGAGCGGCGCCTGATCAAGGCGGTCAACATGACGCCGTACAACCCGACCAAATTCGGCATGAACATGACCTCGCTCGAGGCCATTTTCGCCCGCGTGCCGGGATAAGGCGAGACTACGAGCGGTATTCTGGAATACTTCTGGGGCGCGCGGTATACTGGCCAGAGACCGCGCATTGAAGCGTGGCTGGATTCAGGGAGAAACACAGTGTCCGACAAGGCCCCGACGGTACTGGGCGTCCATCACACCGCGTTCCGCTGCCGCGACGCCGAGGAAACCCGGAAGTTTTACCAGGACATCCTGGGCCTGCGCATGCGGGCCGCCTACAAGCTGGAGGAAGACCCGACCACCGGCAAGCCGACCCCGTTCCTGCATATCTTCTTCGGGTTCGAAGACGGCAATTACATCGCGTTCTTCGACGCGCCGGATTCGGCGACGCCCGAGCATTTCGCCATCCATCATCCGTTCGACCTGCACTATGCGATGGAGGTCGCGGACAAGGAGCGGCTGATGGCGTTCAAGAGCCGGCTGGAGGCGCACGAATTGCCGGTGATGGGCCCGATCGACCACGGCTTCTGCCATTCGATCTATTTCAATGACCCGAACGGCCTGGTGATGGAATTCACCTGCAAGGACGCTCGGCACGACGCGATCATGAACGAGGAGGAAGCGGCCGCCGTCGAGGTGCTCGCCCAATGGACGCGCGATACGGCGGCGCAGAAGCGGCATCTCACGCCCGCCCCCGCCCAGGCCGCCGAGTAGCGGGGCAGAGCCATGAGCGGTTCCACGCCCGCGATCCACGGTATCCATCATTCGGCGTTCCGTTGTCGTGACGCGGATGAGACCCTGCGCTTCTATCGCGACGTACTGGGCCTGAAGCCGCGGGCCGCGCTGCGTATCCCGGACGATCCGCTGACCGGCGAGGCGCACCCCTATCTGCACCTGTTCTTCGAGATGGGAGACGGCAATTTCATCGCGTTCTTCGATGCGCCGTCCTCCGCGACCGCCGATCATTTCCGGCCCGACCATCCGTTCGACCTGCATTACGCGATGGAGGTCGCGGACCAGGCGGAGATGATGGCGTTCAAGGCGCGCCTCGAAGCGCACGGGATCGAGGTGATGGGGCCGCTCGATCACGGCTTCATCCACTCGATCTATTTCTACGATCCGAACGGCCTGATGCTCGAATTCACCTGCCGCGACGCGGGCCACGAGGCGGCGTTGGTGGAGGCGGAGGCCGAGCTTGACTCCGTGCTCGCGGAATGGACGCGCGACACGGCGGCGGAGAAGCGCCGCTTCATGCCGCCGCCCGCCCAGGCCGCCGAATAGGCGGACCGGGAGGCGCGTTGGCACTGCGGCGGCCGTAGCCGCCCGCGGCCATCAGCGTTCGCGCGCGGGGTTGCCGACGACGGTCGTCCCGGCGCCGACATTGCGGGTGACGATGCTGCCCGCGCCGACCACGGCGCCGTCGCCGATCGAAACGCCGGGCAGGATGATCGCCCCACCGCCGATCCAGACGTCGCGGCCGATGTGGATTGGCCGCCCGAACTCCAACCCGGTCGCGCGCATCGCGGCGTCGCGTGGATGATCGGCAGCCAGGATCTGTACGCCAGGCGCGATCTGCGTCCGGTCGCCGATGGAAACCGACACGACATCGAGGACGACGCAGTTGAAGTTCAAGAACACGCCGGTCCCGAGGACGATGTTGAACCCGTAATCGCAAAAGAACGGTGGCCGGACCACCGCGCCGTCGCCGACCCGCGCCAGCCGCTCCGAAAGCAGCACGTGCCGTTCATGGTCCGTCGCGGCGAGCGCGCGATTGTAGCGCGCCAGCCATTGGCGCGTGGCGGCGAGATCGGCCTGAATGTCCGGGGCCGCCGGGTCATAGAGTTCGCCCGCCAGCATCTTGTCTTTCTCGGTACGTGCCATCCTCGGCCTTCGGTAGGAATACGTCATTGCGGGGAGCGATAGCGACCAAGCAATCCAGGCTGAGGGGCCGTAAAGGTCGACCGCTTCGCTCCGCTCGCAATGGCCAAAGCCACCATACGGAATTTCTGCTTACGGATAATTCCGGTCAGTGCCCGAGAACAGCATGCGGCTGGTACGGTTCCTCTAGCGCGCGGATGTCGTCCTCGCTGAGCGTCACGTCCATCGCCGCGATCAGGTCGTCGAGGTGTTCCAGCTTGCTCGCGCCGATGATTGGCGCGCTGATGCCGGGCCGCGATAATACCCAGGCCAGCGCGACCTGGATCGGCTTGACGCCGAGGCGGCCGGCCACCTCGGCGTTGCGGTCGGCGATCGCAAAGTCGTTGTCGGTGAAATACATCTGGCTGGCGAAAGCGTCCGAGTTCGACCGCGTCGTCTCGCCGCCGCGCTCCCGGTTGCGGTTGCCGGCCAGGAAGCCGCGCGCCAGCGGGCTCCACGGGATCAGGCCGACGCCCTCGTCGCGGCACAGCGGGATCATCTCCCGCTCTTCCTCGCGATAGATCAGGTTGTAGTGGTTCTGCATGGAGACGAAGCGCGCCCAGCCGTGCTGTTCCGACAGGTGCAGGAACTTGGCGAACTGCCACGCATACATGGACGATGCGCCGATATAGCGGACCTTGCCGACTCGAACGAGGTGGTCGAGCGCTTCCAGCGTCTCCTCCATCGGCGTTGCCGGGTCGGTCCGATGGATCTGGTAGAGGTCGATATAGTCGAGCTGCAGCCGCTTCAGCGAAGCATCGCACGCCGCCAGGATGTGCTTGCGCGACAGGCCGGCGCGGTTGGCGCCCTTGCCTTCATGGGTGCCGAGACGGCATTTGGTCGCGATCACCACGTCCTCGCGATCGACGCCGAGGTCGCGCAGGGCGCGGCCCAGGATCTCCTCGCTGACGCCGTTGGAATAGACGTCGGCGGTGTCGAAGAAGTTGATGCCGGCGTCCAGCGCCCGCGCGATGAACGGCTTCGATTCGTTCTCGGTCAGCACCCAGTCGCGCCAGCTTTTCGCGCCGTAGGTCATCATGCCGAGGCACAGGCGCGAAACCTTCAACCCCGTCTTGCCGAGCCGTGCATATTGCATGGTGTCCGCCATTTCCCATCCCTCGTTGATCGCGGTCAGCGTAGCGGGTTTCGGCGGGCGGCCCAAACCGCCTCGGGCGGGTTTCAGCCTTGGGCGGCGCGATCTTCGTCTTGCGCCGGCGTCAGTGCGGCCAGCAGGGTTTGCCCCAGCAGGCGGAACTCGGCGCCGCGCGGTGAACCGTCGCGCCAGACCAGCGCGATCTCGCGAGCGCCGCCAGGCGGTGCCAACGGGCAGGCGACCAGGCCGGGCTCGCCGTGGACCTCGCTGTCCAGTGCCATGGCCGGCACCAGGGTCACGCCCAGGCCGTTCGACACCATCGCCACCAAGCTACGCAGGCTGGTGCCCTGGAAGGTTTCGCGCTTGCCGCGCCCGGCGGTACCGCACGCCCGGATCGCGTGCTCGCGCAGGCAATGGCCGTCTTCCAGCAAAAGCAGCCGCGCCTCCGCCAAGTCGGCCGGCCCGACGGCATCGCGCGTCGCCAGGGGATCGGCGCTCGGGCAGACCAGGACAAGCTCGTCGCGCGCCAGGACGATGCTCTCGTGTTCGCCCAGCGGGTAGGGCAGGGCCAGGACCACTGCGTCGAGCCGCCCGGCATCGAGTTGGGCGATCAGGTCGGCCGACTGGTCCTCGCGCAGATAGAGCCGCAGGTGCGGATACGCCGCGCGCAGAAGCCGCAGGGCACGCGGCAACAGATAGGGCGCGACGGTCGGGATGAGGCCGAGCCGTAGGTCGCCGCTCAACGGTTCGCCGGACCCGCGCGCCAGGTCGATCAGGTCTTCTGCCTCGCGCAGCACCCGGCGCGCCTGCACGGCGACGGCGTGGCCGAGCGGGGTGAACATCACGCGGCGCTTGGTGCGCTCGACCAGGGATGCGCCCAGCAGCGCCTCCAGGTCGCGCAGCCCGGCGCTCAGCGTGGACTGGGTGACCGAGCAGGCGTCGGCGGCGCGACCGAAATGCAGGTGTTCTTCAAGCGCGCAGAGATAACGGAGGTGGCGGGGGCTGGGCAGGTGCTTCATCGATATTACCAATTAGTATCATTCAAATAAGTTGTTGGACCCGGCGCGCAAGGGTGTCCACATTGCGCTCAGGACAAACCCGAACGGAGGACCGACCATGCTGACCGTGGGCGACACACTGCCGACCTTTTCGCTGACCGCCGTCGAGGGGACCGACCCCAAGGCTGCCTTCCGCACCGTGACCAACGCCACCTTCACCGGCAAGTGGCTGGTGATCGTGGCCTGGCCGAAGGACTTCACCTTCGTCTGTCCGACCGAGATCGTCGGCTTCAACGCGCTCAACCGGGATTTCGAGGACCGCGACGCGCAGCTGCTCGGCCTCTCGACCGACAGCGACTTTGTGCATCTCGCTTGGCGCCAGAGCCGCGAGGATCTTGCCGCCGTCGCCTATCCGTGGCTTGCCGACATCAAGCGCGAATTCGCGAAGGAGCTCGGCATCCTCGACCGCGGCGAGGGCGTCTGCCTGCGCGCGACCTTCATCGTCGATCCCGAGGGCGTGGTCCGTTATGCCGGCGTCAACGACCTGTCGGTCGGGCGCAACCCGGCCGAGGTGCTGCGTATCCTTGACGCCCTGCAGACCGACGAACTGTGCCCGTGCAACTGGCAAAAGGGCGAGGAAACCCTGAAGGCCGCCTGATCCCGCCTTCGACGAATGGATGCGGCGGCCGGAAGCTTCCGGCCGCCGCCGCTTCAAGGAGACCACGAATGTCGATCGACAGCCTGAAACAGGCATTGCCTGACTATGCCCGCGACCAGCGGCTGAATCTGTCCGCCCTGCTGGCCGACGCGACGCTGACGGAGCAGCAACTTTGGGGCGCGTTGCTGGCCACGGCGCTTGCCTCGCGCAACGCCGCCGTCAGCGCGGCCATCGCTTCGGAGGCGGCGCAGCACCTGTCGCCGGAGGCCGCGGACGCCGCCAAGGCCGCCGCCTCGATCATGGCGATGAACAATATCTATTACCGCTTCGTCCATCTGTCCGGCGATCCGGACTACCGCACCATGCCCGCGCGGCTGCGCATGAACGTGATCGGCAAGCCGGGGGTCGACAAGCTGGACTTCGAGCTGTGGTCGCTGGCGATATCGGCGATCAACGGTTGCGGCATGTGCATCGAATCCCACGATGCCGCCCTGAAACAGGCCGGCGCGAGCCGTGAGCAGATCCAGCAGGTCGTGCGCGTCGCGGCCGTGGTGCATGCCGTCGCGGCGACCCTGGACGGCGAGCAGGCGCTCGCCGCCTGACGGCTGGTGTTGAGGCGCACCACTACCGCCGCGGCGGCTAGCCCGTCGGCGCGTCGCCCGGCCGCGGCTGGAACCCGGGCAGGTGGTGCACCACGTCCACCCCGTCGAAGATGCGGTAGGCGATGTGCTCGTTGCCGCTGCGGTCGACGTAGAGGCGGACCAGCACCGGATCGACGATCTGCTGGGTCTCGGTGTCGTGGTGGGCCACGATCATCTCGAAGCAGTTTTCCTTCGTGCCGTCGCCCTTCACGCGATCCGGAAACGGTGGGATGTAGCCGAGCACCCGATCGGCGGTGTCGATGATCTTCACCAGATGCATGGTCTGCCCTTGCCGGTTCGCCAGGTTGCCATGCGGCTGCGCCTCAACCCGCCGCGGCGGGGCAGGGCTCGGTCCGCGTCGTGCGCCGGGTCGCCGCCGGATAGGCCGACAGCGCCGCGGCCGGCCGGACCGGCCGCCGCAGCAGTTCGCCGCCGCAATTCGGACATCGTCCGCCGAGCCGCGTCTCCGCGCAGGGCCGGCAGAAGGTGCATTCGAACGAGCAGATCACCGCCTCCGCCGAATCGGGCGGTAGATCGGCGTCGCAGCATTCGCAGTTTGGGCGCAGCTCCAGCATTTCTTCCTCCGGGTTGTCACGAAGCGCTCGGCTGCGGATATCATTTCCGGCAGGATCGAGGCCGCTTCCGCCGCGGACCGCGACGCTATCACGCAGGACCGCGGCGCTATCGCGCAGGGCGGCGTGCACGAAATGTGTGCACTGCACGGCGCGAGCGTATATGCATCCGCGACGAGAGTCAGCCGCGCCCAGCCGGCGCCATCCATCATCACGGCGGCGGAGCATGCTCCCGCGGAGGGTAGCGCGCCTGCTGCCGCTGTCGTCGGAAAGGGGGGAACCCTTGTTGAGCATTGATGAAAAGCTAGAGCCCGTTCTGGCCGAGGTGTTGCGCCGCAACCCGGGCGAAGACGAATTCCATCAGGCCGTGCGCGAAGTGCTCGACAGCTTGGGGGCCGTCGTGGCGAAGCACCCCGATTATGCGGAAGCTGCGCTGATCGAGCGGATATGCGAGCCGGAACGGCAGATCATCTTCCGCGTTCCCTGGGTCGACGACAAGGGACAGGTGCAGATCAACCGGGGCTTCCGTGTCGAGTTCAATTCGGCGCTCGGTCCGTATAAAGGCGGCCTGCGCTTTCATCCCAGCGTGTATCTGGGGATCGTGAAGTTCCTTGGCTTCGAGCAGATCTTCAAGAACGCCCTGACCGGCATGCCGATCGGCGGCGGCAAGGGCGGCTCCGACTTCGATCCGAAGGGCAAGTCGGAAGGCGAGATCATGCGCTTCTGCCAGTCGTTCATGACCGAGCTGTACCGGCATCTCGGCGAATATACCGATGTCCCGGCCGGCGATATCGGCGTCGGCCAGCGCGAGATCGGCTACATGTTCGGCCAGTACAAGCGCATCACCAATCGCTATGAATCCGGCGTGCTCACCGGCAAGGGCATGACCTGGGGCGGCTCGCAGGTGCGCACGGAGGCGACCGGTTACGGCGCCGTCTATTTCGTGCAGGAGATGCTGCGCTCGCGCGGGCTGAATTTCGACGGCAAGAAGGTCGTCGTCTCGGGCTCGGGCAACGTCGCGATCTACACGATCGAGAAGGTGCAGGAACTGGGCGGCAGCGTCATCGCCTGCTCCGATTCCGACGGCTACGTCGTCGACCAGGCGGGGATCGACCTCGACCTCCTCAAGGAGATCAAGGAAGTGCGGCGGGGCCGCGTGGTCGACTACGCCGAGGCCCGCGGCCGGCCAACCACTTTCGTGCGCAATAGCCGGATCTGGGACCTGCCGTGCGACATCGCAATGCCGTCGGCGACGCAGAACGAGCTGAACGGGCAGGATGCCCGGACCCTGGTCAAGAACGGCGTCCTGGCGGTGGGCGAGGGCGCCAACATGCCATGCACGCCTGACGCAGTGCACATCTTCCTTGACGCCAAGACCCTGTTCGGCCCAGGCAAGGCGGCCAATGCCGGCGGCGTCGCCACCAGCGCGCTGGAGATGCAACAGAACGCGTCGCGCGATTCCTGGAGCTTCGAGGCGACCGAGGAGCGTCTGGCCGCCATCATGCGCGGCATTCACGACCGCTGCGCGGAGACGGCGGAGGAATACGGCACGCCCGGCAACTATGTCCTCGGCGCCAACATCGCGGGTTTCATCCGCGTCGCGGAGGCGATGCGCGCGTTTGGCGTCGTCTGAAAACCTGTTGGCGGCGGCCGCGTCCGCTCGTTGGCCTGCCTTCAGGCCGACGGACGCGCTCTCGGCCGCCGGCCACCTTGCGAAGGCCTGAATTCTCCTCTATTCCGGGCGGCGGAGAGGTGGCCGAGCGGTCGAAGGCGCTCCCCTGCTAAGGGAGTAGGCCCTGTTGAGGGGCCTCGAGGGTTCGAATCCCTTCCTCTCCGCCACCCCTACGAAATCCTTGGGTTTTTGTCCCGGACTGTCGCCGGCGGAAAAGCGCCAATGCGCAGAACAGCGCAGCAATGCGCACGTCGCTGTGGCACAACTCTGACACGGCCACGTCCTTGATCTGCTCCCGCCGGCTGGGGCCGCGCGCGTGCTCGGACCGGCAATATCGTCCGACACCCGACACCTGCTTCGCTGTCGGCGCAGTCAGGGCGATCGGCCCTGCTCCATTGCGTGCTCGGCCTCGAGGCTCGCCCCGCCGCGGAAGACCGTCGCCACCGCCAGCACGCGGTCATCCTTGCGGAACCGCAGCGCGGCGTCGTGGGCATTGAGGTCTCCGTCCTGCTCGATGCGGTCCCATGCGGCGGCATGGCCGACATAGTCGAGCGCGATATCGTAATGCCCGGTCCAGAAGAACGGGGGCGCGGCGTATCGCTCCCGCCGGCCCAGCATGTTGCGCGCGGCGGTCTGGCCCTGTCGCTCGGCGACCACCCAGTGCTCGATGCGCAGACGCTCGCCGCTATAGGGGTCGGGCCAGCGTGCGATGTCGCCGGCGGCGAAGACATCCGGCACGCTGGTCTGCAAATATTCGTCGACCAGGACACCGTGGTCGATCGCGAGGCCCGCGCTTTCGGCGAGTTCGAGTCGCGGCCGCACGCCGACGCCCATGACCACCAGGTCCGCGTCGATGCGCGCGCCGTCGTCGAGCCGCACGTATCCGGTGGCGATCTCGGCCACGGTGTGGCCGAGGTGAAATATGACGCCGTGGCTTTCGTGGAGCGCGCGCATGAAGTCGCCGGCCGCCGGACCCAGGACACGCTCCATCGGCCGCGGCTCGGGCGCGACCACGTGAACCTCGGTTTCGCGGTGGCGCAGGGCGGCCGCTGCCTCCAGGCCGATAAAGCTCGCTCCGACCACGACGGCGCGCTTGCCGGGTCCGGCGCGGGCGATGATCGCACGGCAATCGGCCAGCGAGCGCAGGGTACGCACATGCGGCAGGTCGGCGCCGGGGATCGGAAGCCGGATCGGCTCGGCGCCGGTGGCGAGCAGGAGCTTGGCGAAGCCGATCGCCTCGCCGCCTTCGAGAATCACGCGATGCCCGGCCGGGTCGAGCGCGGCCACCTTGGCGCCGAGCCGCAGCTCGATGCCGTTGTCGGCGTAGAATTCGTCCGGCTGCAGCGGAATCCATTCCTCGGGTGCGTTGCCGGCGAGGTAGTCCTTGGACAGGTTGGGGCGGTCATAGGGTGCATCGCCGTCGGCGCTGAGCAAGGTGACTGCGCCCGCGAATCCCTCGCGCCGGAGCATCTCGGCCGCGGCATAGCCGGCCGCGCCGCCGCCGACGATCACCATGTGCTCGGTGGCGGCGCCGGTGCGCGGCCTGGAGGGCGAGGCGGCCGGTTCGCGCACGAAGAGGCGGCCGTCCCGGCGCTCGACCCGCCAGCTGGAGACCGGCGCGAAGGCGGGCGCGCGTAGCGCCTCGCCGGTACGCAGGCTGAAGCACGCGTGGTGCCAGGGGCATCGCACGGTGTCGCCGACCATCAGGCCCTCGCCCAGCGGCCCGCCATAATGGCTGCAGGTGGCGCCGATCGCGAACACCGCATCGCCCCGCCGGGCGACGAGGACGGATTCGTCGTCGACGTGCCCGACGAGCATGGCGCCATCGGGCAGGTCGCCCTCCGGAATGCCGTTCCGCAGGTCGGGGCCGCTCGGCTCTGCCGCTTCATTCATGGCGATCCTCCACAATAGGAAGATAGCTTAACGCCTCAGGCGGCGACGCAAGAGCCCATCGGAACGCGACGCTGGACTCGAGGGCTGGTTTATTGCCCGGCCTTCTTCACCAGCCGCGCTTGGTGGAGCAGGGGCTCTGTATAGCCGCTGGGTTGTTCGCAGCCCTTGAATACCAGGTCGGTCGCGGCGCGGAACGCAATCGAACCGTCGAAATCCGGCGCCATCGGCCGATAGGCCGGATCGCCCGCGTTCTGCGCGTCCACCACCTTCGCCATGCGGCGGAACGTTTCGCGCACCTGGTCCTCGGTCGCGATGCTGTGGCGCAACCAGTTGGCGATGTGCTGGCTGGAAATGCGCAGGGTGGCGCGGTCTTCCATCAGCCCAACATCGTGGATGTCCGGCACCTTGGAGCAGCCGACCCCCTGGTCGATCCAGCGCACGACGTAACCCAGGATGCCCTGCGCGTTGTTGTCGAGTTCGGCCCGCACCTCGTCCGGCGACCAGTTGGTGTCGGTCGCGACCGGCACGCGCAAAAGGTCCGCAGTCAGGTCGGCCGTTTCGCCCTCCATGCCGGCCTGCACCGCGGCGACGTCGACGGCGTGATAGTGCAGGGCGTGCAGGGTCGCGGCGGTCGGCGACGGCACCCAGGCGGTGTTGGCGCCGGCTTTGGGGTGCGCGATCTTCTGCTCCAGCATGTCGGCCATCCGGTCGGGCATCGCCCACATGCCCTTGCCGATCTGCGCCTTGCCGCGTAGGCCGCAGGACAGACCGGCCAGGACATTGTTGCGCTCATAGGCCGCGATCCAGGCGGTCGATTTCATCGCGCCCTTGCGCACCATCGGGCCGGCCTCCATCGAGGTGTGGATCTCGTCGCCGGTGCGATCGAGGAAGCCGGTATTGATGAAGGCGACGCGATGGCGCGCCGCGGCGATGCAGGCGCGCAGGTTCAGGGTGGTGCGCCGTTCCTCGTCCATGATGCCGATCTTCACCGTATGGCGCTGCAGGCCGGCAATGTCCTCGGCCCGCGCGAACAGGTCGTCGGTGAAGGCGACTTCGTCGGGGCCGTGCATCTTCGGCTTGACGATATAGACGCTGCCGGCGCGCGAGTTGCGCAAGCCGCCGGTAGCGTTCAGGTCGTGGCGGGCGATCAGCGTCGTGACCACGGCGTCCAGGATGCCTTCCGGCATCTCGCCGCCGTCGCCCAGCAGGACGGCCGGCGTGGTCATCAGGTGGCCGACATTGCGCACGAACAGCAGCGCGCGGCCGGGCAGGGTGACGCTGCCGCCGTCGGGCGCGGTGTAGATGCGGTCTGGTTCGAGCGCGCGGGTGAAGGTGCGGTCGCCCTTTGTGACCTGCTCGGTCAAGTCGCCGCGCATCAGGCCGAGCCAGTGGCGGTAGACGACAACCTTGTCGGCCGAGTCGACCGCGGCGACCGAATCCTCGCAATCCATGATCGTGGTCAGTGCGCTTTCGAGCACGACGTCCTTGATCCCGGCCGGGTCGTCGCGGCCCACGGGATGCGCGCGGTCGACCTGGATTTCAATGTGCAGGCCGTTGTTGCACAGCAGGACCGCGGACGGCGCCGCCGCCGCGCCGATAAAGCCCTTG
>JBDZUN010000097.1:0-11972 GCA_040255145.1 Hyphomicrobiales bacterium | reverse complement strand
CGCTGCGCGCCGCGCTGCTGGCGAACTGGGACGAAGTCACCGACCGGCTGCGCGAGTTGCTGCCGGACAGGCTCGACGCGATGCAGACCCGGCATCACGGCGACTATCACCTGGGCCAGGTGCTGGTCGCCAAGGACGACTGGTACCTGCTCGATTTCGAGGGCGAGCCGCTGCGCCCGGTCGAGGAGCGGCGGACCAAGACGTCACCGCTGCGCGACGTCGCCGGCATGCTGCGCTCGTTCGACTACGCCGCCTGGTCCGCCCTGTTCGAGCGATCGAGTCTGAAGCCGGAGCGGCAGGACCTCTATCTGCCCTGGGCGATGGGCTGGCGCGACCAAAGCCGGCAAAGCTTCCTCGATGGCTACCGCGCGACGATCGACGGCTGCAGCTCTTATCCCGACGACCCGGCGACAGCACGGCGGCTGATCGACTTCTTCACACTGGAAAAGGCGCTCTATGAACTGCGCTACGAAGCGCAGAACCGGCCGACCTGGCTTCGGATTCCATTGCAGGGGGTGCGCGCGCTGTTGACGCCGGGTACAGACGAGGCGGAGGCCGAATGACCCTGATCACTGCCGACCCCGCGCAGGTCCAGGCGATCCTCGCCGCCACGCATGACGATCCGTTCGCCTTTCTCGGCCCGCACGCGGAGAACGGCGAGACGGTCGTGCGCACCTTCCAGCCCGGCGCCGACGAAGTCTCAGTCATCGACGCGGCGAACGGCGAATTCATGGCGCGGCTCTATCGCGTCCATCCGGCCGGCTTCTTCGTCGGCACGCTGGGACCGGGGCGCGGCCGGCCCGCCTATCGCCTGCGCATCGCCAGGGGCGACGAGACGTGGGACGCCGACGACCCCTATCGCTTCCCCCCGGTGCTGGGCGACATGGACGTCCATCTGTTCGGCCAGGGCAACCACTTCCGGCTCTACCAGACGCTCGGCGCCCACCCAATCACGTTCGACGGCGTCGAGGGGGTCAGCTTCGCGGTGTGGGCGCCGAACGCCACGCGCGCCAGCGTGGTCGGCGACTTCAACCAATGGGACGGCCGCCGCCACGTCATGCGGCTCAGGCGCGAGATCGGCGTGTGGGAGATCTTCATCCCCGGCCTTGAGCCGGGGGCGCGATACAAATACGAATTGCGCGCGCGCGACGGCCACCTGCTGCCGCTCAAGGCCGATCCGTTCGCCTTCTATGCCGAGCAGCCGCCGGAGACCGCGTCAGTTGTCTACGATCTCAGCCGCTATGCCTGGCAGGACGGCGGGTGGCTGGCCCAGCGGGCGGCGCGCCAGGCGTTGAACGCGCCGATCTCAACTTATGAGGTCCATCTCGGCTCGTGGCGCTGGACCGAGCAGGACGGCGCGTGGCGGCCGCTCAGCTATCGCGAGCTGGCCGACAGCCTGATCCCCTACGTCCAGGAGATGGGCTTCACCCATGTCGAATTCCTTCCGATTACGGAACATCCCTTCAGTGGCTCGTGGGGCTATCAGCCGACCGGCATGTTCGCGGCGACCAGCCGGTTCGGCACGCCGGACGACCTGCGCTACCTGATCGACCGCTGCCACCAGGCCAGCATCGGCGTGCTGATCGACTGGGTTCCGGGCCACTTCCCCGGCGACCCGCACGGCCTCGGCTATTTCGACGGCACCCACCTCTACGAGCACGCCGACCCGCGCAAGGGCCGGCACATGGACTGGGACACGCTGATCTACAATTTCGGCCGGACGGAGGTGCAGAACTTCCTGATCGCCAGCGCGCTGTTCTGGATCGACCAGTTCCATGTCGACGGTCTGCGGGTCGATGCCGTGGCGTCGATGCTCTACCTCGACTACAGCCGCGAACCCGGCGAATGGCTTCCGAACCAGTTCGGCGGCAACGAGAACCTGGAGGCTATCGCCCTCCTGAAGCGGCTCAACGAGCTGGTCTACGGCCGCGGCGACGGCGCGATCACCGTGGCCGAGGAATCGACCGCCTGGCCGATGGTGTCGCGGCCGACCTATCTCGGCGGCCTCGGCTTCGGCTACAAGTGGAACATGGGCTGGATGCACGACACCCTGTCCTATATCGGCCAGGATCCGATCCACCGCCGCTATCACCAGGACGCGCTGACCTTCGGCCTGCTCTACGCCTTCACCGAGAACTTCGTCCTGCCGATCTCCCATGACGAGGTGGTCCACGGCAAAGGCTCGCTGCTCGGTCGCATGCCGGGTGACCGCTGGCAGCGTTTCGCCAATTTGCGCGCCTATCTCGGCTTCATGTTCGCCCATCCGGGCAAGAAGCTCCTGTTCATGGGCTGCGAATTCGGCCAGGAGCGGGAGTGGAACCACGATGCCAGCCTCGACTGGCACCTGCTGGACGACCCGGCGCATCGCGGCGCCCAGCACCTGGTCGCGGAGCTGAACCGCATGGTGCGCGAGGTTCCGGCACTGTACGCCTGCGACACGTCGCACGAAGGCTTCGAGTGGATCGACGCGCGCGACAACGCGAACAGCGTGATCGCCTTCCTGCGCCGCGCGCCCGGAACCGGCGAGGTCGCGGTGGTCATGTGCAACTTCACGCCGGTTGTACGCCACGACTATCGCGTCGGCGTGCCGGCGCACGGCACCTATCGCCCGCGCCTCAACACCGACAGCGCATCGTTCGGCGGCGGCGGCATCGAGAACCCGCCCGAAATCCATTCCGAGGCCGTCGAATGGCACGGCCGTGCGGCGTCGGTCACACTGACCCTGCCGCCGCTTGCGACGCTGGTGCTGACCGGCCCGGGCGGCTGAGGGCCGGGCTCGGCGGAGGCCAGATCGACGGGGGCCAGATCGACGGGGGACTGTGCTGAACGAAATCCGTGTGTGGCCGGGCGAGCCCTATCCGCTCGGCGCGACCTGGGACGGCCGGGGGGTCAATTTCGCGCTGTTCTCGGAAAATGCAGCCCGGGTCGAGTTGTGCCTGTACGAGCGGCGCGGCCACCGGGAGCTGACACGTGTCGCGATCGAGCGCTGCACCCACGACGTCTGGCATTGCTATCTGCCGGACATGCGGCCGGGGCAGCTCTACGGCTATCGCGTCCACGGCCGCTACGATCCGGGCGCCGGCCATCGTTTCAATCCGCACAAGCTTCTGCTCGATCCCTATGCCAGGCAGATCGTCGGCCGGTTCCGCTGGAGCGATGCGCATTACGACTACCGCGCCAGCCATGGGGACGCCGACCTTTCGCTCGACCGCCGCGACAACGCGGCCGCCATGCCGAAATGCCAGGTAGTGGACACCGCCTTCACCTGGGGCGGCGACCGCAGGCCGCGCACGGAATGGAGCCGCAGCGTCCTCTATGAGCTGCACGTCGTCGGCGCGACCCGGCAACACCCGGCGGTCGCCAACGGGCTGCGCGGCACCTTCGCCGGGCTGGGCACGCCGGCCGTGGTCGACTATCTGCGCGCGCTCGGCGTCACGGCGGTCGAGCTGCTGCCCATCCAGGCGTTCTTCGACGAACCGGCGCTGGTCCGGCGCAAGCTCACCAATTACTGGGGCTATAATCCGCTGCTCTATTTCGCGCCGCAGCCGCGCTACCTTGCCACCGGCGAAATCGGCGAGTTCAAGACGCTGGTCCGCCAGCTTCACGATGCCGGGATCGAGGTACTGCTCGACGTCGTCTACAACCATACGGCGGAGGGCAACCGGCTCGGCCCCACCTTGTGCTTCCGCGGCATCGACAACCGTTCCTACTACAAGCTCGCGCCGGACAACCCGCGCGACTACTTCGATCCGACCGGCTGCGGCAATGCCCTCAACCTGCGGCATCCGCGCGTACTGCAACTGGTCCTGGATTCGCTGCGCTATTGGGTCGAGGAGATGCACGTCGACGGCTTCCGCTTCGACCTCGCGACCACGCTGGCGCGCGACGCGGACGGAGATGGCTTCGATCCGCACTCTGGGTTCTTCAAGGCGATCGGCCAGGACCCGGTACTGTCGCGGGTCAAGCTGATCGCCGAGCCGTGGGACCTGGGCGACGGCGGCTATCGGCTGGGGGAGTTCCCGGCCGGCTGGAGCGAATGGAACGACCGTTTCCGCGACACCACGCGCCGGTTCTGGCGCGGCGATGACGGGCAGATCGGCGAGTTGGCCTCGCGCCTGACCGGATCGAGCGACCCGTTCGCCGGCCACCGCCGGCGGCCATGGGCCAGCGTGAATTTCGTGACCTCGCACGACGGCTTCACGCTGGCCGACCTCGTCGCCTATCGCGAAAAGCACAACGAAGCCAACGGCGAGGGCAACCGCGACGGCACCAACGCCAATTGGAGCGCCAATTATGGCGTCGAGGGCCCGACCGACGACCCGGCGATCCTGGAGACCCGCGCGCGCCAGACCCGCAACCTGCTGGCCACCCTGCTGCTGGCGCAAGGCGTGCCAATGCTGACCGCGGGCGACGAATTCGGCCGCAGCCAGGGCGGTAACAACAACGCCTACTGCCAGGACAACCCGACGAGCTGGATCGACTGGTCGCTGGCCGGGACCGACGAAGGCGCCGGCCTCCTGGCCTTCGTGTGCAAGCTGATCGCGCTGCGCCGCGACCATGTCGCGTTCCGCCGCCAGCATTTCTTCGAGGGCGGCCCCGTCGGCCGGGACGGCGCGAAGGACATCGTGTGGTTGCGGCCTGACGGCAGCGAGATGGCCGGCGAGGATTGGAACGCGCCGGCTCGCTTCCTGGCTTGCCTGATGAGTGGCGCGGCCGCGCATTTTCCGGTGACGGCGACGGGCGAGCCGGAGCCCGACAGCACGTTTCTGCTGGTGCTGAATGCCGAGGAAAGCCGCGTGCGCTTCACCCTGCCACGCGCTTTCGCGCGGCAGGTATGGACCCGCCTGATCGATACGAGCGTTGCTAATGAACGCTTCGGCATCGGGCCGGAGCATCCAGGGCGCCGCTACGAGGTGCCGCCGCGCAGCGTGCTACTGTTCGTGGCGGAGCCGGTACGATAGCCCCGTCCACCTGAACGACGGGAGATTGGAATTGGCCTCTGGCCTGGACATGCCATTCGGAGCCACGCTGCTGCCAGAAGGCGGCGTCCGCTTCCGGCTTTGGGCGCCGGGTGCCGCCAATGTCACGCTGCGCATCGAGAACGGGAACGGAGGCGAGCTTCCGCTGGCGCGGCAGGCCGACGGCTGGTTCGAGGCGGTCGCGGCCAAGGCCGGCGCCGGCACCCGATACCACTATCTGATCGATGGCGGGGCGGCGGTGCCGGACCCGGCCTCTCGCTTCCAACCCGACGACGTGCACGGAGCGAGCGAGGTGATCGACCCCGGCGCCTATCGCTGGCGTGCAGCCGACTGGCGGGGCCGGCCGTGGCATGAGACGGTCCTCTACGAACTGCATGTCGGCACCTTCACGCCGAACGGCACCTATCGCGCGGCGGTCCAAAAGCTCGACGAGCTGGTCGCGCTCGGCGTCCGTGCGATCGAGCTGATGCCGCTGTCCGCTTTTCCCGGCCGGCGTAATTGGGGCTACGACGGCGTACTGCCATTCGCGCCGGATGCCGCCTACGGGCGACCCGACGACCTGAGGGCCCTGATCGACGCCGCCCATCTCCGAGGGCTAATGGTGCTGATCGACGCCGTCTACAACCATTTCGGGCCGGACGGGAACTATCTCCACCTCTATGCGCCCGACTTCTTTACCGAGCGTCACCACACGCCCTGGGGCGCGGCAATCGACTTCGAGCGGCAGCGCCCCGTGCGCGACTTCTTCGTCGCCAACGCGCTCTACTGGCTGACCGAGTTCCGCGCCGACGGCCTGCGTCTCGACGCGGTGCATGCGATCAAGGACGACAGCGCGACCGACATCCTGACCGAGATCGCGACGCGGGTGCGCGAATACATGCCGGAGGACCGGCATGTCCATCTGGTACTGGAAAACGACAATAACGAGGTGCGCCGTCTGCGCCGCGCGGCGGACGGACGCGCGCTGCTTTACGACGCCCAATGGAACGACGACATCCATCACGCGCTGCACGTGCTGCTGACGGGCGAGACCGCCGAATATTACGCCGACTATGCCGACGACCCCGCCGAGCGGCTGGGCCGGGCGCTGGCCGAGGGTTTCGCCTACCAAGGCGAGCGATCGGCGCATCGCGGCAACATCCCACGCGGCGAGCCGTCGGCCGCATTGCCGCCGACCGCCTTTGTCAATTTCCTCCAGAACCACGACCAGATCGGCAACCGCGCCTTCGGCGAGCGGATCGACACGCTGGCCCCGGCCGAGGCGATCGCTGCGGCGACAGCGATCATCCTGCTCGGCCCCGCGATCCCGCTGCTCTACATGGGCGAAGAGTTTGGCGAGACCAATCCGTTCCTCTTCTTCTGTGATTTCCCTGACGCGTTGGCGCAGGCCGTGCGGGACGGACGCCGGCGTGAATTCGCCCGCTTCCACGAATCTCGGGAAGAGAAGGCGGCCGCGCGCATCCCCGACCCCAACCATCCGGCGACCATGGCTGCCTCGCGCGTCGACTGGACCAAGGTCGGACGCGCGCCGCATGTCCGGAAGTTGGATCTGGTGCACCGGCTGCTGC
This sequence comes from Hyphomicrobiales bacterium, assembly GCA_040255145.1. Lineage (GTDB taxonomy): Bacteria > Pseudomonadota > Alphaproteobacteria > JBDZUN01 > JBDZUN01 > JBDZUN01. Next base: position 5,425 of record JBDZUN010000097.1, on the reverse strand, counting down.
ATATCCGCCATCGGGAGATCGTCCCGCGCCTGGCAGGCATTCCCGGCGGCAAGGCCGATCATGCCGTCCTGGGCGAGAAGGCGGTGCTGGTCCACTGGGAATTGGGCGACGGTTCGACACTTCGGCTCGCCGCCAATCTCGGGGCCGCGCCGGCCACAGGCGTCGCCGGCGACCTGACGGGCCGCATCCTGTACGAAAGCCCCGAGGGGGCTCACGATTCGTTCGCCAACGGAACGCTGCCGCCCCATTCGGCGATCTTCACCTTAAGCCCAGCCGCCGATGGCGTCTGAACCGGACACCCTGCACCGCTTGGCGCGGCGCGCCGGCATCGAGACCCGCTTCATCGACGCGTTCGGGCAGGACCAGGACGTGCCAGACGCGGTGATCCGCGCCTTGGCGGCGGCGCTGGGCCATCCCGCCGCCAACCTCGAGGAAATCGCGGCCTCCCTCGCGTGGCTTGAGGACGCGCCGTGGCGCACCCTGGCACCGCCGGTCCTGGTCGCGCGCGACGGAGCCGAAATACGGCCAGTGCCGGTCCATCTGCCCGCCGGCGCGCCGGCATTGGCCTGGACGTTGCACCTGGAAACCGGGGAGATACAGGCTGGGACGATCGACCGTGATCGGATGGTCTGCGAAGGACGACGCGACATCGACGGCACGGCGATCGAGCGGCGATTGCTGACGCTGCCCAACCTGCCGGACGGTTACCACCGGCTGCATGTGACCGCGGGCGACGAGACGGCGGAGACGGTGCTGATCGCCGCACCTGCGACCTGTCATCCGCCGCCGACCGCCGGCCGCCGGTTGTGGGGGCTGTCGACCCAGCTCTACAGCCTGCGCTCGGCCCGCAACTGGGGCATGGGCGACTTCACCGACCTCGGCGATCTGGCCGAGGCGCTGGCCGGCCATGGCGCGGACGCGATCGGCATCAACCCGCTGCATGCGCTGTTCGTCACCGAGCCGGGCAAGGTCAGCCCCTATTCGCCGTCAAGCCGGCGGTTCCTCAACGTCCTCTACCTCGACGTCGAGGCCGTGCCGGATTTCGCCGAATGCGCCGCGGCACGCGCCCGCGCAGGTTCGCCGGAATTCCGTGCCCGTCTCGATGCGCTGCGCGCCGCGCCGCTGATCGACCACACGGCGGTCGCGGCCGCCAAACTCGAAATCCTCGAATGCCTGTACCGCACCTTCCGCGCGCTTCACCTCGACAGGGATACCGACCGCGACCGCGCCTTCGCCCGCTTCCGCGCCGATGGCGGCGACGGGCTGGCGCGGTTCGCCTTGCACGAAGCGCTGGCCGAACATTTCAGCGCCGGCCAACCCTATCTGGTGCCGTGGTTCGCCTGGCCCGCGCCGTGGCGCGACCCGCACAGCCCGGAAGTCCGCGCCTTCGCCGCGCGCGCCGCCGAGCGCGTGACGTTCCACATCTACCTGCAATGGCTGACGGAGCTGCAACTGGCCGAAGCCGCGCACCGCTGCCGCGCCGCGGGCCTGGGCATCGGCCTCTACGGCGACCTCGCGCTCGGCGTCGACAGTGCCGGCGGAGAAGCGTGGGCCGACCAGGGCCTGTACGCGGCCGGGGCCTCCATCGGGGCGCCACCCGACCATTTCAACCAGATGGGCCAGGCTTGGGGCCTGCCGCCGCTGCGGCCCGATGCGCTGCGCGCGCGTGCCTATGCGCCGTTCGTCGCGCTGATCCGCGCCAACATGCGCCATTTCGGCGCGCTGCGCATCGACCACGCCCTCGGCCTCTACCGGCAATATTGGATTCCCGCCGGCAGCGATCCGCGCGGCGGCGGCTATGTCCGCTATCCGGTCGACGACCTGATCGCGATCCTGAAGCTGGAGAGTCGCCGCAACCACTGCGTCGTGATCGGCGAGGACCTCGGCACCGTGCCGCCCGCGCTGATCGGCAAGCTGCGCGACACCGGCATCCTGAGCTATCGCCTGCTCTATTTCGAACGCGCGCCGGATGGCGGCTTCGCCGCGCCGGTGGCGTACCCGCCGCTGGCCCTGGTCGGCATCGGCACCCACGACCTGCCCACACTAATCGGCTACTGGTTGGGCGCGGACATCGCGCTGCGCAAAGCGTTCGGTCTGTTCCCGAACCCCGCCGCATGGCAGGCAAGCCTGGTCCAGCGCCAGCGCGACCGGGAATCACTGGTCGCGACATTGTCCGGATACGGACTTCTGCCGCCGGACTTTCCGACAGACGCCGCGCTGCCGCCCGACCAGCGCAATACGCTGATCGATGCGGCGCATACCTTCGTCGCACGCACGCCCAGCGTCCTGATGATGGCCCAGGCGGAGGACGTGCTGGGAATCGCGGAGCAGGTCAACCTGCCCGGCACGCTGAACCAGCACCCCAATTGGCGGCGCAAGCTGCCGGTGACAATCGCCGGCCTGGCCGATACACCCCACCTGCGCCGGCTGGCCGCCGCGATATCCGGCGCCGTCGACGGGCGGCGACGCGCATGACTGGCGACGCGGGCCGCCGACCGGCTTTCGTGCCGACCGCGACCTACCGGCTGCAATTCCACGCCGGCTTCACCTTCCGCGACGCCACGGCGCTGATCCCCTATCTGCACGCCCTTGGGGTCAGCCATGTCTATTGCTCGTCCTATCTGAAGGCGCGCGCCGGCAGCACGCACGGCTACGACATCGTCGATCACAACGCGCTGAACCCGGAGATCGGCGACGAGGCCGATTTCGAGGCGTTCGTCGCCGCGCTGCGCACCCAAGGCATGGGCCAGATCCTCGATTTCGTGCCGAACCATATGGGGATCGGCCAGGCCGACAACGCCTGGTGGCTCGACATGCTCGAATACGGCGAGGCCTCGCCGCACGCGAGCGCCTTCGACGTCGACTGGCAGCCGCAGAAGCCGGAGCTGCACGGACGCGTCGTGCTGCCGGTGCTGGGCGACCATTACGGCACCGTGCTGGAGGCGGGCGCGCTGCATCTCGGCTTCGACGCCGAGACCGGCGGGTTCGACGTCCGCTATCACGAGCATCGCTTTCCGATCCGGCCGCGCCGGTTCGGCATGATCCTGGATCGCGTCGTCCGCCATCTGGAGCAGACCGGCGGCGCTTTGCCCGGCAACGCCGCCGCGCCGCGCGCCCTGGCGGCGCGCTTCGATGAGCTGCGCACGCGCGCACGGTCCGAGGCCGGACGCACCACCTGGCGCGGCCAGGCCGAGCGGCTGAAGCGGGAGCTGGCCGCACTGGTCCGGGCGGAACCGAACCTCGAAGCCGCGCTCGAGGCTGTGCTCGCGGCGATCAACGGCCCGGAACAGGGGCCGTGCGGCGACCCGGTCTTCCTGCATCGCCTGCTGGAGCGGCAGGCCTATCGCCTCGCCTTCTGGCGGGTCGCGGCGAACGAGATCAATTATCGCCGCTTCTTCGACATCAACGACCTGGCCGGCATCCGCGTCGAGGAGCCGGAGGTGTTCGACGCCGTCCACCGGCGCGTGCTGCAATGGATCGGCGCGGGCAAGGTCGACGGCCTGCGCATCGACCACATCGACGGCCTGTACGACCCGGAAACCTATTGCCGGCGGCTTCAGGATCGCGCGGCGGACGCGCGACGCACCGCGGGCGCGGCGGACGCCGACCGCCCGCTCTATGTCCTGGTCGAGAAGATCCTGGCGCCGCACGAAGCGTTGCGCGAGACCTGGCCGATCGCCGGCACCACCGGCTACGAGGTGCTGAACCAGATCAACGGCGTGCTGGTCGACCCGGCGGGCGAGAAGCCGCTCGACCGCGCCTATGCCCGCTTCGTCGGCGGCCCGCGCGACTTCGATGCCATGCTGGTCGCCAGCAAGGCGCGTGCCATGAACAACGAGCTGGCGAGCGAGTTGAACGTCCTGGCCAACCGGCTCGACCGGCTGACGGAACAGGACTGGAATACGCGCGATTATACCCTGCCGGCGGTCCGCGACGCCCTGTTCGAGGTCATCGCCTGTTTCTCCGTGTACCGTTCCTACGTCACCGGGCGCGGCGCCGCGGCGGACGACCGACGCGACATCGGCTGGGCAGTGGGCCAGGCGCGCAAGCGGAGCACATCGCCCGACAAGGCGATCTTCGACTTCGTGCACGACGCCCTGACCGCGGACCTCGCCCGCCGCCGCGACGGCCGCTACAACCGGCGCGACGCGCTGCGGTTCGCCATGAAATTCCAGCAATATACCGGGCCGGTCATGGCCAAGAGCATGGAGGACACCGCCTTCTACCGCTATCACAGCCTGGTCTCGCTCAACGAGGTCGGGGGCGACCCGCGCCGCTTCGGATTCAGCCCGGCGGCGTTCCATCGCGCCAACGAGGAACGACAGCGCCGCTGGCCGCACGCCATGGTGACGACCGCGACGCACGACACCAAGCGCGGCGAGGATGTGCGTACCCGGATCGACGTGCTGTCGGAACGGCCGCGCGAATGGGCGGCGCGCGTCCGACGCTGGGCCGCGCTGAACCGCCGCCTGAAGACGGCGCCGGGCGCGGATGCGCCGCCGCTTCCGGATGCCGACGACGAATACCTAATCTATCAGACGCTGCTGGGCGCCTGGCCGCTGGAGTTAATGGAAGGCAAGGATACCGACGCCCTCGAACGCTTTCGCGCGCGCATGGAGGCCTATCTGCTCAAGGCGCTGCGCGAGTCGAAGCGGCATTCGAGCTGGACCAGCCCGGATGAAGACTACGAACAGGCGACCTGCGCCTTCCTCGGCCGGCTGCTGGACCCGGCGCGCGGACGGCCGTTCCGCGACGACTTCCTGCCCTTCGCCCGCGAAGTCGCGGTGATCGGGGCGCTGAACAGCCTGGGCCAGCTTGCCCTCAAGCTGACCGTTCCCGGCGTGCCGGACATCTATCAGGGGACGGAGCTGTGGGACTTCAACCTGGTCGATCCCGACAATCGCCGCCCGGTGGATTACGACGTGCGACGGGCGGCGCTGGCGGAACCGCCGACGACGCCGGCGGCCGTGCGCGCCCTGCTCGATGCCTGGCCCGACGGGCGGATCAAGCTGCACGTCACGACGCGGCTTCTGCACCTGCGCCGCACCCATGCCACCCTGTTCGCCGAGGGCGGCTACCTGGCCCTGGCGGCGGCGGGTACACACGCCGAGCGCGTGATCGCCTTCGCCCGCCATGCCGCCGACGACGCCGTCGTGACCGTCGTGCCGCGGCTGATCGCCGGCCTGTGCGGGGATAAGGCCGCGCCGCCGCTCGGCCCCACAATGTGGGCCGACACGCGCATCGCGCTGCCGGCGGACCTGACCGGCGGGCCATGGCGCAACGCGATAACCGGCGCGACCCTCACAGCATCGGGTGATACGCTTCCCCTGGGCGACGTGCTGCGCGACTGCCCGGTCGCAGTGCTGCACCGGTCGGGCTGAATCGTCCCCTCCCCCAACTGCGGACGGTCGTGTTACGGTGGGCC
>JBDZUN010000351.1:0-2401 GCA_040255145.1 Hyphomicrobiales bacterium | reverse complement strand
CCTCCAGGACGCCGACGACCGCGATCACAGCCGGCTCGAGGGCGCCGCCGTCGCCGGCTACCTGGCCGTGCCGGCCGTGCTGATGAAGCTGCTCTATCCGTTCATCGGCCTGATCGCGGTCTTCCTGTTCCTGCGCGGCCACGACCAGCCGGGCGGCGGCTTCGTCGCCGGACTGACCATGGCGGTCGCCATCATCCTGCAATACATGGCGAGCGGCGTGCGCTGGGTCGAAGCGCGGCTGAGGGTTCACCCGCTGCGCTGGATGGGGTTCGGCCTGCTCCTTTCGGTGGCGGCTGGCGCGAGCGCCTGGTTCGTCGGCCAGCCGTTCCTCACCGCGCTTTCGGCCGACGTGCAGGTTCCGCTGATCGGCACGCTACACCTGGCGAGCGTTCTGTTGTTCGACCTCGGCGTACTTTCGCTCGTCCTGGGGGCGACCGTGCTGATCCTGATCGTGCTGGCGCACCAGTCGCTGCGCCACCGCCCGCCGCCCGCCGCGAACCCCGTGCCGCTCGCCGTCGAGGCCGATTGATGGAAGCCGTCCTCGCCATCGCGATCGGCGTGCTGGCCGCCTCGGGCATCTGGCTTCTGCTGCGGCCGCGCACGTATCAGGTGATCATCGGCCTGTCGCTGCTGTCCTACGCCGTCAACCTGTTCATCTTCGCCATGGGCCGGGTCCGGATCGGCGCGCCCCCGATCCTGAACGCGGGCGAGGCCGGAGACCTGCTGCGATACGCCGATCCGGTGCCGCAGGCGCTGGTCCTGACCGCGATCGTCATCGGCTTCGCCACGACGGCTTTGTTCCTCGTCGTGCTGCTGGTCTCGCGCGGCCTGACCGGCACCGATCACGTCGACGGCCGGGACCCGAAGGTATGAGCGGCTGGACCGCCCACCTGGCCGTCGTGCCGATTCTCCTGCCGCTGTGCGCGGGCGCGGTGCTGGTGCTGTTCGACGAGCGCAAGCCGGTCCTGAAGGCGGCGATCTCCCTTGCCGCGACCGTGGCGGTGCTGGCGGTGGCGGTCGCCCTGCTCCGACTCACCGACCCGGCATTCGGGACGGCCGCATCGACCGTGACGGTCTATCGCCTGGGCGACTGGCCGGCGCCGTTCGGCATTGTCCTGGTGGTGGACCGGCTGGCGGCGTTCATGCTGGTGCTGACGAGCATCCTGGCGCTGACCACCCTGGCCTTCGCGCTGGCCCGGTGGCACGGCGCCGGATCGCACTTCCATTCGCTGTTCCAGTTCCTGGTCATGGGGCTGAACGGCGCGTTCCTGACCGGCGACCTGTTCAACCTGTTCGTGTTCTTCGAGGTGCTGCTGGCCGCGTCGTACGGCCTGGTCCTGCATGGTTCCGGCCGCGCGCGGGTCCGGGGCGGCCTGCATTACATCGCGATCAACCTGGCGGCCTCGGCGCTGTTCCTGATCGGCGTCAGCCTGATCTACGGCGTCGTCGGCACGCTCAACATCGCCGATATCGCGGTCCGCCTGCCCGCCATCGCCGGCGGCGACCGGGCGCTGTTCGAAGCCGGCGCCGCGATCCTGTGCGTGGCCTTCCTGGTCAAGGCCGGCATGTGGCCGCTGAACTTCTGGCTGCCGGGCGCGTATGCGCCGGCCGCGGCGCCGGTCGCCGCCTTCTTCGCGATCATGACCAAGGTCGGCGTCTACATCATCCTGCGGCTATCGCTCCTGATGTTCGGGGCGAATGCCGGCGCGTCGGCGCGTTTCGGCGACCTGTGGCTGACCACCGGCGGCATGCTGACCATCGCGTTCGGCTCGATCGGCATCCTGACCGCGCCCAACCTGCGCCGGCTGGCCGGCTATGGCGTGCTGATCTCCTCGGGCACATTGCTGGCGATGGTCGGCATCGACGACGTCGCCGTCACCGGCGGCGCGCTGTTCTACCTGGCGAGCTCGGTGCTGACGATCGGCGCGCTATTCATGCTGATCGAGCTGACCGAGCGCGGGCGTCCGGCGCAGCTCGACCTGCGCGGCGACGCCGATCTCGACACCGACGACGAGGAGCACGAGGAAGACGAGGTCGGCGTCGCGATCCCGGCGACCATGGCGATCCTCGGCCTGAGCTTCATGGCCTGCGCGCTGCTGCTCGCCGGCCTGCCGCCACTTTCGGGCTTCGTCGCCAAGTTCCTGCTGCTCAAGGCCCTGCTGGCGCAACCGGGCGCCGGCGCCACGTCGTGGGTGCTGATGGCGCTGCTGCTGCTGAGCGGCTTCGCCGCCATGGTCGCCATGGCGCGCGCCGGCATCCGCAGCTTCTGGCTGCCGCTCGAGGGCGGGGTGCCGCGCGTCCGCGTGATCGAGATCGCGCCGGTGATCGTGCTGCTGGCGCTGTGCGGCGCGCTGACGGTGCAGAGCGGATCGGTCATGCGCTTCCTCGGCGCGACGGCCAC
>JBDZUN010000350.1:0-2404 GCA_040255145.1 Hyphomicrobiales bacterium | reverse complement strand
GGCCCTGATGAAGGGCCGGCTGTTCGAGCGCGACATTTTCACCGAGAAGTTCGTCACGGCGGCGGACGGTGCGGCCGGCCTCGCGCGCTCGCCCTTGTTCAAGCGGCTGTGACGATGTTGGCCATTATCCTGTTCGAGGGTGAAGCGACGGGCTTTGCCTGCGCGCCGGGCGAAACCGTGCTGGCCGCAATGCAGCGCGCCGGCGCCCGCCCCGTGCCGGTCGGCTGCCGCGGCGGCGGTTGCGGGGTCTGCCGCGTACAGGTGATCGACGGCGACTATCGCGCCGGCCCGATGAGCCGCGCCCATGTCAGCCTGGCGGACCGGGCGCGCGGCCTTCTTGCGTGCCGGGTCTATCCGCTGTCCAATCTGACCTTAAGGCCAGCGCGGCGCCAGACCGTGCAGCCCTGACGGAGGAACCCCCGCTATGTCGTTTTCCGGCATCCTGCGCCCCGGTCACGTCCAGATCCGCGTGCTCGACATGCAGGCGGCGTTGCGACACTACGTCGACGTGCTCGGTCTTCTGCGGGTGCAGCGCGGCGACGACGGCCGGGTCTATCTCAAGGCATGGGACGAGCACGACCATCACAGCGTCATCCTGCGCGAGGCCGACACGTCGGGCATGGATTTCACCGGCTTCAAGGTGCGCGACGAAGCGGACCTGGACCGGCTGGCCGACGGCATCCGCGCCTTTGGCCTGGACGTGGAAGAGGCGCACGACGAGCGGCCGGCGACCGGCCGGCGGCTTGTCTTCACCTGCCCGACCGGGCATCGGATCGAGCTTTACGCGCACAAGGCGCAGATCGGCAACGGGCTCGGCAACGTCAATCCGGAGGTGAAGCCCGACAACCTGAAGGGCATGCGGCCGACCCGGTTCGACCATTGCCTGCTCTATGGCGACGACATCGACGCGAATGCCAGGCTGTTCACCGAGGTGCTCGGTTTCGATTTGTCGGAGCGCGTCGTGGCGAGCGACGGCAAGACGGTTATCGCGACCTTCTTCTCGTGCTCGAACAAGCCGCACGACATCGCCTTCATCCGCTGTCCGGATAAGGACCGCTTCCACCATGCGAGCTTCAACCTGGAAAGCTGGCACGATATCGGCAACGCAGCCGACGTGATCGCGCGCCACAATGTCGCGATGGATATCGGGCCCACGCGCCACGGCATCACCCGCGGCTACACGATCTATTTCTTCGATCCGTCGGGCAACCGGAACGAGGTGTTCGCCGGCGGCTACCAGTATTATCCCGACCATCCGGTGATCGAATGGACGGAGGACGCACTGGGCAAGGCGATCTTCTATTACGACCGCCAGATCAACGAGCGCTTCCTGACCGTGACGACCTGATCGTCCGCTGGCGGATCGAATCATGACCGACAACCACCTGCTGCACTTCATCGACGGCGCCTATACCGCCGGCGGCAGCGCGACGTTCGAAAATATCAATCCGGTCGACGGCTCGCTCAACGGCATCGTGCACGAAGCGGGTGCGGAACAGGTCGACCGGGCGGTCGTGGCGGCGCGCAAGGCGCTGAAAGGCCCCTGGGGCCGCATGTCGGTCGAGGAGCGCTGTGTCATCCTGCATCGGGTGGCGGACGGGATCGAGCGCCGTTTCGACGCCTTCCTGAAGGCGGAGATCGCCGATACCGGCAAGCCGAAATCGCTCGCGTCCAAGATAGACATTCCACGCGGCGCGGCGAATTTTCGTGTCTTCGCCGATCTGGTGAAGAATGTCGCGACCGAGGCTTTCCGCATGCCGACTCCGGATGGCGCGGAGGCGATCAACTACGCCGTGCGCGTGCCCAAGGGCGTGATCGCGGTGATCTGCCCGTGGAACCTGCCGCTTCTTTTGATGACCTGGAAGATCGGGCCGGCGCTGGCCTGCGGCAATACGGTCGTGGTCAAGCCGTCGGAGGAGACGCCGACCACCGCGACCCTGCTCGGCGAAGTGATGAACGAAGCGGGCGTCCCCCCCGGCGTCTACAACGTCGTGCACGGCTTCGGGCCGGATTCGGCCGGCGAGTTCCTGACGCGGCATCCTGGCGTCGACGCGATCACGTTCACCGGGGAGACGGCGACCGGCGCCGCCATCATGAAGGTCGCGGCAGAGGGCGTGCGCGATGTTTCATTCGAGTTGGGCGGCAAGAACCCGGCGATCATCTTCGCCGATACCGACATGGACGCTGCGATCGACGGAACGATGCGTTCGGTCTTCGCCAATTGCGGCCAGGTCTGCCTGGGCACGGAGCGCGTCTATGTCGAGCGCCCGGTCTTCGATGAAGTGGTCGAGCGGCTGAAGCGGGGCGCGGAAGGCCTGAAGCTCGGCGATCCCTACGATGCTGCGACCGGCATGGGGCCGCTGATCAGCCAGGTCCATCGCGACAAGGTGCTGGCCTATTACGA
>JBDZUN010000096.1:0-12246 GCA_040255145.1 Hyphomicrobiales bacterium | reverse complement strand
TTCGTCTCCGGCGGTGGGGTGCGGGTGCGCCAGCGGGTGGTGCCGGACCACCACCTGCTTCAGGCGCTCTTCCAGCACATGGGTGTAGATCTGGGTGGTGGAGATGTCGGCATGGCCCAGCATCTGCTGCACCGCGCGCAAGTCCGCGCCATGCGCCACCAGATGGGTGGCGGAGGCGTGACGCACCGTATGCGGCGACAGAAGGCGCGCCGGCACGCCGGCCGCGACGCCCAGTTCCTGCAGGATCTGCGCGAAGCGGTGGCGGGTCAGATGGCCGCTGCCGGCGCGCGAGGGGAACAGATGCGGCGATTCCGCCTTGGGTGGCAGGAAGGCCGGCCGCACCGCGAGATAAGCGGCCAGCGCCGCGCGCGCCGGCTCGCTGACCGGGACGAGCCGCTCGCGGCCGCCCTTGCCGCGCACCATGATCAGCCGCGGGTCGCCGCGCGCGGCGGCCAGCGGCAGCCCGACCAGTTCAGACACACGCAGGCCGGTGGCGTAGAGCAGCTCGATCAGGCACGCGCGGCGCAGCCCGTCCGGTCTTTCGTCGGCATGGGCGGCGGCGATCAGGCGCCCGACCTGATCCTCGCTCAGTACTTTGGGCAGGGTCCGTTCGCGATGCGGACCCTCGATCGGCAGGCACGGGTCGTCAGGCCGCACATCCTCGGTGTAGAGGAAGCGGTGGAACTGGCGCAGCGCGGAGAGGCGGCGGGCGGCGGTGGCCGACGATAGCTGGCGGCGCGCGATGTCGGCCAGATAGGCGCGCACATCGTCCACCGCGGCGGCGTCGGCCGCGTGGCCGCGCCGGGCGAGGAAGCCCGCAAAATCCGTCAGGTCGCGCCGATAGGCGTCCAGCGTGTTGCGCGCCGCGCCGCGCTCGGCCGCCAGCATTTCGAGGAACGCCTCGATGCGGCGCGCGGACATGGCGGCGTGCTTCGTCGCGCCGGGCGCCGGCGGCTCAGTCGCTGCTGGCGAGCGCGGCATCGCGGGCGATCCCTCGGGCGGCGGCGTCCTGGTCTACCGCGCGCAAGGCATCCACGGCCGCCGTCAGGTCCGCGGCCGGCGCATGCGCGATATCGGGGCCAATCAGGATCAGGCTCTCCAATGCGGTCTCGCCGACGCGACCTCCGGCCGCCGCCGCCTGGGCGAGCCGCGCGAGCGGCAGGTCCGTCGGCATCGGCGGCGCCTGGTCCTGTCGCATATAGATTGGCCACCATGCCGCGTCGGGCACCGGGCGACCGAGCGCCTCGAGCAGGGTCAGCACCAGGATGGCGTTACGGCCTTTCGCCTCAGGCGCGTCATGCGCCCAGTCGACGATCTCCTGGGGCTTGACGGGGAAGCGGCTCTGCGGCTGCGACAGGGCAAAGGCCGGCCACAGCGCCTGCCGGGCCGCCTTGGCGTCGGCGTCGCCGTCCTGCGCGGCATGCTGGACCAGGACGTACCACGCGAAGGCCTGGTCGGGCATGTCGGCGGCCAGCAGGACGCCGGCGGCGTCGCGGGCGAAGCCGATCTGGCCGGCATTCGGCGTCATCGCCGCGATGCCGGGCGCATAGACGCGCGCGGCCAGCAGGTATCGGCCTTGATCGTGCGCGCGGGCCAGCGCGGCGTGCAGCATCGCCTGCTTCGCCGCGGTGTCGCCGGACCGGCCGATCGCCTGGAACAGCAGGGCGTTGCCGAGGGCGGGCGGCAGCTTGGTGGCGGCCTTTACCGGATCGCTCATCTGCGTGTCGTCGAATTTCGCGGCGGCATAAAGCTGCGCCAGCACCGACGGCTGCACGGCGCCGGCGACGGCGCAACGCTCGGCGGCGCCCAGCCGCAAGGCGGTGGTGGCGCGATCGTCGCCGACCACCGCGCGCAGCACCGGCAGCGGCGCCTTCATCGCGACCGCCTCCGGCGGCGCGGCGCCGGCGGCCCGGTACATCGCATAGAGCAGCGGGGTCAGCGCGCTTGGCGGTGCGATCTTCGTCGGCGTCGTCTTCTTTGTGCGCGCGGCCTTCGCTTTATCCGTCGATGCGGGCGCCGGTTCCGGCACCGGCTGGGCTTGCAGCAGGTCAAGGAAGGTGCGCTCGACCTTGGCGTTGCTTTCCTCCAGCAGGCCGAGGTCCACCTGCACCGCGGCGCTGTCGTTCCGGCGCGCGGCGCAGAAGGCCGACAATTCGAGCCACGGCGCCGACCCGTCCGTCTTGCGCATGACCTCCGCGATCGCGCAGGCGTCGTCCACCTTGTCTTCGAGCAGGGCGGCGTCGGCATGGATGGCGGCGAAATCCGGGCCTTGGCCGGCGCGGCCGGCGCGGTCGAGCAGCAGCAGGACCGCCTTGGTCATGCCGGTGCCGTAGAGCCGCTCCAGGCGCAGGGCCAGCAGCGACTGGCGGTCGGTCTTGCCCTCAGGCGCTCCCGCCTGGGACGCCAGCAGCCGGTAGGTGAGCGCGTCGGCGGCCGGCGACCCGGTGCCCGCCGGCAGCAGCGGCAGCAAGGCCTCGACCCGCGCGCGCGTCGTGCCACGCCACAAATCGATACCGAATCCACCCTGATCCGGGGTCAGCAGGCCGACCGTATCCGCAGCCGGCGCAGCCAGCGGCTGGACGGCGACCACGCTGGGCGGGCGTTCCGGCCCCGTGTCCTGGTCGGGCGGCATGGCTGTGGGCGCCGCCCGACCAGGCGGTGGCAAAAGCGGGATCGGCGCCTGGTCCGCCGGTGCTTGATCGGTCGACACTGGGGCGCCGCCGCTGTTATGCGCCGTGGGATTGCCGACGGATTGGGCGAATGCCGCCGCCGACGCCACGGCGGCCAGCACTCCGCCTGCCAGCGCGGCGATCAGCCAGCCAATGCCGGCGCGCGTGGATCGCGCCGGCCGGATCGGTGCCGCCGGCGGATGCTCCATTCAGTGGAATCCTGTCGGCGTCGGCGTGCTCGGGGCTTGCTGTGCCTCGCCGAGCGCCGCGGCGGTCACGTCCTTGTCGACCGGGTGCAGGGGCGGTGGGATGTCCCAGGTCGCCAGGAAGATCAGGCCACCGGCGAGGCAGACCAGGAAGAGGATCGCAAGGGCGCTGTAGACCTTCGACATGGCATTCTCGGCTGGGGGTTCGGCGTGCGGCGGACGCGCATCTTATGCGCGATTCGGCCGCCCGGCCAGCAGCCCCCTCCGATGCTGGGCCGGCGACCGGCGCGTGCCGGGTCCCGCGCGATCAGTGCACCAGTTGCGAATCCTGCAGGCGCCACTGCGCCGGCGTGATCAGCTCAGCATGCGCTACCCGCACCGAATGCAGCCGGCCGTCCAGGTTGGCGATCCAGAAGTCAAGGAACCGGCGCAAGCACGGAAATTGCGGCGCGAGGTCGAGGCGCTGCCACAGGAATGTCTGCAGCAGATGCTCGTGATCCGGCATGTGATAGAGAATCTCCGCCGTGGTCAGGCGATATCCCTGAAGTTGCAGCTCCAGCGTGCTCGGTTCGGCCATCTCACGCTCCCACTTACCGTTCGTTCGGGTGGCAGGGTACTCAACCATGTCACACCATTAACAACGAAGCATGAAGCGAGATACATACCAACCGCTTATCAGTCGTTCTTGCTATCTGCCAGGAGCCGCGCGCGCAGCTTGACAGAATGACGGTTGAGAGCCTATATCACAGTGGATTAGCACTCACCGCAGGTGAGTGCTAACAAGGCCAGAGGAATCAAGGGAGCATCGAGCATGAATTTTCGTCCTCTGCATGACCGCGTCGTTCTTCGGCGCACCGAGGAGAGTGCGAAGACGCCGGGCGGCATCATCATTCCCGACACCGCAAAGGAAAAGCCCCAGGAGGGCGAGGTAGTCGCGGTGGGCCCCGGCGGACGCGATGAAAGCGGCAAGCTTCTGCCGCTCGACGTCAAGGTGGGCGACCACGTGCTGTTCGGCAAGTGGTCGGGCACCGAGGTCCGGATCGATGGTGAGGAATACCTCATCATGAAGGAGACCGACATCATGGGCGTGATCCAGGGCAGCGCCTCGAAGAAGAAAGCCGCCTGATCGCCCGGAACCCGCTCTCCAGATACAAGGAATTCGCATAATGGCAGCTAAGGAAGTTAAGTTCCGCGCCGATGCCCGGGAGAAGATGCTGCGTGGCGTCGACATCCTGGCCGACGCGGTGAAGGTCACGCTCGGGCCGAAGGGCCGCAACGTTGTGATCGAGAAGTCGTTCGGCGCGCCGCGCACCACCAAGGACGGTGTGACGGTGGCGAAGGAGATCGAACTCCTCGACAAGTTCGAGAACATGGGCGCGCAGATGATGCGCGAGGTTGCCGCGCGCACCAATGATGAGGCGGGCGACGGCACCACGACCGCCACCGTGCTGGCGCAGGCGATCGTGCGCGAGGGCAACAAGGCGGTTGCCGCCGGCATGAACCCGATGGACCTGAAGCGCGGCATCGACCTCGCTGTGCAGGCGATCGTCGAAGACCTCAAGGGCCGTTCGCGCAAGGTCACGACCAATGAGGAGATCGCCCAGGTCGGCACGATCTCGGCCAATGGCGAGCGCGAGATCGGCCGCATGATCGCCGAGGCGATGGAGAAGGTCGGCCGCGAGGGCGTGATCACGGTCGAGGAGGCGAAGAGCCTGCAGACCGAACTCGACGTCGTTGAGGGCATGCAGTTCGACCGCGGCTATCTCTCGCCGTATTTCATTACGAATGCGGAGAAAATGGTCGCTGAGCTGGAAGACGTTTATCTCCTGCTCCACGAGAAGAAGCTGTCGAACCTGCAGTCGATGCTGCCGATCCTCGAGGCGGTGGTGCAGTCGGGCCGGCCGCTTCTGATCGTGGCTGAGGACGTTGAGGGCGAGGCGCTGGCGACCCTGGTGGTCAACAAGCTGCGCGGCGGCCTGAAGGTCGCGGCGGTCAAGGCGCCGGGCTTCGGCGATCGCCGCAAGGCGATGCTTGAAGACCTCGCCATCCTGACCGGCGGCCAGGTCATCAGCGACGAACTGGGCATCAAGCTCGAGCAAGTCACGGTCGACATGCTGGGCCGCGCCAAGCGCGTTCGGATCAACAAGGACGACACCACGATCATCGACGGCGCGGGCACCCGCGCGGATATCGAAGGCCGAGCCAACCAGATCCGGTCGCAGATCGAAGAGACCACGTCCGACTACGACCGCGAGAAGCTGCAGGAACGGCTGGCGAAGCTGGCCGGCGGCGTTGCGGTCCTGCGGGTCGGCGGTGCGACCGAGACCGAGGTGAAGGAGCGTAAGGATCGCGTCGAGGACGCGCTGAACGCCACCCGCGCCGCGGTCGAGGAAGGCATCGTTCCGGGCGGTGGCGTCGCACTCGTCCATGCGGCCAAGTCGCTCGACAAGGTGAAGCCGGGCAATGATGATCAGCGGGTCGGGATCGAGATCGTGCGTCGTGCGCTGAACGCGCCGCTGCGCCAGATCGCCGAGAATTCGGGTGTCGACGGCTCGATCGTGGTCGGCAAGATCCAGGACGCGAAAGATCCCAACTGGGGCTTCGATGCGCAGAACGAGGTGTATGCCGATCTGGTGAAGGCCGGCATCATCGACCCGACCAAGGTCGTGCGCACGGCGCTTCAGGACGCGGCGTCGATCGCCGGTCTGCTCGTCACCACCGAGGCGATGGTCGCTGAGCGGCCGGAGCGCAAGGGCGGCGGCATGCCGGGCGGCGGCGGCGACATGGGCGGTATGGGTGGCATGGGCGGCATGGACTTCTGATCCACCGCCTTCCTTACGCTCGAAACGACGAAGGACCGGCCGCGGGGTGACCCGCGGCCGGTTTTCTTTTCGGCGGACGGGGGGCGGCGCGCCCAGTCCGCCCCGGCCACGGCGTGCCGCGCGCTAGGGGTCAGCCGCGGGCGAAGGCCTCGGCGCGGCGCTTCAATTCGTCGGGCGCGACATCCTCGATATGGGTCGCGATCCACCACAGGTTGCCGGATGGATCCTTAATCCCGCCCTGGCGGTCACCATAGAACATGTCGGCCGGCTCATGCACCGATTCCGCGCCGGCGCCCAGCGCGCGAGCATAGGCGGCATCGGCGTCCTCGACATACAGGTAAAGGGTGGTCGGCATGGCCGGCCATTCGTCGCGGGCCTCGCCCATCATGATGCGCGAATCGCGGATACGGACTTCGGCGTGCATGACGCCGCCGTCCGGCCGGTCGGTGCGATGGACCAGTTCGGCATCGAAGGCCCGCTGCAGGAAGTCGATCAGGCGCACCACATCCTTGACGATCAGGTATGGCGTAACGGCGTGATAGTCATCGGGGATGGGCTTTACGGTCATGGGAAGCTCCCTCCGTTGCGGTGGCAGGTTGACGCGCAACCATGACAGCGCGGTCGAGTTCAGGCCGGAGCCAGCGTGGCCCCGGTGCGCGCCGTGAGCGGCAGGCCGGCGATGCGCTCGGGGTGGGCGTAGACGTTGAAGCGCCCACGACGCAGGAAGCCGACCAGCGTGACGCCGTGGGTCTCGGCCACCTGGACCGCGAAGCTTGATGGCGCCGAGATCGCGCACACCACCGAGACGCCGGCCATCACCGCCTTTTGCAGCAACTCGTAGCTGGCTCGCCCGCTCAGGAGGACGATGCGGTCGTCGAGCGGCAGCCGGCCGGCGAGGAGAGCCGCGCCGAACAGCTTGTCGAGCGCGTTGTGGCGGCCGACATCCTCGCGCAGGGCTTCGAGGCGGCCTTCGGCGTCGAACAGGCCGGCGGCATGCAGCCCGCCGGTGGCGGCGAACACACCCTGGGCGGCGCGCAGACGATCGGGCAAGGCCAGCAGAATGTCGGCCGACGTCGTTGCCCCATATGGAAAGTTCGCCCGGCGTGAAGCCATCGGGTCGGTGCTGAGCTTGACCTTGCCGCAGACGCCGCAGGCGCTGTTCGAGAGCGATGTCCGGGCGAGCAGCCCGCGCCGCTCAGCCGGCACGCCGCTGAGCACGACACGAACAATATTGGCGCAGCCGGCGACGGGCTCGATGACCGCGATCTCCGCGGCGCGGGTGACAACGCCCTCGCTCAGCAACAGGCCGGCGATCAGCTCCTCGTCCGCGCCGGGCGTACGCATGGCGACCAGCGGATCGACGCCGTCGATGCGAATCTCCAGTGGCTCCTCCACCGCGACCGCGTCGGGGCGGCTACGGGCGGCGGCGTCCGTGCCGGCCAGAACCTCAATCTCGTCGGTCGGTCCGGTCGTCGGCATGGTTGGCCTCCATTCGCGTCGCGGGCTGCGCGCCGAGGACGCGCAGCGTATCGAGTACGGGCGCGAGGCCGCGCCACAGCGCTTCGTCGCGCAGCAGACGCACGGTTCCTGCCAAGCCGGGCGCAGCCTTGGCATCAATCGGCGCCGGCGTGCCGATTCTGCCCAATGCGGCGGCGAACGTGTCCGGCGGAATCCGGCCCAGCGCGCCGAGCAACGCCGCCAAATTGGCGATCGCGGCCGGAATATCGGACTCCCTGGTTTCCGCCGCCAGCACCGTGCCGATCCGCGGTAGCGCGCCGACCACGTCGGTCGCCAGGCGCAGCAGCCCGCGTTCCTGTAACGCCTGGAGCAGGGTAGCGAGTTCCGCCTCGGCCGAGGCGGCGGGAACAGGCGGGCTCGCGGCCGGCGCGGCGAAGTCGATGCGTTTCGCCATCAGATCAGGCCGCCTTCGCGTTCATCGGGCGCGGGCGGCGGCGCGTAATCGGGCCGCGCCCACTTGCGCTCGACCTCGACGCCGCGGCGCGGCGTCGGCCGGCCGAAGCGCGGGTTGGAGCGCGGCAGGGCCGGCGCCGCATCGCGCTCCAGCACCTCCACTTTGACGGCGATCTGCTTATAGGCGGGGGTGGAGGTGACCGCGTCGGCATGGTTGCCGGACAATGCGTTGACCGGTTCGTCCACCGAGAATTCGGGCAGGAACATGTCGTGCGGCCCGACATTCGGCGTGACGTGGACCTTGGCCTTGACCGCCCCGCGGCGCGAGGTGATGCGCACGACCGTCCCTTCCTTGTAGCCACGGGCGGCGGCCATCTCCTCCGACACCTCCACGTACAATTCGGGCACCTTGGCGACTAGGCCCGCGACGCGCCCGGTCAGGTTGGCTTCGTGGAAATGCTCCAGGACGCGGCCGTTATTGAGATGTACATCGTATTCGTTGTCACGCGTCTCCGCTGGCGGAATATACGCAAGCGGATAGAGCCGCGCTTTACCGTCCGGGAAGTGAAAGCGATCCTTATACAGAAGAGTGGGATAATGCCCGTCAGCGTCGACCGGCCAGCACAGCGAATCGAAACCGCGCAGCCGGTCGTAGCGGACGCCGGCCAGCAAGGGCGCGCAGCGTACCGCCTCGTCCATGACATCGGACGGACCCTCATAGTCCCAGTCCGCACCCATGGCGCGTGCCAGGTCAACCAGGATGCGCCAGTCGGGCCGGCTGTCGCCGAGCGGGGGCAAGGCCGGGTCGAAATGCTGGATGCGGCGTTCGGTGTTGACGAAGGTGCCTTCCTTTTCCAGGCTCGGCGCGCCGGGCAGCACGACGTCGGCGAAACGGGCGGTTGCGGTCATGAAGATGTCCTGCACCACCATGAAGTCGAGCTTCTCGAACGCCGCCTGGGTGTAGGTGGTGTTGGCGTCGACGATCGCCATGTCCTCGCCGACGATGTACATCGCCTTCAGCGCGCCGTCGTGAACCGCACCGATCATGGTGTGGTTGTTCAGGCCCTTACGGTCAGGGATTTCGACGCCCCAGATCGCGCCCACGGCGGCGCGGTGGCCGGGATCGAGCACGTGGCGATAGCCGGGCAGATAGTCCGACAGTACGCCGAAATCGCTGGCGCCCTGGACATTGTTATGGCCGCGTAGGGGATAGCCGCCGGAGCCGGGCTTGCCGTAATTGCCGGTGACCAGCAGCAGGTTCGATATGGCGGTCGAGGTGTCGGAGCCGGCATTGTTCTGCGTGACCCCCATCGCCCATAGCGCGCAGACACCCTTGGCGGCGACGATCATCTCCGCCGCCTGGATCAGTTGCGCGCGCGGAATGCCGGCGACTTCCTCGGCGTAGTCGAGAGTGTAGGGCGCCAGCGAGTCGCGATAGGCGTCGAGGTTGTTGACGCGCTCGGCGAGGAAGTTCTTGTCTTCCAGCCCCTGGTCCAGGATGTAGCGGCTGAGCGCGGACAGCCAGATCAGGTCGGTGCCCGGTTCGGGCTTGAGGAACAGGTCGGCGCGGCGCGCCATCTCGTGCCGGCGCAGGTCGGCGACGATGAACTTCATGCCGTGCAGCTTCTTCCGGCGGCGCAGCTTGGTGGCAAGGACCGGGTGGCTGTCGGCGGTGTTCGAGCCGATGATCAGGACCAGCTCCGCCTGCTGAATATCGGCGAAGGTGCCGGAATCGCCGCCATAGCCGACGGTGCGGGTCAGCCCGGTGGTCGCCGGCGTCTGGCAATAGCGCGAGCAATTGTCGACATTGTTGGTGCCGATCACGGCGCGCGCCAGCTTCTGGGTCAGGTAGGCTTCTTCGTTCGAGCATTTGCTCGATCCGACGACCGCCAATGCGTCTGGCCCGTGCGCCGCCTTGATCTCGCCCAGGCGGCGGGCGATCAGCGACAGCGCCTCGTCCCACCCCGCCGGGCGGAAGGTGTCGCCCTCACGGATCAGCGGCGTGGTCAGGCGGTCTGGGCTGTTGACGAAGTCCCAGCCGAACTTGCCCTTGACGCAGGTGGAGATGCCGTTGGCGGGCGCCTCGGGCACCGGCTGGACCTTCAGGATGTGGCGATCGCGGGTCCAGATCTCGAAGGAACAGCCGACGCCGCAATAGGTGCAGACCGTCTTGGTCTTGCGCGTCCGTTCGGCGCGGATCGCCTGGTCGACTTTGGACAGGGCGGTGAGGGGACGGAAGCCGACCGCCGGCTCCACCGCCTTGACCACGTCGATGGCGTCGCGCTTCAGCGCCGCCGGCCAGCCGGTGAACGGCCCGGCGTGGCCGATCATGCTCTTTTCCATCAGCGCGTTACACGGGCAGACGGTCACGCAATGGCCGCAGGAAACGCAGCTCGACTCGTTGATCGGTTGGCCGCCGTCCCACAGCACGCGGGGGTTTTCCGCCTCCCAGTCGATCGACAGCGTCTCGGTGACCTGGACGGTCTGGCACGCCTCGACACACCGGCCGCACAGGATGCACTGGTCGGGGTCGTAGCGGTAGAACGGGTTCGACTCGTCCTTATCGTAGGGTTTGGACCGGAACGGATAGGCCTGATGCGCGACGCCCAGTTTATGGACCGCCTCGTGGATTTCGCAATTACCATTGTTGTTATCGCACAGGCTGCAATAGAGCTCGTGCTTGCGGAACAGACGGTTGAGGCCCTCCGTGCGGGCGGCTTCGGCGCCGCGATGGCGACTCTCGATCGTCATCCCGTCGCGGACCCGGACGGTGCAGCCGCGCGTTACCGCGCCGTCCACCACGATCCAGCAGGAATCGCAAGTCTGCACCGGACCGAGCGAGGGGTGATAGCAGATGTGCGGCAGATAGCGGCCGTGGCGGACCAGCAGGTCGATCAGGTTCTCGTCAGGCCGGGCGGCGAGCGGGTTCCCGTCGTAGCGGATTGCGCAGCCTTCGCCCGTTTCGTCCATACCCGACCTCATTCCTCAAGTTTTCGGCCCCGCCGCATTGACAATCCTGGAGCGATGATCGATTTCCATGACCAGAAGAATGGAGGCCTCTTGTGAAGCCTGCTGTCATCGCAGCCATGATTGCCCTGGGCTGCTGCACGGTCGTCGCCGGAATTTACGGAGTCAGCACCTGGGAGGCCATCGGGCCGACCACGATGGGCTTCACCGGCTGGTTCACGCTGATTCTCATGGTGGTTCTAACCCTGGGTATGGGAGTCGGCCTGATGGGGCTGATGTTCTACAGCAATCGCAAGGGCTACGACGATAACCAGGATCTCCACTTCGACGAATAGCGAGGACCGCGTCTAGCTCCGCGCCTTGGGCGTTACCGTTTCCACCGGGCCGCCGGCCTTCTTCCACGCGCCGAAGCCACCGCCGATATGCGCGACGGGCGTCAGCCCCATGTGCTGCACCGCTTGGGTCGCGAGCGCCGAGCGCAGGCCGCCCGCGCAGAAGAAGACAAACTTCTTCCCTGAGCCGAATATGTCCTTGTAGTAGGGGCTGTTCGGATCGACCCAGAATTCCAGCATTCCGCGCGGCGCATGCAGGGCGCCCGGGATCGCGCCGTCGCGCCACAATTCGCGAACATCGCGGATATCGACGAGCTGAACGTTCGGATCGTCCTTCAATGCCACCGCCTGCTCGACGGTCAAGGTTTCGATCTCGGCATCGGCCTCGGCGCACAGTTCCTTGATGCCCTTGGTGATCATCGCTCTCCCCGGATTGCGCGCCGGCGTCGGCGCGGCCGGCGTGGCGCGATTGTCATGCTCTCGCCTATGCTAGCCCGATCGAGGGCAAGAGGCACGTCCGCATCCACGAGACGCGTTCTCTTTGGAAATGGCCGGGAGAGCAGCCATGCCGGACATCGCGCATCGCACGATCGAGACCAACGGCATCCGCATGCACATCGCCGAGGCGGGGCCGGCGGACGGGCGGCTGGTGGTGCTGTGCCATGGCTGGCCGGAGCTGTGGTATTCCTGGCGGCATCAGATGCTGGCCCTGGCCGCGGCCGGCTACCGCGTCGTCGCGCCCGACCAGCGCGGCTATGGCGATACTGACGCGCCCGAGCCGATCGAGGCCTATGACGGCCTGCAACTGGTCGGCGACATCGTCGGTCTGGTCGGCGCGCTGGGGGCGCGCGAAGCCGCGGTGTTCGGCCACGACTGGGGCGCGCTGGTCACAGCCTATTGCGGTCTGCTGCGGCCGGACCTGTTCAAGGCGGTCGGCCTTTTGAGCGTGCCCTATGTACCGCGGCCATCCGCTCGCTGGACGGAACTGGTGCGCGAAATGGCCGGCGCGCAGGACTATTACCAGCTCTATTTTCAGGAGCCGGGCCGGGTCGAGCGCGAATTCGAGCAGGACCACGCCGACACGCTGCTGCGCGTCTATTACGCATTGTCATGGGCCGGCATGGCGCGGCCCCGCACCCCGCTCGGGCCGCTCCTGTTCCCCGAGGGCGCGCGCCTGATCGATGGCTTCGAGCGGCCCAAGGCGATGCCGGACTGGCTGAGCGCACAGGATCTGGAGGTGTTCGCCGCGGCGTTCCGCAAGTCCGGCTTCCGCGGCCCGGTCAACTGGTATCGCAACTTCGACCGGAACTGGGAATTGACGCCTTTCCTGGCCGGCGCG
>JBDZUN010000095.1:0-12287 GCA_040255145.1 Hyphomicrobiales bacterium | reverse complement strand
TTCAGCCGGCCATCGATCCACCGGATCAATGGCTCATCCGGCCTCACCTCGCCAGGCTCATGACCTGGAGGTCAGAGGCCATGCCCGATCGCACGGCGTCGGCTCGGGCAGCTCCTCTCCCCGCAACCACCATGAGCCCACGACTCAGGGCCACCAGACGGCCAAGCCCTTCGCCCTTCCGGCACGAGCAACGCACCGAAACGAGAACGCCACGGGTGGGCGCGTCAAAAGGGAAGGCAGCCTTGCAACGCCCGTCGGGCGGCCCATATCGGCGGTGTGATAAGGAACCAGGCCATATCCAACCGGGACCTGCCTTGCGCGGGTCGCACCCACGCAAGCTGACAGGCCCGTGGCGCCGCGAACGCGCGCGTCCCGGGCGGTTCACTATTTTCACCTTTCCCTGAAATGTGACGAGGCGGCCCGCAGGCGGGCCGGTGGAACCGTGTCACCTATCACCATGGCCTCCATCCTGGCGCCGGATCGCGTGATCCCGAAGCTGCGGGCAAAGACCGGTGTGCAGGTCGTCCGGGCGATGGCGCGCGTTGCGGCCCAGGCCGTGCCGCCCGATGCGGACGGCATCGCCGAGGCGGTGCTGGCGCGAGCCGCACCGTCTTCCTATGCGGTCGGGGAGGGCGTGGCGTTGCCGCACGCCACGATGGCGGGGCTGGGTCGACCAGTGGCCGTCTTCGCGCGTCTCGACCCCGCATGCGACCTCGGGGCGATGGACGGCCGCGCGGTCGACCTCGTACTGCTTCTGCTGACGCCGGAAGGCGATGGCGCCACGCTGCTGCGGGCGCTGGCCTGCGGCGCGCGGCGCCTGCGCGATCCAGATGTCGTGGCGCGGGTCCGCTCGGCGAACGGCGCCGGGGCGATGCACGCCGTGCTGACCAGCGACTCCTGGCGCGGCATCTGGGAAGACGGGCCGCACGCCGCACCGGCGGGCGCGTTCGACGTGAACGGACGGATGCCGGCATTTGACAAAGGCGGCGCGGCGCGGGACGATCGGCCCATGATGTCGAGCACTCCCTCCTTTCGCCGCGGCTTTGGCCGGGCCGGTAATCTGGTCGAGGGCGAGTAGCCCCGGGCTCGACGCGCCGCTTGCGCCTCGTAGCTCGGGGCGCGCACAGCCACACTAGGCTTCCTGAATCACTGGACATCGTATAGCGCCCGACGCGTGCGTCCGGCGTGGCGGCAAACCCCGCCGACCTCCCATGTCCAGCATCGTCCCCGAAAGTGGAATGGCTCGAAGCCTTCCGTGCCGGAGGAGAACGCCATGCGACACGGCTCAAACACATCACCCGATCGGCGACGGTCGACCGAAACGGGGTACCCGGACGAGAACGTCGTCCGATTCGTCCCGAGGCGCCGCGCCGAGCGGGAGCGAATGCCCGAAATATCGGATCGGTCGGACGGGGATGGTGGCGATCCCGGACCGAGTGCCGCCTGACGCGGGCGAAACCCTTTTTCGATATTGGAGAACGAAGATGACGACGACCATGCGCAACCGCGGCAAGCCGGCCGTCACCATAACCGTGGCGGACTATGACCGCCTGTCCAAGCTGGTGACTGGGGTCGCGAATACGATACCCGACATTGCGTCGGAATTGTCCGACGAGCTCGACCGCGCCCGCGTGCTGCCGGAAGGTCAGTACCCGGTCGATACCGTATGCATGGGCTGCGAGGTGGAATTCCGCGACGATATGACCCACCGTGTCCAGACGGTCACGCTGGTCTACCCGAACGAGGCCGACATCGCCATGGGCAGAGTTTCCGTGCTGACGCCCATCGGCACAGCCTTGATCGGGCTTTCGGTGGGCAAGTCGATCAATTGGAAGACGCGCCCCGGCGACATGAAGCGGCTGACCGTACTCCGGGTCCGCACGCCGGTAGCGGTCGAGCCGTCGTTGCTGTAACGGCGTGCCGGCGAGGAACCGGCCTCCTGGTTTCGTTTGATCGGGAGGCCGACCGGCCGTCTCCACCGGATTGCAGAGCGTTTCCAGCAAAAGTGGATGCCACTTTTGCGGTTCGGAAACGCGACAAATCAAGGACCTGGAGATCGTTCAGCGTTTCCACGAAACGGTGAACGGCTCTAAAGGCCGCGTGGCATCGTCATCTGGTCGACGAAGCGCCCGGTCGGCGCCTCGGCGACGACCTCGCCGTCCTCCATGACCAGCGCGCCGCGCAGGAAGGTCATGGTCGGGATGCCGCGCACCTTGCGCCCCTCCCACAGCGAATAGTCGGCATTGCCGCGCATGCGCGCGACGCCCAAGGTCGCCTCCTTGTGCGGGTCGACCACGACCAGGTCGGCGTCGCTGCCGGGCGCGATCACGCCCTTCTTGGGATAGAGGCCGTACATCTTGGCCGCGTTGGTCGACGTCACCCGCCCCAGCGTCGCCAGGTCGATGCGGCCCTTGTTGATGCCCTCGTCGAACAGCAGCGGCAGCGTGTCGGCCACCTGCATGTTGATGCCGACGCGGCAGTCCCAGAAATCGCATTCCTCCTTGAAGCCGGCGGAATAGGACAGGCTGTCGGTGCCGATCACGGTGATCGTGCCTTCGGCGAGGCCCTGCCACAGCCGCTCCTTGTCCTTCTCGAAGCGGATCGGCGGCTGGATCTTGGCCTTGCAGCCGAGCCCATGGGCGTCGAGTTCATGCGCCGTCGTCGCCAGGAAGCAGGTCAGCGTCTCGCCGGTGATGCGCATGCCCTTGGCCTTCAGGTCCTTGACCGTGTCGACCGTATGGGCGGAGCTGATATGGACCGGGTAGAGCGGCGTGCGCAGCGCATCCGCGATCAGGCCGTAGGTGTAGATCTGCAGGCTCTCGGACCATTCCGGGCTCGATTCGGCCCAGGCGACCAGCTTGTCCTCGCGCCCCATCTCGCGCAGCCGGTCGATCAGGATGCCGCGGACATAGGGGTCCTCGGCATGGATCTTGGGAAAGGTCGGCGGCCCGCATTTGGCCAGCGTCTCGCACGCCAGGTGGAACATGGCCGGCGTGATGCCCTCCGGGTTCATGCCGAACGCTTCCGCCTGGTCGCCGTGATAGCCGGTGAAGAACTTGTAGGAGACGCCGCCCTTGCGCGCGACCTCGGGGATTTCGGCGATCTGCTCCAGCGCGGTGACCACGCTGGTCAGCTTGAAGTCGCACCACGACTGCCCGGTGCCGCAGCGCATCGCCTGGTCGAACAGCACCGGCAGGGAGCCGCGCCCGATCAGCGTGGTGGTCGAGATGGTGGTGACGCCGCCGACCAGGCAGTCGCGCGTGTCGTAGTGGAAGTCGGTCGCCATCGCCTCTTCGCCGATCTTGTCGCCGACGCCGAAATGGATGTGCGGGTCGAACATCCCGGGCAGTACGATCTTGCCGTCGAGGTCGATCTCATGCCGGGCGGTGCCGAGCGCGGCGTCGGCGCCAACCGTGACGATGCGCTCGCCTTCGATGGCGACGCCGCCGCGGATTTCGCCGTCCGGCGTCACCACGATGCCGTTCTTGAGGATGAGATCGTTGGCCATCGCGCGCACCTCCCGATTTGATTTGCGCCGATGGTAGGGCGGGACGGACGGCCACGCCAGCGGGCTGCTGCGGCGATTGCGCGGTCCGGCAGGCCGGCGCTAACGTTGATTCACCACAATACGCGTCGATCGGGCGACGAACGTCGAACCGGCCGGGCGCGACGAAAGGACCGGAGATGGCAGAGCAGACGAATCCCGCCGGCCCGCCGCCGCTGGCGTTCGCGATGCTCGAATTGTGGCGCGCGGGCATCGAATTGTCGGCGCTGCCGTGGGCCGCGCCGGTGCTCGGCGCCGCGCCCACGGGCGACGGCCATCCCGTGCTGGTGCTGCCGGGCTTCGCGACCGGCGACCGATCGACCGTCCTGTTGCGTCGCTACCTGCACGACCTCGGCTACCAGGCCCATCGCTGGAAGCTCGGCCGCAATTTCGACCACTATTCGGTCGGCATGGACGGGGAATGGCTGGCCGCGCGTATCCGCGCGATCCGCGAGGCGAGCGGCCGCAAGGTCAGCCTGGTCGGCTGGAGCCTGGGCGGCATGCTGGCGCGGGAGGCGGCGCGGCACGACCCGGACAACGTGCGCCAGGTCATCACGCTGGGCAGCCCGTTCCACGGCGACCCGCACGCCAGCAACGTCTGGCGCGCGTTCGAGACGATGACCGGCCAGCGGATGGATTCGCCGGGATTTCTCCAGCGCATGGCCGCAGCAGCGGCGGCGCCGCCGGTGCCGTCGACGTCGATCTTCAGCAAGTCCGACGGCATCGTCGCGTGGCGCAACTGCGTCGAGGCGCCGGGGCCGCACACAGACAATATCGAGGTCTGCGGCAGCCATTGCGGGCTGGTGGTCAACCCGCCGGTCCTGTATGCGATCGCCGACCGGCTGGCGCAGCCGGAAGACGCCTGGGCGCCGTTCCGCCGCGAGGGCTGGCGCGCGGCGTTCTATCCGTCGTCAGGCCACCCATCGGTGCACTGACTGAATTGTCATCCCCGCCTCACGCACCGCTTCACGTCACTCTCTGGACCTACACCGCCCCGGTCAGGCCGTAGGCTTCCATCTGCGCCTGGAACCGCGCCACGTCGTGGCTCATGATCACGATGTCGTGCTTGACCCCGTCGCGGCTCCGCACGTGCTCGCGCAGCAGCGCCTCGCCGCGGAAGCCGATATCCTCGAAGACGGCGATCGCGCCGGTCTGGTCCACCGTCATCTGGGCGACGACCTTTTCCAGGCCGAGCTCCAGCGCGATGGCAAAGCTTTCCTGCACCAGGTGCCGGCCCAGCCCCTGGCCGCGCAGGCCGGGGCCGACCAGGACGCGCAACTCGCCGACATGGGGCGACCACGACAATGGATCGCGCACCAGCGCGGTGTAGCCGACGACGGCGCCGGCGCGCAGCGCCAGCAGGCTGGTGATGCTGCCCTGCTCGATCTCCCGGACCCAGGCGGCGACCACCTTCGGCTGGGTGATGTCGCGGCGCAGGAACAGGAGGTCGTGTTCCGGCAGGCCGGCCGCGAAGGCCAGCACCGCCGCCTCGTCCCCCGGCCCCATGAGGCGCAGTTCGACTTCGCCCGCGGCGGTCGTCACGGTGCGCGGATAGGATCGGTTGGCTTTGCTGGTCATATCGAGCGCTCCCCCAGCCATTCGTCGAGCTTCGGCCACATGCGCTTCGCCGCGTTCACGCCGGCAATGACGCTGACGTGACCGCCCTTGAGCATGATCTCCTGCTTGTCGGCCATGTCGACCAGGCCCATCAGCGCCTTGGTCGCGTCATAGGGCGCGATGTGGTCGTGCTCGGCCACGATATGCAGAAGCGGCACCTTGATCGCGCGCAGGTCGGCGTGACGGCCGCCGATCATCAGCTCGTTCTTGTACAGACGATTTTCCCACATCAGCTCCTTCACCGTCTGGCGGAAATATTCGCCGGCGAGGGGAAGCTGGTCGGTCGCCCAGCGATCGAACATGCGATAGCTTTTGACGTAGTCGTCGTTCCACAGGTTGTCCCAGAGCTGGACCATGCCGGCGATCTTGGCCGCCGGCCGCAGCATCTCGAACGCTCCGCTGACCAATTCGGGCGGGATGTTGCCCAGCGTATCGACCAGGCTGTCGACGTCGAAATGACGCCGGTCGGTCCACGCGCGGAACAGGCCCATCTGCTCGAAATCGATCGGCGTGGTGAAACAGGCGAGGTTCGTCAGCGGCCCGTCGGGATGCAGCCCGGCATAGATCAGCGACAGGATGCCGCCCATGCAATAGCCGATGATCGAGATGTCGGTCTCGCCCGTTTCCCCCTGCACATGGTGGATGCAGTCCGGGATGAAGCGCAGCACATAGTCCTCGATGCGCAGCCGCTTTTCCGCCGGGGCCGGCGGGCTCCAGTCGATGACGTAGACGTCGAAGCCGGCCTTCAGCAGGAACTCGATCAGGCTCTGCCCCGGCGCCAGGTCGAAGATCGAAGCCTTGTTTGTCGTCGCCATCACCATCAGCACCGGCACGCGGTAGACTTCCTCCGCCATCGGACGATAGTGACAGAGGTTGAGCGTCCCGTTCTTGAGCACCACGTCCTTGGGCGTGAGGCCCATGGCCGGCGCCGGCTGCGCCAGATATTCGAGGCCCCGGATGTTGCGCCGGAACGCCTTATCGATCTCGTTCCGCACCCGATCGCCGATCGGATCGGGCACGGCCGCCTGGGCGCTCACGGCACCGCGCCCCGGCGTGGCGGCCGCTTGGTGCGCGGCGGGCGCGGCGCCGCGTCCGGCGTAAGCGTGCCGCCGCGGTTGCGCTCCAGCGCCGCCGCGATCCGGCCGATGCCGTCCTCGATGCCCTTGAGTCGCTGTTCGATCGCGGCGAAATCGGCCCGGCCCGGCAGGTTCATCAGCGCCAGATAGCGGCCGACCAGTTCGGTCATGGCCTGCTGCATCTGCATCGCCGTCTGCGACGCCTGGTTCGCTGTCCGGCTGAATTCTTCGGAAGCCATGGCCTTGGTGGCCATGGCGTTATAGCTCTTCTCCCATCCGGAGAGCATGTCTCGCCATAGGGCGAGCGGATCCTGAGGACCCTCTGCCATCACCGCCTCCATCCCTGATTTTTATTATGGAGCGTGGCGCCATCCGGTCCCGCCGTGGGAACGACCGGACCGGACGACGCGCATACGCTGACACTTTCCCGCGCACGCGGCCGGGGACCACCCAAGCGGCCACCGATCCAGGCGGAAAACGCTAACCCTACGACTGGCTTGACGAAAAGGGGCCATCCGCCCCGAGGCGCCTTACGCTACGCGGCGCCCGACCCTGAACATGCGGATGGCTTACGCGGCTACAAGACGGGGCCGATCCTCGTGCGCAGCCCGGCCTTGCCGGGCGCGCCCCAAGGAACCGGCGGAAATCAGACGGTCGGGCGGCCCAGGGCGGCGGCGACCTTGCTGGTGATCGGCGCCCAGGCGTCCTGGCTCGCCTTGTAGACCAGTTCGCCGAGCTCGCGGAGCTGCGACGCGCCGCGGGTGGCCTGGTCGCGCAGGTAGGTGTTCTGGATTTCGATCAGCTCGACCACGTTCTTCGCGCCGGCGGCGGCGCGGGCGGCGTCGAACGCCTCGCGGGTGTTGGTTTCGGCATAGTCGATGAAGCGGGTGCTGAGCTCGCGATTGCACGCCACGGTGCGCTCGCGCGCCTCCTCGAACGTCTTGCCGACTTCCTTGAGCGGCTCGGCGACGTTGTCGAAGAATCCCTTCGCGCTGCTCGGCTTGGTCTTGGCGGTGGTGGTCATAGGTCCTCCTCGGCGGTCAGCCGGTCGAAATTTGTTGCGGCGCACAATAACTACGCAGGACGGCCGCCGCCGTCAAGTCAAATTGCTGCACTGCACAAAAATAATTTCGCGCCGGCTCGGCCAACGTCACGGACCGGCCGGGCGCACCTCCAGCCGCGCGGCTTTGCGGCGCCGGCGGCGCAGCCACCACAGCGCGACCCCGGTCACGCCGAACAGGGTCGGCAGCAGGCCGGACAGGAACACCGCGCCGCGCCATAGCGGGCCGAGCCCCGCGCCGGCATGGAGAGCGTGCTGCCACGCGACCAGCTTTTCACCTGCGGAATATGTCGCCGGGTCTTGCAGCGCAACGACCGACGGGCGCCAGGGATCGACGAACGCGGTGACCGGCGGCGCGCCGCGACGGTGTCCGGGCGGCGCGATCGCGATGCGATAGGGTTGGTTCGGCCGGGCCGGCAGCCGGATCGACAGCAGCTCTCCCGACGGCACCTGGGCGACCGCCAGGGCCGCCACCCGGTCGATATCGGCGGGCGCCTGGCCGGCGAGCGGCTTGACCTTGATATCGGCCGCCATGCCGCGCAGGTCGCGCGCGGGCAGGACGGCGCCGATCGCGCCGCCGATCGTCCGTGGAAAGCCCAGATAGATTCCGGTCAGCCCGACGATCAGGAAGACCGGCAAGGTCCAGATGCCGACCGCGCCGTGGAGGTCGCGATGCAGCCGCGCCCCGCGCGCGCCGCGCCGTATGCGGAACGCCGCGCCCCAGCGGCCGCCCTTGGGCCACCAGATCGCCAGGCCGCTCACCATCAGGGCTGTCATCGCGGCGCCGAGCCAGCCGATGACCGCGCGCCCGGTCGGCGGCTGCAGCATCGCGTTGGCGTGGAGCAGGAACATCTTGCGCAGGAATCCGCCGCCGGTCCCCTGCTCGGCCAAAATTTTCAACGTACTCGGATCGACCGATACCGCGACCCCGCCCGGCCCGGGCCGGACGCGCCCCGGGGGTGCGAATCGCACCTCGGCCGGCGCCCCCGGCGCATCGGGCGCCAGATAGGAGATCGGCTGCAGCGAAGCCGGCGCGGCCGCCTGCGCCGCCGCCAGCACCTTGCCGATCGGCTGCGCCGCGCCACCTCGTGTCGCCTCGACTTTCCCAGCGAACAACCCGTCCAATTCGTCCTCGAAAACCAGGACGCTGCCGGTCAGCCCGAGTAAAGCGAGCGGCAGACACAACGCCAACGCGGTCCACAGATGGATCTTCACGATCCATGCGCGCACGGCCGGCCACTTCGACCATCGTTCCATCGTCATTCCCCTGATCGGCACTCTTTGCGACCGACTCGCAATAACAGCTTTCCCTGGCCGCGATAAGATGCGATTAAGACCGAGTCGCACGTTGTATCGGGGCGCGACGGTCTCGGGAAGGCGCCATGTCCAGGCGCGGTCCCGGCCGGCGACGCGAATGCGACTTACTGACTTCGCTTGGACGATGGGGGCTTGGGGAATGATGTCACCACGATATGGCGTGCTGGGCTCGGTATCGCGCGCGGCGTTGATGGCGGGCGTCGCGTTCGGTGTCGCGATGGTCTGTGCCGACGCCGACGCACAGCAGCCTTCCGGCGAACAGCCGGTCCGGATCGCAGCAGACGGCCAGCAGACGA
The DNA here is from genome assembly GCA_040255145.1 of Hyphomicrobiales bacterium. Lineage (GTDB taxonomy): Bacteria > Pseudomonadota > Alphaproteobacteria > JBDZUN01 > JBDZUN01 > JBDZUN01. The sequence goes on along the minus strand of JBDZUN010000095.1, from coordinate 3,377 downwards.
ATGACGGCAAGGCCGGGCCGCGCAAATCCGGCCCGGCACAACTTGCGCCGATCGCGGTCGAGGGCGAAGCGGGCGGCACGGCCGAGGGCTACAAGGCCGACTATTCGGCGTCGCAGAAATTCACCGCGCCGCTGGTCGACACGCCGAAAGCGGTCACGGTCATCTCGCAGCAGGTCATCCAGGACACCGGGTCGCTGACGTTGCAGGACGCGCTGCGCACCACGCCGGGGATCACGCTCGGCTCCGGCGAAGGCGGCAACCCGATCGGCGACCGGCCGATCATCCGCGGCTTCGATTCGAGCAGCGGCATGTTCGTCGACGGCGTGCGCGACCCGAGCTCGCAGTCGCGCGAGGTGTTCGATATCGAGCAGGTCGAGATCGCCAAGGGCCCGAGCAGCGCATTCGTCGGCCGCGGCGCCTCGGGCGGCGCGATCAACATCATCACCAAGAAGCCGGTCGCCCAAAACTTCTTGAACGCGAGCACGACCTTCGGCACCGACCTGACCAAGCGCGGCACCGTCGACGCCAATTATCGGGTCAACGACACGATCGCGCTGCGGTTCAACCTGCTCGGCCAGAAGGGCAACGTCGCCGGCCGCGACGCGGTCTACAACAAGCGCTGGGGCGTCGCGCCCTCGATCACGTTCGGCATGGGCACGGCGAACCGCGCGACCCTGAGCTACTACCACCTCGAAACGAACAACATGCCCGATTACGGGCTGCCGTTCCGCTTTCCCAAGGGCAAGCCGGTCAACGTGGACCCGGACAATTTCTACGGCCTCAAGGACCGCGACTTCCAGCGGACCAACATCAATGTCGGCACCGCGATCCTGGAGCACGACTTCACCGACCACCTCACGCTGCGCAACACCAGCCGCTTCACCAAATCGAAGAACAATTACATCGTCACCAATCCCGACGACAACAAAGGGAATGTCACGAACGGCCTGGTATATCGCTCCCCGAAGAGTCGCGATTCTTCTAACAACTCGCTCGTCAACCAGACGGACCTGAGCGGCGACTTCGACGCGCTCGGCTTCAAGAACACCTTCGCCACCGGCGGCGAGGTCGGCCGCGAAAAGACCGATTCGCGAAGCTGGACCGTCAACACCGGCGCGAACACCAACTGTCCCGCCGGCGACGGCTTGGCCGGCGGCTACAATTGCACCAGCCTGCACGATCCAAACCCGAACGATCCGTGGGCCGGCAGTATCACGAAAGGCGCGCCCACCCACACCACGACCAAGTACTGGGCGCTATACGGCTTCGACACCGTCGAACTGGCCGAACGCTGGTCGCTCAACCTCGGCATCCGCTACGACCACTTCCAGACGCGGGCCAATCCGCCGACCGGGCCGGACATCAGGAACACGTCCAATTTCGTCAGCTACCAGGCCGGTCTCGTCTACAAGCCGGCGAAGAACGGCAGCGTCTATTTCGCCTTCGGCACCTCGGCCAACCCGTCGGGCGTGACCTCGGGCGAAGGGTCAGAGAACATCAACCTGAATATCGAGGATCTGAAGCCCGAGCGCGTCCGCAACTACGAGCTCGGCACCAAGTGGGACCTGCTGCACAACAACCTGTCGGTCACGGGCGCCCTGTTCCACACGATCAAGACCAATGCGCGGGTCCAAGGGCTGGACCCGGCCATTGCGATCCAGGAATCCATCGGCGAATACCGCATCAACGGCGCCGAGGTCGGCGTGGCCGGGCGCGTCACCGACAAGTGGAACATGTTCGGCGGCTATACCTTCATGGACAGCAAGACGCTCGATCCGGGACCGCGCGCCGCCAACCAGAACCAGAAAGGCAAGGACTTCCCGAACACGCCGCGTCACAGCTTCAGCCTGTTCTCAACCTACCGCGTCCTGCCGCAGTTCACCGTCGGCGGCGGCGCCTTCTATGTCAGCAAGCGCTACGCCAACCCGCAAAACACCAAATTCGTCTCGTCCTACTGGCGCTTCGATGCGATGGCGGTCTATCAGCTCAACCAGCGTTTCGACATCCGGCTGAACGTGCAGAACATCTTCGACAAGCGCTATTTTGTGCAGCTCCACCCGGTGCATTTCGCGACCGTCGCGCCGGGCCGCGTCGCACTGATCAGCCTCGACGCGCACTTTTAGCAACGCGAACGGAACCGCCACATGCTGCTGCACATCCCGAACGTCCTGAGTGCGGCGCAGGTGGCGGATTTCCGCCGCGTGCTCGACCGGGCGGAATGGATCGACGGCGCCGTCACGGCCGGTTCGCAATCGGTATACGCCAAGCGCAACGCCCAGTTGCCCGAGGATTCGGAGGCCGCCCGGCAGCTCGGCGACACGGTGCTCGACGCGCTGGCCCAAAGCCCGCTCTTCGTCTCCGCCGCGCTGCCGCTCAAGGTGTTCCCGCCCCTGTTCAACCGCTATGCGCAGGGCCAGCATTTCGGCGACCACGTTGATAATGCGATCCGCCAGATTCCGGGCACCGGCCACCGGCTGCGCACCGACCTGTCGGCGACGCTGGCGCTGAGCGACCCGGACGACTACGACGGCGGTGCGCTGATGATCGAGGATGCCGGCGCTACGCGTGAAGTGCGGCTGCCCGCCGGCGACATGGTGCTGTACCCGGCCACCAGCGTGCACCGGGTGGAGCCGGTCACGCGCGGCGCGCGGATCGCCTCCTTCTTCTGGATACAGAGCATGGTGCGTGATGGCGGCAAGCGTAGCCTGCTATTCGACCTCGACATCGCGATCCAGCAGGCGACGCAGGGTCTCGGGACCGACGCGGCCCCGGTGATCCAGCTCACTGCGGTCTACCACAACCTGCTGCGCCGCTGGGCGGAGATGTAGCGGACATCGCGGCCCGTCATTGCGAAGGCGTTTCGCCGTCATTGCGAGCGCAGCGAAGCAATCCGCACACCGTCCCCCCCTCGATGGGGAGGGTTGGCTGCGTCAGCAGCCGGGCGAAGGCGGGCCAGGGTCTGGGGCCGGCGCGACGCGCCGGGTCCGGAAGGCCGCCGAAGGGGGGTGGCTATCATTGCAGCACCCACACCCGGTCCCGGTCATGACACCCTTTTTCACTGTCATTGCGAGGAGCGATAGCGACGAAGCAATCCAGGCTGAAGTTCCGTAAAGATGGATTGCTTCGCTGCGCTCGCAATGACGGCTTTTGCCGCACCCTTACAGAGCGCCCTCACGCTTCACGCCTTCTCGAACACCATCACCTTGGCCATGAACGCCAGCTCGCTCTCGCGCGGCCGCAGGCCGGCATCGCCGAACAGGGCGGCCAGGTCGGCGCGGGCGTAGTCGGCATAATAGGGTTCGTGGAAGTCGCGCGGAAAATTCTCGATATGCCGGTCCAGTTCGGCCGCATCGCCGATCTGGATCGAATCGATCAAC
>JBDZUN010000349.1:0-2443 GCA_040255145.1 Hyphomicrobiales bacterium | reverse complement strand
CCCGACCATGTGGAGCCGCGCGACGATCCGGCGCGGGTCGGACAGCGGGGCGGCCAGCCGCCGGGCCAGAAGCCGCGCCCCCGCGCCGGTCACGGTGCGGTCGATGGTGCTGAGCAGGCTGCCGGTCCGCTCGCCCGACAGGGTGCGGTCCAGCTCCAGGTTCCGCCGGGTCGCGGCGTCCAGCATCATGGTCTCGCCCGACGCCTCGCGCACCGGCGGCTTGATCAGCGGCAGCCGGCCCTTCTGCGTCAGCTCGACATAGGCGACGACCGCGCCCAAAGCCGCCCGCTCGGCCCGGGTGAAGGCGCCGAAGCCGTCGAGCGTCGCGACGCCGAACAATTCGCTCAAGTGCCGCGTCCCCGCCTGGCTGTCGAAGCGGCCGGGAGGCAGCGGGGTCAGCGCGCGCCCCAGTTCGCCGAACGCCTCGAACAGGTCCGGCTCCTGCAGCAGCGATTCGGAGACCAGCAATTCGCCGGGCTTGAGCCGCGCCAGCGTGGCCGGCAGCGCGCCGGATGCCAGCGACGTCGCCTCGAAATCGCCGGTCGAGACGTCGAGCCACGCCAGCGCCAGTTCCCCCGTCCCGCGCGTCGCGGCCAGCGCGGCGAGGTAGTTGTGGCTGCGCGAATCGAGCAGCGAATCCTCGGTCAGCGTGCCGGGCGTGACCAGGCGCACCACTGCGCGCCGCACGACCGTCTTGCCGCCGCGCCTGCGCGCCGCCGCCGGGTCCTCGGTCTGCTCGCACACTGCGACCTTGAAGCCCCTGCGAATCAGCTTTTCGAGATAGCCGTCGGCGGAATGGACCGGCACCCCGCACATCGGAATGTCGGCGCCCTGGTGCTTGCCGCGCTTGGTCAGCGCGATGTCGAGCGCGCCGGCCGCCTGCGCCGCATCGTCGAAGAACAGCTCGTAGAAGTCGCCCATCCGGTAGAACAGGAGGCAGTCGGGATGGGCCGCCTTGATCTCCAGGTACTGGGCCATCATCGGCGTGACCGCCGGATCGCGCGTCTCGATTTCCGGGGTTTGCAGGTGCGGCTCGGGCATGGCCGGACCCTATCACGCTAGCCCGCGCCCGGTCGGCAACGAAAAAAGCCCCGGACCTGGGGTCCGGGGCTTTGAACGCTACGGGATTGTGGTCGCCTAGCTCCGCTGGCCGCCGAACAGGCGCAGCATGAACAGGAACATGTTCAGGAAGTCGAGATACAGCGCCAGCGCGCCCATGATGGCCTTGCGGCCGGTGACCACGGTGCCGTCGCCCTCGAAATACATCTCCTTGATGCGCTGCGTGTCATAGGCGGTGAGGCCGGTGAACAGCAGCACGCCGATCACCGAGACCGCGAAGTTCAGCGCGCTCGAATGCAGGAACATGTTGACCAGCATGGCTATGACGATGCCGATCACGCCCATGATCAGGAACGATCCGAAGCGCGACAGGTCGGTCCGCGTCGTATAGCCGTACAGGCTCATGCCGCCGAACATGCCGGCAGTGATGAAGAACACGCGCGCGATGCTGGTCTGGGTGTAGACCGCGAAGATGTACGAGATCGACAGGCCGAACAGCGCCGCAAAGACCCAGAACCAGGTCTGCGCGGCCGTCACGCTCAACTTGTGGACGCGGAAGCTCAGGTAGAAGACGATGCCGAGCGGCGCGAACATCACCAGGTATGCCAGCGGAGTCTGCGTGACCGCGTGGAACAAAGCCGGCGTGCGATAGGTGAACCACGCCACGGCGCCGGTCAGGGCCAGCGCGAAGCCCATGTAGTTGTAGACCTGCAGCATGTAGGCGCGCAGGCCCTGGTCGATCGCGCCCGTGTCGACGGTCGTGGTGCGCGGCCATGTGGCGCGCTGCGCCCTCTGATCGTAGTCAGCCATGGTGTCACGATTCTCCGAAAGCCGTCCAATCCCGGACGGATGAACTCTATATCGTTTTGGCCCATTTTGGAATCAAGCTAACGCGGATGCTTGGCACTCACGCCGTGCGCAGAAGACGCGCCGGCGTCGTGCCCAGCGCGCGCCATGTGCCGAGCAGCCCGAATGCCAGGGTCGCGCCGCCGCCCAGGCCGACGATCGCCAGCATGCGGCCGGGCAGGAACACCGCCTCGAACCCCATCAGGCGTTCGACGACGGCCCATGCGGCGAGCCAGCCGGCGGCGGCCGCGATCAGGCCGGCGATGACGCCGAGCAGCAGGTATTCGATCGCGAGGCCGGTCATCACCTGCCGCCGCGTCGCGCCCAGCGCGTGCAGCACGGCGGCGTCGTAGAGCCGGGCGCGGCGGCCGGCGGCGACCGCGCCGGTCAGCACCAGCAGGCCGGCGGCCAGGCTGACCCCGCTCGCGCCCACGAGCGCCAGCGCGATCTGGCGCATGAGGCCTTCGACCCGCTGCAGCACGTCGCGCACGCGGATCGCGGTGACCACACTCGTTTCCAGCGGCTGGACCACTTTGGT
>JBDZUN010000348.1:0-2444 GCA_040255145.1 Hyphomicrobiales bacterium | reverse complement strand
CCTCGCCGTTCAGGGCGCAGGCCGGCTCGGCCAGTTCCACGAACAGTTCCGTCACCGCTTCCGGCACGGGCAGGGTCATCGGGTCCTCGCCCGGCATCGCCTGCGCGCGCATGCGGGTGCGGATCGGGCCCGGATTGATCAGGTTGGCGCGCACGTTGGTGTCGGCGCATTCGGCGGCATAGGTGCGCACGATCGCCTCCAGCGCCGCCTTGGTCATGCCGTAGCCGCCCCAGAACGGCAGGTTCTTGCGCGCTGCGCCGGAGCTGACGAAGATCGCGCGCCCGGCATCCGACAGCTTGAGCAGCGGATCGAGCGAGCGGATCAGCCGCCAGTTGGCGGTCAGGTTGACCGCAAGCAAGTTGTCCCATGCCTCCGGCGCGATGTGGCCGACCGGGGTCAGCGGTCCCAGCATGCCGGCATTGCCGACTACGATGTCGAGCTTGCCCCAGCGCTCGTAAAGCGCGGCGCCGAGCCGGTCGATGCCCGGTCCGTCCTTCACGTCGAGCGGCACCAGGGTCGCCGCACCGCCCAGCGCGCGGATTTCGTCGTCGGCCTCCTCCAGGCCGCCGACCGTGCGCGCGATCAGGATGACGTGGGCGCCCTCGGCGGCGAAGCGCAGCGCCACCGCCCGGCCGATCCCGCGCGAGGCGCCGGTGATGACCGCGAGCCGCCCGGCAAGCCGGCCGGACCCACCGTTGTCGGCGTCCGTGGCCATCAGGCGGTTTCGGCCAGCAGCGAAAGCTGCAACGGCCGGTCCGCGCGCGACTGGTCGGTCAGCGCGGTCGGATAGTCGCCGGTGAAGCAGGCGTCGCAGAATTGCGGCATCGCGTCGTTGCGGTTCGGCTCGCCCATCGCGCGGTAGAGGCCGTCGATCGAGATGAAGGCCAGGCTGTCGACGCCGATATGCGCGCGCATGTCCTCCAGGCCCATCTGAGCCGCCAAGAGCTTGCTGCGTTCCGGCGTGTCGACGCCGTAGAAGCAGGAATGGGTGGTCGGCGGGCTGGCGATGCGCATGTGCACCTCGGTCGCGCCGGCCTCGCGCACCATCTCGACGATCTTGAGCGAGGTGGTGCCGCGCACGATGCTGTCGTCGACCAGGACGACCCGCTTGCCCTTGAGCTGGGCGCGGTTGGCGTTGTGCTTCAGCTTGACGCCGAGCTGGCGGATGCCCTGCGTCGGTTCGATGAAGGTGCGGCCGACATAGTGATTGCGGATGATGCCGAGCTCGAACGGGATGCCGGCCTCGGCGGCGAAGCCGATCGCCGCGGGCGTGCCGGAATCCGGAACCGGGATCACGACGTCGGCGGGCGCCGGCGCCTCACGCGCCAGCTCGCGGCCGATGCGCTTGCGCGCCTCGTAGACGCTGCGGCCGCCGAGCACGCTGTCGGGCCGGGCGAAATAGACGTATTCGAAGACGCAGAAGCGCCGACGCAGGCGCGGGAAGGGCTGGGCGCTCTCGACCCCGGCGGCGGTGATGGTGACCACTTCGCCCGGCTCGATATCACGGACATAGTCGGCGCCGATGATGTCGAGCGCGCAGGTCTCGGACGCCAGCACGTGGGCGTCGCCGATGCGGCCCAGCACCAGCGGCCGGACGCCGAGCGGATCGCGCACGCCGATCAGGCGGTCCTCGGTCAGCGCGACCAGCGACCAGGCGCCCTCGATCTGGCGCAGCGCGTCGATCAGCCGCTCCATCAGGGTCGGGAAGGGGCTGACCGCGATCAGGTGGACGATCGTCTCGGTGTCGGAGGTCGACTGGAAGATCGCGCCCCGCTGCACCAGCTCCTGGCGCAGGGCGGTCGCGTTGGTCAGGTTGCCGTTATGCGCGACGGCGAAGCCGCCCATGGCCAGGTCGGCGAACAGCGGCTGGACGTTGCGCAGGATCGTTTCGCCGGTGGTGGCGTAGCGGACGTGGCCGACGGCGTTGTCGCCGCGCAGGCGCTCGATCACGGTCTCGTTGGAAAAGTTGTCGCCGACCAGGCCGAGTCGACGCTCGGACTTGAAGTGGTGGCCGTCGAACGAGACGATACCGGCCGCCTCCTGTCCGCGATGCTGCAGCGCGTGCAGGCCGAGCACGGTCAGGGTCGCGGCGTCCGGATGGCCGAACACGCCGAATATGCCGCATTCCTCGTGAAAGGCGTCGTCGTCCAAGGACGAAGCGGCCCGGCCGCGCGGCGTGCCGGGCACGGAAGATGCAGCCATCACGTGTCCTCAGCGGAAGGGGTGCGCGCCAGATGCTTGATGACATAGTGCGGAACGGCGCGAATCGCCAGTCTTGAATCCAGGACCATGGGTTCCCTCGATGCCGCATGCGCCGCTTTCTGCGTCGGGCTGGGCGGCACCATGTCCGGCGCGGGCGTCGGTAGCGGCAGCTTCGGCCGGCCGGGGCCGTTCGGCTCCAGCTTGTGCAGGCGGTCCTTCGGGATCAGCGAGACGAGATAGTC